>DASZFS010000133.1:0-9212 GCA_035939575.1 Vicinamibacterales bacterium | reverse complement strand
TCCTGCAGCGACTCGGACAGCGCGATGGCCGACGCATAGAGACCCGGCGCCGCAGCGACCAGCAGTGTGACCATCAAGGCCATCGCGGCGGAGAACGCGAACACTTCCACGCTCAGGTGCGTCTGATCGAAGCGCGCGATGCTTCCCGCGCTCAGCGCGACGATCGCGCGCAAACCGAGGTTCGCGAGGACGAGCGCGAGCGCCGTGCCGGCGCAGACGAGCACCAGCGTCTCGGTGAACGCCTGCCGCAGAAGCCGCCCGCGCGCGGCGCCGAGCGCCGCGCGGACGGCGAACTCCCTCCGCCGGGCAATAGCGCGCGCCAGCAACAGGTTGGCGATGTTCGTGCAGGCGATCAGCAGGACGAATCCAGCGGCCGCGAACAGAACCCAGAGCGACGTGCGCGCGTTGGCGACGAATTCGTCGAGCAGCGGCTTGACGTTCACGTGCCAGTTGGCGTCGGTGGTGGGAAACGCCTCCGCAAGCTGGCGCTGGATGCCGTCCAGCTCCGCTTGTGCCTGGGCGACCCCGACAGCCGGCCGCAGGCGGCCGATCATCCAGAACTGATGCGACACGCGGTCGTGAAGCGGGTTGTTACCGAGCACCCCGATCGGCATCCAGATGTCGCACGCGCCCGGAAAATCGAAGTCGGGCGGCAGGATGCCGATTAACGTGTACAGATCGCCATCAAGACGAAATGACGTGCCGATAGCCTGTGCCGAGCCGCCGAGCAGGCGTCGCCACAGCGCGTCGCTGGCGAGGAACACCTTCGCCCCGCCCGGCGCTTCTTCCGACTGCGAGAATGTGCGACCGATGCGTGGCTGCACGCCGAGGATGGTGAAGAAGCTGTTTGTGACGATCGAAAACTGCAGGCGCTCGGCGGCGCCGCTGCCGCCGAACACGAGCCCGTTGCCGCCGCTCACGTTCCAATAGCCCCCGGTTTCCTCGAACGCCGTGCTGCGTTCAGCCCGCTCCCGGTAGCGGAGGAATGGGCTGCCCGTCTTGGCGACATTGCCGGGGTTGTACTCGGTGACGAGCGCCAGGCGCTCGGCATTCTTGAACGGCAGCGGGCGCAGCAGGACCGCGTAGACCGCGCTGAAGATCGCCGTGTTGGCGCCGATCCCGAGGGCGAGCGTCAACACGCACACGACGGCCAGGATGGGACTGCGCCCGAGCTGGCGAAACGCGTAGTGCGCGTCCGCCTGAGCCTCTTCGAGGTATCTCCAACGCCGGCGGGCCGTCACTTCTTCAGTCGTCTCAAACCCTCCGTCGCGTCGAATTCCGCGCGATTATCGAGCGGCGAGATGCAACGTGATGGTCTGCTTCTCGCCGTCGCGGATAGTGATTGTCGATGCGAATGGCACAACGGCGTTGAGGAAGTCAGGATCCTGCCATGCGTCGGTATCCCCCGGGCCCTCCTGAGGAAGATGCGGGACGGCGACCACGTAGTAAGTGCCGAACGGCAGGCCGAGGGCGCTGAACGTGCCTCCACTTGCGCTGGCCGTCCGCAGGAACCGCGACACAGGATACCAGCGCCCGCGATCCGTGGCGAAGATGACAACGGCTGCCTCTGCCACGGCCTCTTCGCGGTCGGTGACGACCTTCCCGCTCAGTTCGCTGACACGATCGGTGAGGACCACTTCCACGTCGCGCAGCGACTGGTCCGTCCTGCCGAATGGCAGCGGCCGATCGGTCGCATCGGCGCCGTTGACGCGGATCTCCTGCAGGGCCCATCCCGGCGGCACGCGCACGAGCTGCAGCCGGCGCGGCCCGTTGACGCCGGCGATGTCGAACGTCCAGTCGTCGTGAATATCGGCCGACGCCACGGGCTTCGGGGACAAGTCGCTGTCAACGGGTATGGGTGAGAGCTCGATGGCGGATCGTGCAGGGATGGTCACGCGATCGCGTGCGTCGAACCGGAAGCGCCCTTTGATGGTCGATCCGGTCGATGTCTGGATCACCAAACCGGTCACATCGGTGCCGGTGACAGAAACGGACAGCGATCCGAACTCACCCTCCCTCCATGGGCTCGACCGGCTGCGCGCGGATTGGACGACGTATTGACCGGGCGCAACATTGGGGAACTCGAACTGGCCGTCCGGTTGAATGCGGGCCCCGAGGGGCACGCCGATGGCCGACGACGCACCCTGGCTGGGCAGGAGGTTCAGGCTGCCTCCCGTCGCGGGCGCACCGGCGGCGTCGATCAAGCGGCCGGCGACCCTTGCTGTCGGCGCACGCGACAACGGGATATCGATACCCGTGATGTCCTGCGAGAGCCCCACGGAGACGAACTGCGCGTCGGCGGCGTTCGACGTACTGGGATAGTACGCGCGTGCGTAGCCCGGGACCTCCGCCGTGCCTACCTCGCTGACCGACGCGCTGACGACGTAGCGACCCGGGGGCAGGCCATGCAGCCGAAATCGTCCGAGATCGTCCGTGAGGCGGGCCGCGTTCGCTGCCGGCACGAGTCTCCGGCGCGCGTTTTCGTATCGCACCTGCAGCACCTGCGCCCGCGCGCCTTGAATCGGCTCTCCCAGGTCGTCGACGACGTGACCCTCGAGTGTGCCCCAGCGCGCGAGCGTGACGTCGATGCCTTCGCGCGTTTCCCCTCCCGCGAGATCGAACGGCGGTACGACCGCGGCCAGACTGTAGCCTGTCTTCGCGGCGAGGATGCTGAATCGAGCGGACGGCAGGTCGCGCAGCTCGAATCGCGCGTCGGCGTCGGCCCGGCCGATGGCGGATTGCAGCATGCCGTTCCCGACTGTGATGAGGCGCACCTGAGCGTGCGCGAGACCGCGGCCGTCGGTGCTCACGACTCGCCCCCGGACGATGCCTGTGCTCTGCGCGGTCTTTGGAAGGGTCATGAAGGTGAACACCGCCGGCGGGCCCTGCGGGGCGAGGCTGATCGGTTCGAACACGGTTTGTTCGTCGGGTACCACGAAATCGGTCCGCGGGCGCTCCTCGCCCGGCTCGAGCCGCAGCACCTGCGCGTCTGCCGGCGCTCCGACTCCCGGGTAATACGTCGTTCTCGCCTCGGGCTGGTACATCACCTGGTTGTTGCCGATGGGGCTGGCGGCGGCCGCACCGAAGGTCGTAGTCGCGATGACATACGCACCGGCCGGGAGGCTCGACAGCCGGTACTCGCCGAGATCGTCGGTCGTCGTCGCGGCCACAGCGGGGGCGCGCGCGCCCGCAGCGGCGTCCGGCGGTCGTCTGTCCGGCTGCGCCGCGAGCTGCGCGGCGACGCGCACGTCTGGGATCGGATCGCCGAATGCGTTGACGATTCGTCCGGAGACGACGGCGCCGTGTTGAAGCCGGATCTCGATTGGCTGGCTGGGAATCGCGGCCGGACGCGTCACCTCGCGGCGGGCATAGCCGGTCTTGCTGGCGGCAAGGTGTACCGGGAGAGCGCTGATCGTCGCGCCCAGGGAGAATTGACCATCGCTATCTGTGAGCACGACGGGTGCGCCCACAGCGCTGGATGCGATCGCGACGCGCGCGTTGGGAATGGCATCGCCGCTCTCGTCAGCGATCACCCGTCCGCGAATCGTGACGGGTGCTGGCTGTCCCAGGGCAGTCAGGGCAAAGGCGGAGATGATGATCGCGAGGACGACGCGCCCCATAGGCCGCAGAGGCCACATAGGGATTGAGACGCGTGTCCTGCCGCGGCGGCCGTGTCGCGCGTGGCCGCCAGCCTTGGCTCTATCTCTTGACCAGTTTCCGTACTGTGGAACCGGTCGCCATCTCGCCGATTTGTCCCGGCAAGGTCTCGCCCACATAAATGGTACCCGCCGGATCGACCGCGATGCCCTCGGCCAGCGTCAGATCCTCGATCTGATACCTGATCGACCCATCCTTGGCGCTGCCGATGAACAGGCTCTTCTTGTTCTGGAAATCGACGGCGTACAGCGTGTCATCCGGCGCGATGAACAGCCCGCTGGGGGATCCGAACTGCGTCCATTGATCGAGGAACGTGCCGTCCAGGTCGAAGATTTGAATCCGCTTGTTCGTGCGATCGGCCACGAGTAATCGGTCCCGCGAATCGATGACGATCGAATGCGGCAAATTGAACTCGCCCGGACCGCTGCCCTTCTTGCCCCACGCCTTGATGAACCGGCCGTCCTTCGAGAACTTCACGACGCGGCTGTTGACATGTCCATCAGCGACGAAGATATCGCCGTTGCGCGCGACGGCCACGTCGGTCGGACCGTTGAAGGCGTCTGGCCCATCTCCCGATACGCCTTTCTTTCCAAGCGTCATGACGAGCTTCCCGTCGGCGCTGAACTTGTAGACGAGCTGCCCATTGCCGTCGGCTGCACGTCCATCGGTCAGCCAGAGAAAGCCGTCGCGATCGAAGCGGATGCCGTGGGGCCAGACGAACATTCCCTGGCCCCACGTTTTTCGGACCTTGCCCGCCGCGTCGAGCTCGATGACCGGCGGCTCGTTGCGGGTGAACGCGAAGATCGTGCCGTTCGCGTCGATGGCGATGCCCGGAACCTCACCCCATTTCAGCCCCGCCGGAAGTTGTCCCCAGCCCGCCACCGCCTTGTAAGGCGACTCGGCGCGCGTCGGTCGGCCGATGATCGCGCAGGCGACGATAGCGACGAGCGCGGTCAACTGCATCACTCGAAGACTGCAGCGGGTGTCGGACAATGGGGACATTTGAGACATGGGCGGGACGCTCCTCGGGCATAGGCTACCGCAGATCGCGTTTCCGGAGTTTTTCCTGCAGTCTGGCCGCCTTTGTGATTTCCTTCGCCTTGCGCGTCCGCTCCAAACGAGCGCGATCATCGTGACGCGCGCGCAGGAACTCGTTCTCGCGCTGCAATCGCCGGTAGCTGTCGAGCCGATCGGCGGGACACACTCCCCGCTCGACGGCGGCGGCGACCGCGCAGCCCGGCTCAGCGTCATGGGCGCAATCGCGAAAGCGGCAGCCCGCCGCGAGCGCGTCAATGTCGGCGAACGCCCGATCCAGTCCCGCGTCCGAGTCCCAGAGCTGGAGCTCGCGCATCCCCGGCGTGTCGATCAAAACGCCCCCTCCCGGCAGGCAGAACAGCTGGCGCGCCGTTGTGCTGTGGCGCCCACGATCGTCGCCGTCGCGAATCGGCAGCACCCCCTGGCGCCTCTCGCCGGACGATGCCGACAGGGCGTTGAGCAGCGTCGACTTTCCGACGCCGGACGATCCGAGAAGGGCCGTCGTGCCACCGGCTCGGACGACGCCCACCAGATCGGCCATCCCTTCTCCGCTCACGGCGCTGGTGACGAGGAGCGGTACGCCCTGCGACACCGCCGCCGTCTCCGTCGTCAGCTGCGTTCGCCATGCCTCCTGATCCGCGCACAGATCGGCTTTGTTCAGCAGAACGATCGGCCGGGCACCGCTCTCCCAGGCGAGGGCCAGATACCGCTCGATGCGTCTCACGTTGAAGTCACGGTTGAACGACGTCACGATCACCACCGTGTCGACGTTGGCGGCGACGACCTGCTCTTCGGTCGAGCGGCCTGCCCCGGTGCGCGAGAAGCACGAGCGCCGGGCGAGGCATCGATGAATCGTCGCGCGGCCTTCGGCAGGCCGCAACGCGGCGAGCACCCAATCACCTACCGCGGGAAGATCGGTGCGAGAGGCCGCCTCGTGACGGAGGCGCCCGGCGAGGTCGGCGCGCCATTCCGCTTCGCCGGTGGAGAGCCGATACTGCTCGCGGACCTCCCACACAACGCGCGCCGGCGTCCATCGGGCGCGTTCGTCGCCGGTCACCTGACTGTCGAAAAAGGGATCCCATCCCAGCGCGCCCAGTGCCTGCACGGTCGTCTCCTCTCATGAGCGCTCGCGCGAGCGCACACCATCAGCGTTCAGATGTCGTGGGTGTCAACGAGAGTGGAGGAAGGGGGACTCTGATCGGGGCAGACGCTTGACGCGTTTACGGGCGTGTACGACCTTCCTCCGGCGCGGGACAGTCATAGGCAGCTCCGATCGGCATTTTACGCCCCTTTTGGCAGGCGGTCGAGCCGGGCGCGGTCAGATGCCTTGACAATCTACAATCCTTGAACGTATTGTCGACCGTCAAGGCATCAGCGTGGGGAAACCGACCGACCTCGTCCAAGGGACGCTTGACCTCCTGATTCTCAAAGTGCTGTCGCTCGAAGCGAAGCACGGCTGGGCGATCGCGAAACGCATCCAACAGATCTCAAAAGAACAATTGCAGGTTCAGCAGGGATCGCTCTACCCGGCGCTTTACAGGCTCGAGGAGCAGGGCTGGATCAAAGCCGATTGGCGCGAGACCGATACCGGGCGCGAGGCGAAGTTCTACTCGTTGACGAGCGCCGGCCGTAAACGGCTCGAGACTGAATTGGCCAACTGGAGCCGTCTCTCCAACGCCATCAACCTGGTCGTGCGAACGACGTAGCGAGTTCCTCATGCGCTGGGCACGCCGACTGATCGTCCGGTTGCGTTCCGTGTTCCGGCGAGACCGCGCCGAGCGCGAGCTCGACGCCGAGCTGAAGTTCCATTTCGATCAACAGGTCGCGGAGAACGTCGCCGCCGGGATGAGGGTTGCGGATGCTCGCGCGGCCGCGCGTCGTGTGATTGGGAGCGTGGCATACCTCAAGGACGAGTGCCGCAATTCGCTGGGACTGACGATTATCGACAACGTGAACCAGGATGTCCGCTACGCGATTCGGGCGCTCCGAAAGAGCCCGGCGTTCGCCGCCACGGCCATCCTCACGCTCGCCCTGGGCGTAGGCGCCAACGCGGCGGTTTTCAGCGTGGTGAACGCCGTGCTGCTCCGGCCGTTGCCGTACCACGACCCGGATCAGATCGTCGCCATCGGCTCTTCCTTCACGAACCGACCGTTGAGCCATCTCTTCCGACAGATCTCGCTTCCCGATTTTCAGGACTGGCAGGCGCAGAGCGCGGCGTTCCAGGCGCTGGCGTTCTACGGCGGCCGGCAAACGGCCGTTACGATCGGCGCCACGGCCGACTACGCGCTGGTGACCCGGGTTTCACCAGAGTTCTTCCGTGTGTTCGACGCTCAGCCCGTGCTCGGCCGCCTCTTCAGCATTGACGAGTCGAAATCGGGCAGCACTGGCGCGGCAGTGGTGAGCGACGCCTTCCGGCAACGGTATTTCGGCAACGGCGAGCACGCGCTCGGACAGACGATTCGTGTGTTCGACCGGGCCGTGTCCATCGTCGGCGTGCTGCCGGGCTCGTTCGATTTCCCGGCGGGAACCGACATCTGGTTTCCGGACGATGCGACTGAGAATTCGACGAGAACAGTTCGTGCAGCGCTCAACCGCCTGGCCGTCGGGCGCTTGAAGGACGACACCACGCTCGAGCGCGCGCAAGCGGAGCTGACCGCCATTGCGACGCGTCTTCAGCAGATGTACCCGGCCAGCAATAAAGGGCGAGGCGTGAGCGTCATTCGACTGCGCGACGATCTGGTCGGGAATGTCGGCCTGACGCTCTACCTGTTGCTCGCGGCCGTTGCGCTCGTGCTGCTCATCGCCTGCACCAATCTGGCGACGCTGCTGTTAGCCCGGGCGACAGCCCGATCCCAGGAGATCGCGGTCCGGGCAGCACTCGGTGCGAGTTACGGGCGGCTCGTCCGACAAATGCTGGCCGAAGGTGTCGTGCTCGCCCTCATCTCGGGCGGGGCCGGCGTGCTGCTTGCCGTGTGGGGAACGAAAGCGCTGGTCGCACTGGCGCCCGCGGACGTGCCGCGGATCGCCGAGGCCGCCGTGGATGCGCGGGTGCTCGTGTTCGCGTTGGCGGTCTCGGCGATCGCCAGTCTGCTCATGGCGCTCGTGCCCGCGTGGCAGGCCTCGCGAGTGGATGTGGAGCACGCCTTGAGGTTGGGCGGCAGGCGAGGAGGCCTCGGCGGCCGCTCGGGGCTCGCGCGCGAGGCACTCGTGACAGCCGAGCTCGCACTCTCGGTCGTCCTGCTCGCCAGCGGCGGCCTCCTGATACAGAGCCTGGTTGCGCTTCAGCGCGTCGCGTTGGGATTCCGGCCAGAACACGTCCTGGTGGTTGGCGCCACCATTCGGACGACGTCTGATCCTCAGAAGGGGTCAACCCTGTTCTTTCGGGATCTGCTGCGCCAGGTCTCCACCATCCCCGGCGTGACCGCGGCCGGCGCGACCATGGCGCCGCCCGGGCACATCGACTCGAGCAGTTCGTACTGGATCGATCATCTCCCGAAGGAGCTGAACACCAACGCGCCGCAGGCAGTCATGTCGATCGTCGCGCCGGGGACGTTCGCAGCGCTCGGCATCCCGTTCACACGAGGCCGCGACTTTCACGATGGCGACACGCCGGCTGCCCCGGCAACCGCGATCATCAATGACGCGCTGGCGCGGCAGGCGTTCCCCGGCCAAGACGCAATCGGTCACACGATTTTCTGCGGGTTCGACTCGCTCAACCCGATGGTCATCGTCGGGGTCGTCGGTGACGTCCGACAGGCCGGCCCCGAGCGCGAGCCCTCACCGGAGTGCTACATGCCGTATCTGCAGCACTTCTACAATGGAAATACGCTCAGCCTCGTCGTGCGGAGCACCGTCAATCCCACCGCGCTCATCGACACCGTGCGACGGAAAGCGTACGACCTGTCGCCGGAGGTGCCGGTGCGCTTCACGACGCTGGAGGCGTTGATCGCCGAGCACGTCGCGGCGCCTCGATTCAGGGCGCTCCTCGTCGGACTGTTTGCCGCGGTCGCTCTCGGTCTCGCGATCGTCGGCATCTTCGGGGTCATGGTCTACGTGGTGACTCAACGAACCACGGAAATCGGGCTCCGCATGGCGCTCGGCGCGACGCCGCGTGACGTGCGCTGGTTGCTGCTCAAGCGCGGGCTGGTGATCACCGGCATCGGCCTCGCGGTCGGGCTGGTCACGAGTCTCGGGCTGACCACGCCGTTTCTCGGGAGCCTGCTGTTCGGCGTGAAGCCGACGGATCCGACGACCTACGCCGTTGTCGCAGGGATTCTGGGGATCACTTCGCTCATGGCGACCTACATTCCATCCAGGCGTTCCGCCAGGATCGAGCCGCTCGTCGCGTTGCGCCACGAATAGGACACCATGTGCTCAACGTGAAGATCCCGACGGCGCTTCGGCAACTCACGGGCGATGCCTGGCTGCTCTTCGCCACGCGATTTGTCCGGCTCTTCGCATATGGCTCCCTGTCGGTCGTGCTGGTGTTCTATCTCATCGGCATCGGGCTGACCGAGCCG
>DASZFS010000132.1:0-12478 GCA_035939575.1 Vicinamibacterales bacterium | reverse complement strand
AGAGTTGGACAGGGTCGTCAGAGGGCGTAGGCAACTGCACGGCGCGACCATGAGTCTTCAGTCCGTTTATCAGATGGGCGTAGGCAACTGCACGCGGCCATGAGTCTTCAGCCCGGCTCTGAGTCTTCAGCCGGCCTCGGCGGCAAGCAGCAGCCAGTTCATGCTACGGTAGCGTCGTGCGCAGAGCGATCGTCGCCGCCTCCGCCGCGCTCACGCTCGCGGCGGGGCAGCCGCCGGCGGTACCCACCGACTTCTCCGGCGTCTGGAACTACGCGACGATGACGCCGCTCGAGCGGCCGCGCGAATTTGCCGAGCGGGAAACGCTGACGGTGGAGGAAGCCCAGCGGTACGAGCGTCAGACGGTGGAGCGTCAGGCGACCACCAACAATACCGCCGGTCCCGATTGGTGGGATCCGGGCACTCGCCATCTCACAAGTCGCCGGACCTCGTTGATCGTCGATCCGCCGGACGGCCGCCTCCCGCCGCTCACGCCCGACGCGCAGCGCCGATCGGCGGAGCGGGTGCAAGCGCGGCGGCAGCGTCCGCTGGCGGAAGGCCCCGAGGATCTCGCGCTCAACGAGCGCTGCCTCCAATGGGCCGTCGCCGGGCCGCCGATGACCCCGGGCGTCTACAACAACAACGTGGAGTTCATCCAGACACGCGACGCCGTCGTCATCTTCAACGAGATGATTCACGACGCCCGCATCGTGCCGCTCGACGGCCGCGCCCACGGCACGATGCGCCGGTGGATGGGCGACTCACGCGGCCATTGGGACGGTCACACGCTCGTCGTCGACACGATCAATTTCTCGGAGAAGGTCAGCTTCCGGGGCGCCGACGAGCATGTCCGTCTCGTCGAGCGCTTCACCCGCATCGACGCGGATACGATCGACTATCAGTTCACGGTCGAGGACCCGTCGGTGTGGACGTCGGCCTGGACCGCGCGCTTCCCCATGCACCGCGCTAACGACCGCATCTATGAATATGCGTGTCACGAGGGCAACGCCCGCAGCGTCGAAGGGATCCTGCTCGGCGCCCGAGCGCAGGAACGGGAGCGGCGCTAGTCCTGTCGCAGCGCCTGCATCGGGTTGACGCGCGCGGCGTGGCGGGCCGGAATGTACGCCGCGAGAAAGGTGACCGCGAGCACGATCGGCACGACCAGAACAAACGCGACGATATCGCGTTGGTCGCCGCCGCCGCCCGGGAACGCCGCGCGCAGGAGCCCCCCAGCGCCCACGCTGCCGACCAGGCCCACGACCAGGCCGACGAGCGCCAGCAACATGCCTTGACGAAGCACCATCCGCAGCACAGCATCGCGGCCCGCGCCGATGGCCATGCGAATGCCAATCTCCCGGGTGCGCCGGCTGACCGCATATGCGACCAGGCCGTAGAGGCCCACGATGGAAAGACCCAGCCCCATCGCACCCATCGCGCCCACGGTGCCCACGAGCACGTTGAAGATGCTGACGGCGCGCATCCGGTAGAACTCTTCCATGGTGCGTACGTTGTAGATCGGCAGGTTCGCGTCGAGCCCGCGAACGACCTCGCGCAGCGGCAGGACGAGACCAGCGGGGTCGCCGACGGATTGCGCGAGCATGATCATCCGCTGCGGCTTCTTCTGCCGATACGGAAAGTACACGAACTCGGTGGGCGGCTCGGCGATGAAGATGTACTTGCTCGTCTTCGCGAGCCCGACGATCTGAACCCACGCCGCGCTGCCGTCAGTCAGTCGAAACCGCTTGCCGAGCGGGTCCTGATTGGGCCAGTAGTGCTGCGCCAACTGCTGGTTCACGATCGCCACTCGCGGCGCGTCAGGGCCGTCATCGACGCGGAAGTTACGCCCGCGGAGAATCGCGATCCCCATTGTGTCGAAATAGTATTCGTCGATGTTCGACGCCAGAACGGTGGCGTTGTCCTTGCCGACTGGAAACTGGAACCCCTCAGGAGCAATCGTCTCGACGCCGATCGAATCGTTCGACATCGGAACCGACGTGGCCATCGTGACGGTCTTGACGCCCGTTACCGCGCGCGCCCGCTCAGCGACCTGTTCGAAGAACCGCTGCGATTGCGCTTCCGTGTAGCGGACCAGCGTCGGGTCGAAGCTCATCATGAGCAGGCGCTCGGTGCGATAGCCGGGACCGCCCGCGAGCTGCTGCCGGAAGCCTCGATACATGAACATCGCCACGACCAACAGCACGACCGAGACAGCGACCTGTCCGCCCACGAGCACCGCCCGCCCCCAGCGGCGCCGGCGCCCGGGTGCGACGCTGTCACTCGCCTTCATCACGGCAGTCAGATCCGTGCGCGTCGCCTGGATTGCCGGCACGAGGCCGAAGAGCACGGCGCTCGCGACCGCCACGAACAGGCTGAAGAGCAGCGCGCGCCGATCCATCTGAAACGAGAGCGAGATGGGCAGATCGGTCGGCAGCTCGATCTGCTTGAACAGCGTCATGCCGGCATAGCCAACCCCGAGGCCCAGCAGCCCGCCCATCAGCGCGATCAGCAGGCTCTCCGTGACCAACTGCCGGACGAGCCGGCCGCGCCCGGCACCGATGGCCAGACGCAGCGCCATCTCCCGCGCTCGTTGAGGCGCCCGGCTGGTCAACAGCCCGGCGACATTGGCGCACGCGACAAACAACACGGCGAGCGCCAGCGTCGACAGCATCGCGACGAGCGTCGCATCGGGTGGGTCCTCCGCCATCCTGGCCTGCAGCTCCGTGCGCACCGTCAGGCGGCGATTCTTGTTCGTGTCGGGATAGGCGCGCTCCAGGTCCCGGGCGATGGCCGTCAATTCCGTCTGCGCGTCGGCCTGGGACACGCCGGGCTTCAAGCGTCCTTTCACGCGCAGATTCCGGGCGTCCCGCGCCTCGAGCGAGGCGGCCTTCGGATTGCTGATGAGACGCGGCGACATCATCAGCGGCACGAAGAAGTCTGTCCGGACATACTGGTCGAGACCGTTGAAGCCGGATGGGGCGACGCCGATGACGACGAACTCGTTGCCGCTCAGCCGGACGCTGCGACCAAGCACCGTGGGGTCGGAGCCGAATTCCTGCTCCCACATCGTCCGCCCGAGCACAACAACCGCGTCTCGTCCGGGCACTTGATCTTCCTCGGGTCTGAAGCCGCGCCCGATGGTTGGCTGGACACCCATCAGCGGGAAGAGGTTGCCGCTCACGAGCATGCCCATCGTCAGCTTTGGCGGGGCTGTCGGATTGGTGGCGAACCCTGCTGTGACCTGCGTGAAAGCCGCAAGCCCATCAAAGCTCTTGCTGCGATCGCGGATGTCCACGTAGTCGCGATACGACGAGACCAGAGAGCTGGCCCCGAACGCCTCGATCGCCGCGGTCGAGCCGACGGTAAGCACCTCTCCGGGCCGGGCCACCGGAAGCGGCCGCAGCAGCAACGCGTCAGCGAAGCTGAAAATGGCGCAGTTCGCGCCGATGCCGATCGCCAACGATACGACCGCGACGCTGGTGAATCCCGGGCTGGCCGCGAGCATGCGGCATCCGTACTGGATGTCCTGCCACAGGCCGCCAGGCCAGCTCCAGACACCGACGGTGCGCTTCGGTCCTTCCATCTGTCTTTCCATCCAGCCCCTGCATTCGCGTGCGGCGCCCGTGGTGTTAGACGACGGACCTGATCGCGTTGTTCTGAGGTCAGAACAGCGCCGCCAGTTGCAGCCGCTCATCGTTCGACAGGTCGATCCGCATCGACGCCAGCGCGGTCTCGAGGTGCGCGGCATTCCGCGCGCCGACGAGCGCCGCGTCCACGCGCGGATGGCAAAGCACCCACGCCATCGCGAGCGCGCCGATCTCCACGCCCCGGACGCGGGCCGCCTCGGCAAGCGCAGCCAACCCTCGAAAGACGCCGTCCTGCTCCAGGTGTCGATACGGCTCCGGCCGGAACGTCATCCGCGAGCCTTGAGGATACGCCCCTTTCGGCTGATACTTTCCCGTCAGCCACCCGCCCGCAAGCGGGCTGAACGCCGTGAAGCCGACGCCCTGGTCCGCGCAGACCGGGAACATCTCGGCCTCCGGCCTGCGATCGAGCAGGTTGAACGAGTTCTGCACCCAGTCAAAGCGGCACAGGCCGCCCTTGTCACTGATCCACAGTCCCCGCACCAGCCGCCACGCCTCGATATTGCTCGCGCCAACGTAGATCACCTTCCCCGCACGCACCACGTCGTCGAGCGCCCGAAGCGTCTCGTCGAGCGGCGTCTCGGGATCAGGCTCGTGAATGAGATACATGTCGAGGCGGTCGGTCTGCAGCCGGGCGAGGCTCTCGTCGACCTGCTGCAGAATGTGCCGTCGTGAGAGGCCGCGGTCGTTCGGCCCCGGGCCGACCGGGTTGAACACCTTCGAGCTGAGCAGCAGTTGCTGGCGAACCGCCGGACCCTTCTCCTTCAGCCATCGGCCAATGTAGGTTTCGCTGCGGCCCCCGCCGTACGCGTTCGCCGTATCGAAGAAGTTGATCCCGGCGTCGAACGCCCGATCCATCAGATCGAACGCCTGCGCCTCGGTCTCGCCCATGCCGAAAAACGCGGGCGCCGACCCGATGCCACCGAAGTTGCCGCAGCCAAGCCCCAGACGGGATATCCGAAGGCCGGTCGCCCCCAGCCGCCGATAGTCCATAGCCCGTAGAGCCTACTCGATGTAGCATGGCGCGCTCACGGAGGACCGACGATGCGTTGTCTCTTGATCGTTGCCGCTGCAATCGCGACGTCGACCGTTGTTCTTGACAACCCGCATGTGCGCGTATTTCGCACCGATGCCGGCGCTCTGAGCGGGGTGGATCACGGGCCGGCCGTCGTCGTGTCGCTCGACAACAGCCCGGGCGGAAGCGCTGGACGCGCCGTCTGGGTGGAGGACGCGGCGTCGAGCGCCTCACCCATGCGCGGCTCGATCGTCATCGTGCAGCCGCGCCGACAGACCGGCACGACGGCGACGCCGCCGCCGGTCGGCTCGAAGCCGGGCGATGCGCCATTCAAAGGCATGAGCTTCAACACGACCTTCGAGAACGATCGCGTGTCGGTCATCCGCGCGCGCATGGAAGTGGGCGCCAGCGAGGCATTCCACACCCACGCCTCCGACACCGTTGTTGTTCATCTGTCCGGCGGTGAGATCGAAGATACCGCCGATGGCAAGACGGTCGTGAACCGCTGGAAGCGGGGGGACGTCGAGTTCGAAGGTCGCGGCACCAGCCACTCAGCACGCAACGTCGGCGGCGCGGTCGACGTCGTCCTCGTCGCGCTGAAGCCACAGTAGACTACATCACCTGACCGTCCAGCACATCGCGCACGCGACGGACGAGCGCCTCGCCGCTGAACGGTTTCTGCAGGAAGGGCATCTCCGCGTCGAGAACGCCGTGGTGCACGGCGGCGTTGTCGGTGTATCCCGACATGAACAGCACCTTGGACTCCGGGTGGCGCTGCTGCAGTTGACAGACGGCCTGCGGTCCGGACATGTCGGGAAGCACGACGTCGCTGAGGACAATGTCAATCGTTCCGTGGTGCGCCGCCGCGAACGCCAGCGCCTGCGTGCAGTTCAGGACCGAGTAAACGACATATCCGTACCGGCACAGCACTTTGTAGGCGAACTCACGCACGACGTCCTCGTCCTCGATGAGGAGAATCCTCTCGTCCCCGCGGAGCTTTCGCGGATCCGCGCCGCCGGGCTGCATGGCGGCCTCGATCTCGTCGGTCCGCGGCAGATAGACCTTGAACGTCGTCCCGCGGCCCACTTCGCTGTACAGCCAGATGTAGCCGCCGCTCTGCTTGACGATGCCGTACACCGTGGCGAGTCCCAGGCCGGTTCCCTGGCCGTTGGGTTTGGTGGTGAAGAACGGTTCGAAGACGCGTTTCTGCGTCGCGGCGTCCATGCCATGCCCCGTGTCGCTCACGGCGAGCATCACGTGCGGGCCGGGTCGGACCGTCGGGTGCTCCCGGGCGTACGCCTCGTCGAGCACGACGTCGCTCGTCTCGATCGTCAGGCGGCCGCCGCTGGACATGGCGTCACGCGCGTTGACGGCAAGATTCACCAGGACCTGTTCGATCTGCCCGGCATCCGCTTTCACACGCTGCCGATCGCCGACCGTCGTCTTCAGGTCGATGGCCTCTCCGATGAGTCGCCGCAGCATCGGCGAGACCTGGCTGATGATGTCTCCAAGGTGCAGAACGCGGGGCGCCAGCATCTGCTTGCGGCTGAAGGCCAGAAGCTGGTGGGTGAGGTCCGCCGCACGGTGGGCCGCGCGCTCGATCTCTTCGACGTCCGCCCGCCGGGGGTCGCCCTCGGGCAGCGCTTCGTTCACAAACTCTGCGTTGCCGATGATCGCCGTGAGCATGTTGTTGAAATCGTGCGCGATCCCGCCGGCGAGCTGGCCGACCGCCTCCATCTTCTGGGAGTGGCGGTACTGATCCTCGAGCATGCGCCGCTCGGTGATGTCAGTCGCGACGCCCGCGCCCCGAATCGGCGCGCCCGTTTCATCGTATGAGAAGCGGCCAGTCGACGCGATGTGGCGTTCGGTGCCGTCCGGCCAGACCGTCCGATACTCCAGCTCCGCCTCGCGGCGATCACGAATCGCGGAGTTCATACCTTCGTAGACGGCTGGCCGATCGTCCGGATGAATGCGGTCGAGGAACGCGTCGAGGGTGCCGGCGAAAGCGCCCGGCGCGAGGCCGTGCAGGGCCTCGCACGTTTCGGACCAGTAGGTCCCGTTCGTCTGAAGATTGACCTCCCACACGCCCACCTGCGATGCGTGCAGGGCGAAGCGCATGCGCTCCTCCGTCTCGCGAAGCTGTCGCTCGATGCGCAGACGCTCGGTCGTGTCGTGCGAGAGCACCAGGCGCGCTGCCTTGCCTCTGAACGTGACGGCATGCGAGATGATCTCCACGTCGATGACTCGACCCGATTTGAGCCGGTGCCGCCACTGCGAGGTGCCGCTGAGCCCGGCCGGCGCATCGGCGACATTCTCGACGAGGCGGGAGACCTCGTCCGCCGGCCGAATATCGGGAAGACGCATCGCCAGGAACTCGTCGCGAGAGTAGCCATACTTCGCGATGGCGGCGTCGTTGACCTCGAGGAATTGCATCGTGGCCGTGTCATACACCCACATCGGCTGGGGATTCTGCTCGAAGAGCAGCCGGTACCGCGCTTCCGACGCCTGCAGCTGTTCCTCGAACTTCTCACGGTCGCGCTGGCGCGTCTCGAGCGCGCCGGCCATGGAATTCACTGCCTCACCGAGCTCGCTGAATCCGAGTGCGCCGGCGGTCAGATCCGCGCGAGCGCTGAAGTCACCGTCGGCGATCCGCTTCGTGACACCGGCCAGTGCTGCGACCGGCCTGAGCACGTACAGGTGGCCGCCGACGACCCCGATGCCGATGGCGATCAAGCCAACGAGCCCGACCAATGCGAATTGCTGCCGCCGCAGGCGATCCGCGGCCGCGAACGTCACGGCGGGATCCGAGCCGACGGTGACGTAGAGACCCGTGTCGAAGCCTGTCTCGACCGGAACGGTGACGTACTGGCGCCGGACGCCATCGATCCCGACGGCCTGGCGCGTCTGGACGGAGCCCGGCGAAGCCGGCAGCGGCAGCGCTTCGAGCGGCACGCGCTGCCCGACCCACCGGGCGCTGTCGGGATACCTCGCCAGGATCGTCAGGCTTCGATCGAAGAGCGTGAGCGTGCCGCCAGCGGGAAGCGTCACCGTCGATGCCAGGCGACTGAGCTGACCCAGCTCGATCGCACCGCCGACCACACGCTCGATGGCGCCGGTCGAGCCGAACAGCGGCCGCGCGACGACGATGTTCTGCGCCCCGGTCGTGCGTCCGATTTCAAACTCGCCGGCGATGGTCGTCGCATCCCGCATGACCCGCTGGAACCACGCCCGATCGCCAAGCCAGAGACCCAAGCTGTCGGGATTGCTCGAGCAGACGATGGTGCCGTCGGGGTTGATGAAGGAGAGGTTGATGTAGCCGGGATGTCCGCGCACCACGGCCATCAGCAGCGCATTGCATCGTGGGATGTCGTTTCCCAGGCCGGGGAACTGCGCCAGCGTCTGCAGGAGGCGATCGGCGCCGTTGAAGATCGATGCCTGCTGCGCCGCCGCGAATCGTGTGAGGCCAAGGTCCGCGTCCAGCCTGCGCGCGTGAGCGTCCCGGCGGTCGATCGTCTGGTCATAGGTCATGACCGCGATCGCCGGGAGCACGGCGAGGATCGCCAGGAGCACCAGCCGTCGATGCAGACGCGTCGAAAGCGAGCCCATCGTGACCCTTTTCTGGTTGAATGGAGAATGAACCTGTTGTTTCGGCTGAACACGCCGGTGACATCACGATTCGGCAGACATGGCGCGCAGCTGTGGGAAGTTCTGACGATTGCGGCCGGCTACTCGCAGCGCAGCGCAACGAGGGGATCGACGCGAGCGGCCCTTCGGGCCGGCAGGTATCCGGCGGCCGCGGAGACGACGAGGAGTACCAGCATGGCCGCGAGCACGGTGGGCGCGTCGGTCGCGGCCAGCCCGAACAGCAGGCTCGCGATGAGTCGGCCCGCGGCCGCCGCGCCGCCAAGACCGAGGCCGACACCGAGGATGACGAGAGCCATGGATTCGCCCATGACCAGCCGCAGCACGTCCGCGCGCCGCGCGCCGAGCGCCATCCGGATGCCGATTTCGTTCGTGCGCCGCGCGACGCTGTAGGACATCAGGCCGAACAGGCCGACCGCCGCCAGGAGCAGCGCGAGGCCGCCGAACAGCGAGTACGCCTGCGCGAACACCCGCTCCTGCAGGAGCCGCTTCTCGATCTGCTCTACTTGCGTCGAGACGTTCATCAGCGGCAGGTTGGGGTCGATCGTCCGGACCGCCGCGCGAATCGCGCCGATGGCGCCCATCGGATCCCCTGCCGTCCGCACCTGAAAAATGGCGCTCGGCAGGCGCGTCTGGAGATACGGCACGTACAGCGTCGGCGGCACCGGATCGCGGACGCTGTCGTATTTGGCGTCGCCGAGCACGCCGACGATCTCCATCTGCCCCGCTGTCTCCACGCTCGAGCCGACGTGCTGGCCGATCGGGTTCTCGTTCGGGAAGTACCTGCGCGCGGCCGTCTCGTTGATGACCACGACCTTCGGCGCGTTGGGACCGTCGCGATCGGTAACGCCGCGGCCCGCCCGGATCGACATCTCCATTGTCTCGAAGAACCCTGGCGAGATCACGAGGCGGTTGATGGAGTCGTGTTGACCTTGCGCGTACGCGCGGCCCAGCACGAAGAGGCTGGTCGAATTGACGCTCGCGGACAGCAGCTGCACATTCGACAGGGCGACGGATCGAACTCCCGCGACCGCGCGAAGGCCGTCGGTGATCCGTCCGTAGAGCGCGACGGTCCGGGCATCGTCATAGCGATTGAGCGAAGGGCTGACGCGGAACAGCACGAGATTGCGCGTGTTGAACCCGACGTCGACGTTGTGCAGGTTCTGCAGCGTCCGGAGGAACAACCCGGCGGCAATCAACAGCACGAGCGAAACAGCGACCTGCAGCACGAGAAGCGACCTGCTCAGGATGCTGCGCGAGCCCGCGACCGACCGGCTGCTTTCCTTCAACGTGGCATTGACGTCCATCGCCGTCGCGCGCAGCGCCGGCGCGATGCCGAAGACGATGCCGGTCAGCCCCGTGACGGCCAGCACGAACGACAACACGCGCCAGTCGAGTCCGGCCGCCCGTCCAGCGTTGCCAGGCAGGAGCGGCTGCCCCCAGCGTCCGACCAGGATGCCGAGCGCGCCGCCCATGGCCGCCAGCAGCAGGCTTTCGGTGAGCAGCTGGCGGACGAGGCGCCAGCGGGTCGCGCCGAGCGAGAGCCTGACCGAGATCTCCCGCTGCCGCGTCGCCGCGCGCGAGAGCAGGAGATTCGCGACGTTCGCGCAGACGATCAGCAGGATCAGGGCGACGACGACGCTCAGAATCGTGACCGCACTCGAGTCCGACGCGTTGACGTCGTAGATGCCGCGGCTCCCCGACTCGACACGCAGGCGAGGCACTTCCGTCCGATCGCGGTTTCGCGAGCTCGATCGCTCGCCCGGCCCGAGCGACGCGAGATATGAATCGAGCCCGGTTCGAGCCGTGTGTTGAAACACCGCCTCCAGGTTCGACTGCACCTGCGCGGCGCTGACGCCAGGCTTGAGGCGCCCGAGAATCTGGAGCCACCAGTACGTCGGCCGCTCGAGCAGCAGGGCGTTCGGCTCGCCCGGAGCCGTGGGGGCGTTGTTGATGAGATCGGTGAGCGCGAGCGGAACCGCGATGTCGGGCCCGTCGTGAATGGCCTGCTGCGCGTCGACAAGGTCCGGTGAGATCACGCCGACGATGGTGACCGGCACGTTGTTGAGCTGAACGACCTTGCCGATGGCACGTGCATCGCCGCCGAAGCGCGTTCGCCAATAGCGCGCGCTGATGACCGCGACCGGCAGGGCGGCCGGTCGATCGTCGTCGGGAACGATGATGCGTCCGGGATTCGCGGCAAGACCGAGCATCCGGTAGTAGTTGCCCGACGAGACGAAAGCCGTCGCGATCTCGGCCTGACCGTCCACGACGAGGTTCGCGCGTCCGGCCGGGGCACACGCGAGGAGATCCTCCATGGTCCGGTTGTCCGCCACGAACTGGCGGAACATCGGATAGGAGAAGGTTGCACGGACGGTGAGGCCGGCGGCATCCTTGTTCGAGAACCCGTAGTCGCTCGAGTCGGTCACCATGTCATTGCGACCGGCCCATTTCAGCCGTACCAGCGTGTCAGGGTCGGCGACCGGGAGTTTCGCCAGGAACAGGCTGTTGACGGCGCCGAAGAGCGCCGTGTTCGCGCCGATGCCGAGCGCGAGCGACACCACGACGACGGCCGTCCAGCCCTTGTCCGCGAACAGCATGCGCACGCCGTGACGCAGATCTTTCAGCATCGCGTCCCCTCGATACCGGGCGCCACGCGCGTGCTTACTGGCCCGCGGTCGTCTTCATCTGCTGCGGATGGAGCGTCAGCTTCTGGACGCGCCAGTTGAGCAGCTCCGCGGCATAGATGTCATTCTCCGTCGGACACGCGAGCTCGTGGATCCAGCCGAACTGCTTGGACTGATGACCAGCCTTGCCGACCCAGCCGAGGACCTTGCCGTCGAGCGTCAGCTTGTAGATACGGCCGGGGAACGCGTCAGCGCTGTACAGATACTGCGTGCCGGGTCCGGGGGTGATGCAGATCGCCCACGGCGCGCCGCTCTGCGCAGCCGCCTGTTCGACGGTCGGCGTCGCGCCCATCCACGGCTTGGCGTCCGCGGGGACCGGCACGTCGATCTTGATCTCCCGTACGAACGTGTTCGTCTTCGGATCGATGACCTGAATACGGCGGTTGCCGCGGTCCGCGACGTAGATGTTGCCCTTCGCGTCGTTCGCGATGCTGTGCGGCGTGTTGAGCTCGCCGAGCTTCGTGCGCCCAGGCTCGCCGATGGACGCCACCCAGTCGCCGTCTTTCGTGAACTTGGCGACGCGCGAATTGATGTAGCCATCGCTGATATAGATGTTGCCGTCGGCGTCCCACGCGACGTCGGTGGGCTGGCGGAACTGTCCTGGCACCGGGGGCCGCGGCGGGTTGACCCGGGTCCACGGCGCCGCTTCGTCTGACGCTTCCTTCTTGCGGCCGAAGACCATGGTCACATGCCCTTCGGGGTTGATGCGCACGATCATGTCCGAGCCCTTGTCGATGGCCCAGAGGTTGTCGTCCTTGTCGAACCGGATCGCGTGGGCGTACGACCAGGCGTACAAGCCCTTGCCGACTTCATGCAGGTACCTGCCGGTCTTATCGAAGAGCAGGACCTGCGAAGCGGTCGCCGCGTATGCGGGTCCGTTCGCGCTGTTCGACCGCGTGAACACGGCGATGTCGCCCTTCGAGTTGACCGCCACGCCGGAGGCCTCGCCAAGATTCATGTCGGCGGGAAGCTTCAGGAAGCTCACGTTCGCGTCGAACGGAATCTCAGGCGCGGCCTGCTGCGCGCGGGTGGCGGGCGCGGACCACGCGACGACGATGCTGATGAGGACTGTGACGGCAAGCGTGTGTTTCATCGACCCCTCCCCCAGCCGCGGACTATATCAGAGCGCGCCAGGCGCGGGAGGTCAGAAATCCCGGCGCGCGATGTTCAGCGCGGCGGCGTACAGCATCGCCGCCGATGCGCCCATGCTGATGAGCAGGCCTCCCCACGGCGCCCGGCCCGCACGAAAATAGACCTCGCCGCTCATCACGCCGAAAATGCCGTAACCGGCCAGGTCCCGAAACATCAGCTCGCAGAACGCCAGGATCGTCGCGACCACGATGGCAATCAGGGCCGGCCGCCAGACGTCGCTGAACACCGTCGACAGCAGAAACGCCAGGCTGAAGAACGCCGAGCTGGCGACGAACATGCACGCGCCGTGGATGAGCGCGTCGGCGACGCTGTAGCGTTGCCCGATGGCGGGCGAGAGCGCCGGG
>DASZFS010000131.1:0-9092 GCA_035939575.1 Vicinamibacterales bacterium | reverse complement strand
CGGCTCATCGCGGAGTGCCAGGTCGACCGGGTCGTGGTCAGCCTGTCGGATCGCCGGGGTCACCTGCCGATCGAGCCGCTCTTGAAGGCCAAGCTGTCGGGCGTGCGCGTCGAGGACGCGACGACGACGTACGAGCGCTTGACCGGCAAGATCCTGATCGACGACCTGAAGCCGAGCTGGCTGATCTTCTGCGATGGCTTCCGCGCGTCGCGAGCGACGCGTGCCGTCAAGCGGATGCTCGACCTGGCGCTCGCCGCCGTCGGTCTGACCTTTGCGGCGCCGCTGATGGTGCTGACGGCCGCGGCCGTCACGGTGGAGTCGCAGGGACCGGTCCTTTACTGGCAGGAGCGCGTCGGCGAGCACGGCCGGCCGTTCATGCTGTGCAAGTTCCGATCGATGCGGATGGACGCCGAACGTGGAACGCCGGTGTGGGCCGCCGAGCACGACGAGCGGGTCACGTACGTCGGGCGGTTCATCCGGTTGACGCGGCTCGACGAGCTTCCGCAGCTCTGGAATGTGCTGCGAGGCGACATGAGTTTCGTGGGCCCGCGCCCGGAGCGGCCTTTCTTCGTCCGCCAGCTGGCAGCGGCGATTCCGTTCTACACGGAGCGCCATACGGTGAAGCCGGGCCTCACGGGATGGGCCCAGGTCAAATACCGGTACGGCTCATCGGTCGAGGACGCCAAGGAGAAGCTGCGTTACGACCTCTACTACGTGAAGCACATGTCGGTGGTCTTCGATCTCACCATCGTGATCGATACGGTCAAGGTCATCGCGTCGGGAAAGGGCGCCAAGTGACCGGCCACGGCGACGATCTGACGGCGGGAGGCACGCCTCAGCTCGAAGAGCCGCTGACCATCGCCCGCAATGTCTCGACGCGATACCTCGCCATCGCCGCCGAGATGATCGTCGGCATCGGGGTGCTGCCCTTCAACGTCGCCCACCTGGGCCGCTCGGCGTACGGGCTGTGGATGCTGACGGCGTCCATCACCGCGTACTTCTCGGTGCTGGATCTTGGCTATTCAGGCGCCCTGGTGAAATTCGTCGCCCAATATCGGGCGAGACAGGATGCGCGGGCGCTGAACGAGATTCTGAGCACGATGTTCTTCCTGTTCGTCGGCTTCGGGCTCGTCGCCTATCTCGCGGCGACGGTGCTCGCCGTATCGCTCGGCCGCCTGTTTCATTTGTCGCCGGACCAGACGCACATCGGCCGCATCGTCCTGCTGGTGACGAGCGTCAACGTCGCCTGCGGCATCGCATTCAGCGTCTTCGGCGGCGTCATCAACGGCTTCCAGCGCTATGACCTCAACAACGTCGTCGGCGCCGGCAGCAGCATCATCACCGGGGTGGTGAACGTCGCGGTCGTGATGGCGGGCTATGGGCTGGTCGAACTGGTCGTCGCGACGACGGCGGTCAGGGTGCTGACCTATTGGGTGTATCGCGCCAACGCTTATCGCGTCTTCCCGGCGCTGCGGCTTCGACCTGCTCTCGTCAGTCGCGCCCGTCTCAACGAGGTGACCGGGTTCAGCATCTACATGGCGCTGATCGACTGGGCGAACAAGCTGAACTATTCGGTCGATGCGCTGGTCATCGGCGCCTTCTTGAACACAGGATCGGTCGCCGTCTGGTCGGTCGGCCAGCGGCTCGCCGAGACCACGCAGCGCCTCACCAACCAGTTGAACGAAGTGCTCTTTCCGACGATCGTCGATCACGACACATCGCGGCGGCTGGGTCGCCTTCAGAGGATCCTGCTCGTCGGCACGCGGCTGTCGCTCGCAGCGGTGCTCGCGGTAGGCGGGACCCTGTGGCTCATGGCCGACGCGCTCGTGGGCGCGTGGGTGGGTCCCGATTTCGCGGGCAGCGTGATTATCGTCCGTCTTCTGACGCTCGCGGTCGTGGTCCGCGTTGCCACGTCGACCTCGAGCACGCTCCTCAAGGCAGCCGGGCGTCACCGCCTGGTCGCGTACACCAACATCCTGACGGCCGCCGCCAACCTCACACTGAGCATCGCTCTGGTCACGCACCTCGAGCTCGCGGGCGTCGCATTGGGCACGCTGGTGCCGGTATCGCTGTCCGCGATCTTCGTGACGTTCCCCGCCGGCTGTCGGCGCGTGGGGATACCCGTGCGGACCGTGCTCGCCCGCGCCGTGTGGCCCGCGCTCTGGCCCATGGCGATCACGTGGGTGTATGTCGACGCGACGCGCGGACTCGTTGGCGCGTCGCTTGTGGCGGTCGCCGCCGAGATGGCCGCGGCAGCCGCGGTGTACAGCGCCACCTTCTTGGTGTTCGGCGCGACCGCCGCTGAACGCCGGTTCTGCGTCGATCGGGTCCGGCGGCTGGCCACGCGCTCGCGGCTGACGGCGGGACCGATCTCGGAGAGCATATGAAGGCCGTGATTCTCGCGGCGGGGCGCGGGAGCCGCTTGCGAGCCGTCACCGGTGCGCTGCCGAAATGTCTCGCGCGCGTCGGGTCGTTGACGCTGCTCGAGCGCCAGATCCTCGCACTTCGCGCCCATGACGTTCGGGACATCATCGTGGTCGCCGGATGCGGGATCAGCGCGGTCCGTCCGGTCTGCCAGGGGCGGGCTTCTGTCCTCCACAACGCCCGGTACGCGTCCACCAACAGCCTGTACTCGCTCTGGCTGGCCCGCGAGGTGCTCACCGAAGCATTCGTGGTGTTGAACGGTGACGTCCTGTTTCATCCGCAGTTGCTGTCCGACCTGCTGACCGCTCGCCACGACGATGCGCTGCTGATGGAGGCGCGGGGCGACGCGGTGTTTTCGGACGAAGAGATGAAGGTCCAGGTCCGCGCCGGGCGCGTGGTCGACATCGCGAAGACCATCGCGAGCGCGGAGGCGGACGGTGAAAACGTCGGCATCGCGAAGTTTGGAGCGGTCGGCGCCCGCGTGCTGATCGACGAAATGGATCGGCTCGTGGTGGATGGCGGATCCAGGGCATGGCTGCCCGCCGCATTCGCCGCGTTCATCCACAGGCGCCCGCTGCACGTCGTAGAAACGCGCGGATACCCATGGCTCGACGTCGACTTCCCTGAGGACTACTGGCGCGCGTGCGCGGAGCTGCTGCCCGCGCTCGAGCCCGACCGGCCAGTTCATTGCGCGCGGACGCCGGCAACCGCGTCCGGGAGAAAACTGCACCATGTATGAACGCTTTTACAACCTCCGAGAGCGGCCGTTTTCGCTCACACCGGATCCGGACTGCCTCTACCTCAGTCGGGTGCACCGAGAGGGGCTGAGCTATCTCCGGTACGGCATCGAAGGCCGCGCCAGCTTCGTCGTCATCACCGGCGAAATCGGATCCGGAAAGACGACGCTTCTGCAGACCGTCCTGCGTGGTCTCGATCGTCAGACCTCGGTGTCGCGGATCGTGAACACGATGCTGGATGCCCGCGAGCTCATCGAGGCCGTGATGCTCGACTTCGGCCTGGAGCCCGCGGCCGGTCGAAGCAAACCAGCGCTGCTCCACGATCTGGCGCGGTTTCTCGTCGATCAACGGATCGCCGGCCGCCTCGCGCTGCTCGTGGTCGACGAAGCGCAGAACCTCAGTATGGCCGCGCTTGAAGAAATCCGGATGCTCTCGAACCTCGAGACCGAGAAATCCAAGCTGCTGCAGGTGGTGCTGATTGGCCAACCCAACCTGAGGCATCTGCTCGCACGCCCCGAGCTGGAACAACTGCGGCAGCGCGTGACGGTCAGCTACCACCTGATGCCGATTGACGCAGACGACGCCGCTGCATACATCAACCATCGCCTCCGCCGAGTGGCGATCGGCGCGCCGCTCGAATTCGGGCGGGACGTGACCGATCTCATCCATGAGCACAGCCAGGGCATCCCGCGAAAGATCAACGTGATCTGCGACGCCGTGCTGCTGTTCGGCTACGGCGAGGATCGACGCGTTATCGACGTCGATCTGACCCTCCAGGTTCTGGAGGAGCTTCGGACGACCGGTGTCATCCAGGCGTCGCCGGACGGCGCCCAGCCGCTCGCAGGGAGCCCGGCGCCGATCGCGGCGCCGGGCTGGGTACCGGCGCTCGCGCCGGCGCCCGCACCCGAAGGGCTCGCGACGCTGCGGTCTTCAGCGCTCGACAGCCAGGCGTTGATCGCGCAGGCCGCAGCCATCGCGGTGCGTGAACGGGACCTCGCGCAGCGCGAGGCGCAGCTTGCCGAGCGCGAACGCCAACTGATCGAGCAGCGCCGCGTGCTCGCCGAGGAGCTGGAGCTGATGCGGCGGATCCCCGACACGCGTCAGCCCGCGGCGGCGGGCGAGGCCAAAGTCGCATGGCCGCCACCCGCGAAGACGGTGACGCCCGAGGGGCTCTGGACGCGCCTGCGGCGGAGCGTGTTCGGGCCCGTGAAACCGGTCTTTGAAGACTGAGAATCATGGTGCCTGTGTTCTGGCTCTCGTGCGCATTCGTGGCATATGTCTACGCGGGTTATCCAGTACTGCTCATCCTCTGGGCCAGGCTCGCGCCGCGCCACGCCGCCGCCGCGACCACCGCTCGTCTCGTACCACCCGTCTCGATCGTAATCGCGGCGCGCAACGAAGCGGCGCGCCTCGCGGCGCGTCTGGACAACCTGCTGCGCCTCGACTATCCGTCGCCTCGCCAGATCATCGTCGTCTCCGACGGTTCGACTGACGATACGCTGGCAGTCCTGTCCCGCTACGGGCGATCGATCGACCTCATCGATCGACCGGCGGGTGGAAAAGCGTCCGCGCTGAACGCCGGTGTCGCCGTCGCGAAGCACGACGTGCTTGTGTTCTGCGATGCGCGGCAGACGTTCAAGGTTGACGCGCTGCGCGAGCTGACGGCGCCCTTTGCCGATCCCTCGATTGCCGCGGTAACAGGGGAGCTCCTCCTCGAGTGCGAGGGCCCGGAGACGGGCGCTGCGACAGGGCGCCAGCGCGACACCGCGGCGGACGACTGCGCGATCGCCGAGGGAGTCGGCATGTACTGGCGCTACGAAAAGGCGCTGCGCAGGCTCGAGAGCCGCGTCGGGTCAACCCTTGGCGCAACCGGCGCGGTCTACGCCCTGCGCCGGGCCGCCTGGCGACGGTTGCCGGACGACACGATACTCGACGATGTCCTGGCGCCCATGCGATGCGTGCTCGACGGCTCCCGCGTCATCTTCAACGAGCGCGCCGTCGCGTACGAGCACCAGGCGCTGGATACACACACGGAGATGCGGCGCAAGGTGCGCACGCTGGCGGGCAACTGGCAGATCCTCGCGCTCGAGCCGCGGCTCATGATCCCGTGGCGCAATCCGGTCTGGTTGCAATACGTCTCCCACAAGGTCGGGCGGCTGCTGGTTCCCTACGCGCTCGTCGCAGCGATGGCCTCGAGCATCGCGCTGGCCTCGCGCTCCATCGTGTACAGCGGGGCCCTCATCCTCCAGTGCGTCCTGTATCTGCTCGGGGCCTACGGGGCATGGAGCGCGCGACGCCGGCAGAGCCTGCTCGCGCGTACCGCCCGCCTCGCGTACGCGTTCGTCGTGATGAATGCATCGGCCGTAGCAGGGCTCGCGGCGTTTTCTCTCCGGCGGAGGGTATGGCGATGATGACGGGGCCGCCGCGCGATCGGGCGCTTCTGGGGCGCGAGCGCCTCGCGTTCAGCTACGGTTCCGTTGAGACGGTGCCGGGACGAGGTCTGGTCGAGGCCGCGCTCGCGAGAGCGACGGCGCCGACCTTCTCCACCGTGCCGTACGCAGAGCCGCGCGACTGGGGCTACCTCGGACTGCTGGCGTTTACGACGGTCCTTCTGTTCCGCCCGCAGGACCAGATGCCCGGGCTGAATTCCCTTCACATAGCGGAGGTCTGCGCCCTGGTCGGGCTGGCACCCATGCTGCTCCACCGCTTCGCGCGGCGCCTGCCGGTATTTCGTGTCACCCCGGAAACGATCGGGCTCGCGCTCTTCGGTGCCGTCATCATCGCGACCGTACCCTTCTCCATCTGGCCGGGCGGCGCGTTGCAGGAGTTCATCGACGAATACCTCAAAGTGCTCGTCGTCTTCGTGCTGATGATGAACACGTTGACGACGCCGAAACGGCTCGATCAGATCACCTGGCTCATCGTGCTGTGCATCGGCTACGTCGCTTTTCGCGGTGTCTTCGACTACGCGCGCGGCGTCAACCTGATGGAAGGCAATCGCTTGACGGGGGCCGTGAACGGCATTTTCGGCAACCCGAACGATCTCGCGTTGACGATGGTCACGTTTCTGCCGGTCGCGGCGGTCGTCATGATCTCGCGCACTCATTCGGCCGTCCGCCGTCTGAGTGCCGCCGCGATCATGGCGGCGATGCTCGCGACCATTGTCTTCACCAAGTCGCGCGGCGGCATGCTCGGCCTCGCGGCCATGGCAATCGCGCTGGTCCTGCTTGGCGGCAAGGTCAGGCGCGGATTCGGTGTCATCGTGATCGCGACGCTGGTGCTCGCCAGCCCCTTCGCGCCGGCGTCGTTCTGGTCGCGCATGTCGAGCATCGTGGACGAGCCGCAGGACAACAGGGAATTCACCGGGTCGCGCGAAGCCCGGCGCATCGTCATGCAGGAAGGGATCGACACGTTCAAGGAATACCCGCTGACAGGCGTCGGCGCGGGCCAGTTCAAGAACTACAACCCGAACGGCCGCCGCGAGCGCTGGCGGGAAACGCATAACGCGCTCATCCAGGTCGCTGCGGAGACCGGCTTCTTCGGGTTGATCGCGTTCAGCTTCCTCATCATCCGCGCCGGCATGGCCGCTGCGGCTACCAGGCGCATGCTCGCGCGGGCCCGCCGGGACAGCGGCGGCGCGCTCCGGGCCGTGCTGTCGGCCAACGATCGGGAATCGCTGTACGCGCACACCGTCGCGATGTCCGCTGGCCTGGTGGGGTGGTTCGTGTGCGCGCAGTTCGCCTCGGTTGCCTACAGCTGGACGTTCTACTACCTGCTCGCCCTCACCGTCGCGGCGCGGGAGCTGACCCGCGATCGGCTCGCGGCGGCGCGCTTGATCGCCGATTCGAGCACGAGAGCGATGGCGGTGCCTCCAGCCAGGACCCCCAGGACGTACGGACCGGGCGGAAGGGGTCCCCGGAGTGGACCCGGGGAAAGCGGTCCCCGGACTGGACCGGGGGAAAGGGCCCCCCGGAGTGCACCGGGGGAAAGGGGCCCCCGGAGTGATTGGACCTGATGCGCATGGACCCGAAGACCGATCGGTCCCCTGTCCCCCGCACCGGCCGCTGGCGACGGCTCGCTCGCGGGCTTCGGAGCGCGGCCGTGCGGCGCCGGCGCATGATGGAACGGCGCCGCAGCAACCTGCTGCACGACACGGTGTACCGGCGCGCGCGGACGACGGTGATTGCGGCCGTGCACGCCGTCGACGACGTCGCGACCGGTTTCGCGCGGTCGCGCAGCCGCATCCTGTTCGAGGCGGCGTCGCCGATGAGCCTGGCGGTCTTCCAGCCCGTGCTCGACCGTCTCCGGCACGATCCCCGGATCGAGCTGTGGTTCACGACCTCGGATCGATCCTGGAACGCCAGCAAGCTGTTTCTGCCGGTGGGCATTCCCGGTCGCGTCATCACCAGCCGCGCGGCGAGGTGGCAGAAGTTCGACGCATATATCAACGCCGACTTCTGGAACATGACGTGGCTGCCGCGCCGGACCGAGCGGATTCACCTGTTTCACGGCGTGGCGGGCAAGTACGGCCTCGACGCGCCGACGAGAATTGCGCCGGTCGTCGCGACCTTCGACTGCCTGATGTTTCCGAACCGCGACCGCCTGCGCCGCTATGCGGAAGCCGGGCTCACGGATCCCGACGGCGGCAACGCGGCGCTGATCGGCTTTCCGAAGGTGGACTGCCTGGTTGACGGATCGCTGGACCGGCGAGCGATCGAGCGCGCCCTCGGCCTCGACCCCGCGCGACCGACCGTCATGTACGCGCCGACGTGGTCGCCCTACTCGTCGCTCAACTCGGCGGGGCGGGAGATCATCGCCCGGCTGGGCCGCGAGAACGTCAACCTCATCGTGAAGCTGCACGATCGCTCGTACGACCCAAGCCCGCGCGGATCGGGCGGCGTCGACTGGCGCCGGGAGCTCAACGCGTTCGCGCGCCGCTATGGCATCCATGTCGCGGAGAGCGCGGACGCGTCGCCCTACCTGTTCGTGTCCGACGCGATCATCACCGACCACAGCTCGGTCGGCTTCGAGTTCATGCTGCTCGACCGGCCGATCGTCGCGATCGACTGCCCGGCGCTGATTGAAAGGGCCAGCGTCAACCCCGACAAGGTGCGGCTGCTTCGAAGCGCCGCGGACGTTGTCGCGGATGGCGCCGAGGCCGCCGTGACCGCGCTGCGCGCGCTCCATCGCCCGGACCGCCTGGGCGGACGCCGGCGTGAGATCGCTGCCGACCTGTTCTACGGCGCAGGCGGCGCGACCGGCCGGGCGGTTCAACGTATCTACGATCTGATTTCGCTCGCCGCGCCGGCGCGTGACGAGCTGCTCGCCGGCCGGCAGCCAACGATGACGGGCGGTAGGCCATGAGTTGCCCATCACGCGGCAGGCCGGTGCGCCACGTACGGTACGCCGTTTCACCACAGCCGCTCCTCGGCCCGGTCACATCGCGCTGTGTGACAGAGGGATACCTGGACCGGATCGTGCTGAGACGAACTTTGTATTGGAGGACCCGTGATCACTGCTCCGCGACCGATATCTCGGGCGACCCGCTCGTGGTTCGCCGCGTTTTCGATCTTCGCTTTCGTCCTGCTCGGGCTTGCGCAGTCCGCGTCGGCGACCGAACAGATCCTGTTCCCGGCGGTCGACAACGTCATTGATGCGATCGTCGCGCGGATCAACGCGGAGACAGTCCGCATCGACATCTCGACCTGGTATCTGACCGAGCACGCGATCTCCATCGCCATCGCGAACCGCTTCGCGGCCGGGGTTCAGGTCCGGCTCATCGGCGACCGTGGCTCGATCTTCGAGATCGATCCCAACACCAAGGCCGAGTTCTACTGGCTGGCCAGCCAGGGGGTGCCGATCCGCCTGCGCTTCAACCCGACGTGGTTTCCGGAGATCGACCACTGGAAGATGGGCCTCTTCGTGGGACAG
>DASZFS010000130.1:0-8623 GCA_035939575.1 Vicinamibacterales bacterium | reverse complement strand
TCTTCAGCAGGCCGAACGGTCCCGCAGGCACGCATCGCTGGACAAGATTCGCCGATCCGCGTCCTGCTACGCCGCTGATAGCGCACCTGCCTCCACTCGGTCGACTCGATCCTACTTCCGCAGGGTCTCGCGGCGACCAACAGCAAGGGCTCGCACGACCATCTTGGTCACCACGCTGCCTGCCGCCCGTCGCTCGAAATAGCGCACGTCGGCGACGACGATCAGCTTCCCTCGTGCCCGCGAGACCGCCACGTTGATGAGGTTCTGAGCCGTCGAATGCGCGCCGTGCTCGCTCAGGAGCACGCCCGGCTTCATCGGCTCTGCGTCGACGGTGTCCAGGATGACGACATCCCGCTCCTGTCCCTGGAAGCGGTGTACGGTGCTGCATTCGATCCGTCCCCCATCTCCTTGATCGCCAGGCCGTTCCTTGAGACGCGCCCTGATCGCGCGGGCCTGATCGACATACGGCGTGAGAATCGCCACCGACTCCGCACCCGCACGCACCGCGCGTCGGGCGAGGTCGACACACAGATCAGCCGTGATGACGTTGATCCGAGATTGCCCCCCGGAGCCAGGCTGGCACGTCGTGCGGCCGTCGGTATCGAGCACGACCACCGGCGATCCGCCATGGGGCTCGCGGGCCGCAATGCGTTCGCGCACCGCTGGATCGCCGCCGTGCTTCAACCGGCCGGCATAGAAGAGATCGGAGACCAGCTCGCCGATCACCGGATGCATGCGATACTGCACGTCCAACATGGCGACCAACGGTGAGGAAAGTGGCTCCGCCACCGCAACCTCGAAGATATTGCGGCCCATCACCTTCCGGACGTAGTCCTCATCCGACTGCACGATCGACGGCAGTTGGCACGGATCCCCGACAATCACGGTCTTGCGGCGTCCCAGGCAGGCCGCGTAGAAGAGCGACGGCAAGACCGCCATCGATGCCTCTTCCACGATCAGCACGTCGAATCGCTGCTCCGCCATCAGCGGCGAGAAGTAAGCGTTGGTCAACGTCGACAGGACCAGAGACGCGCCGTCGACGACGTCGTGCTCCTTGTTGAGCAGGGCTTTCTTTCTCTCCGCAATGGCCTGGTCGTAGAGCGCCAGCGCCCGGACCAGTCGCGTGGCGCGCCGTCGAATCAGTCCGGCCAGCGCCGCGGGAAAGCCCTCCTGCAGTTCGGCGGCTCGCCTTGCGCTGAAAATGTCTTCCAGCTGCGCGGGCGGACGTCGCGGTCGTGCCCCGCCGAAGAGACTGTCTTGATAGGGCACATCGGCGTCCGACAAGGTGGACAGCGCCTCCTCGCACCTCCGCACGGCCAGGGCCACCGCCGGGCGGCGGCTCGACATCCGATCCAAGGCCTTCTGGTGCACTGCGTTGAGCCGAATCACGACGTCGCGCAGGGCGGCACCGAAGGTCGGTCCATCGCTGCGACCGATTCGCACGACTGTCCCGGCATGAATCGCCTCGCCCATCTCAGGGTCCACCGCGATCTGCTCGAGCGCCTGATCCAAGGCGGCATTGGTCGTGGACAGGACGAGGACTCGGAGCCCCTGCGCCAGCAGTTCGCTGACGATGTGGGCGAGGGTCGTCGTTTTGCCGGTGCCGGGTGGTCCCCACACGAACGCAAGATCGCTGTTCGAGCAGAGTTGGACAGCGGCACGCTGGCTGGCGTTCAGAGACGCGTGCGCCCGGATCAATTCCCGGGGCTCGAACGTCGCGTTAACCTTGCCGAACAGCGTCATCGCCCGATCGACAGCAAAGCGGTGAGGGTCGATCTCCTCGAGCGCCTTGACTAGTCTTTCGTAGAGAAACCACGGATAGATGACCAGGACGCCATGCCCGTCTCTAAGTGCGATGGGGCCCTCGCTCCACAGCGTCACTTCGGCACCGTCGATGCGATCGATCCGGACCAGGTGTTCCGCGTCGGACGCACGCAGGGTGCATTCGAGGCCCGCCACGAGCTTCTCGTCGAGCGACAGCGCTCTGAATGTGTAGGACGCACCGCCCTCCGGGTCGTCGAGCACGTTGCGCTGGCCATCGGTCAGGACGACCTCGAACGAGCCTCGGCGCTCGCGCATGGCCTCCATCTCCCGTCGGATGGCCCGTGTAAAATGAGAGACGAAACTGGACAGCAGGCCCGGAAGAAGCGTGGAGCGTATCCCATCCTTCACGGAAGTCATCGTCGAGAGGTGATCGTAGCCGACATCGGTCGCACGACCTGTGAACTGCGATTGACGCAATGTCACGCTCATCAGTGAGCCGGCCAGCGCCTGCTGCTCGATCTCGCACGTCGGCTCGACGTCTGGGTTCCGGATCCGATTCGCACAACTCATGAATCGCGCAGGATCGCCGCCGGATCGATCCGCATTGCGCGCCGCGACGGAACCAACGTCGCGAGCCCGCCGATGGCTGCGACAATGAGTACTGGAGCCGCAAACGCAGGCCAGTCCGGATCGTAGATACTGCCGGCGCCTCCGCTCGCGCGGACGATGCGCGACAGCGCGAAGGTGAGGCCGATCCCGAGCGCGATCCCCGTGACGATCAGCCGCGCGCTCTGGGCCGTGACGAGCCGGAGCAGATCGCGGCCTGTCGCGCCGATTGCCACGCGCACAGCCAGCTCGCGCGAACGGCGCGCGATCGCGAATGCCAGCACGCCGTAGATCCCCGCCGTCGTCAGCACCATCCCAATCGCGATGAGCGGCACCAGCGGCGCGGTGCCCACCAGCATTTCCTCGCCCATCACCTCTGTGATTTGGTCGTACGTAAAGGCGCTCGCGACCGTGTTCCCCGCCGACGCATCGCGCGCCGCCTGCCGCACAGATCGGACCAGCGGCGCTGGGTCGGAGACCGCCCGAACGAGAAGTTGGAGGCGTTTGGCGGCCAGCCCGTCGGCGCGCAGCGGCAGGAACAGCTTCGGGGCGATGTGGCGCCGTTCTAACGGATTGGTCGCATAGTCGCCGGCGACGCCGATGATGTCGTAGCCGTCGGCGCCGATGAATACGCGCCGCCCAATTGCGTCCTGTCCCGAGAAGAACTGACGCGCGAGAGCCTCATTGATGATCGCGATCCGACTGCGCGTCGACTCCGCCTCCGAAAAGTCGCGGCCCGCGAGCAGCTGCACGCCGAGCGTCGAGAAGAAGCCAGGCGTGATCGATGATTCTTCCGCGACCGCCTCCGGGTTGCCGGCCGAGTCTCCTGCCACTCGCCGGCTCGCGCCATGGGACATGAAGGCGAAGGGCACGGTCGTGGCCGCGGTCGCCGAAGCAACGCCAGGAACCCGGGAGACCGCGTCGAGCAGTGGCGCGATCGGAATACCGCCGGTGTTTTCGATCTGTGCGCTCAGCAGCGGTCGCCGCTCGAAGCCCATTTCCGCCTTGAGCGCGCGCAGGTAGCCGTCGATCATCCCTCCCGTCTCGACGAGCAGCGCAATTGTGACGGTGATCTCCAGGACAACGAGGGCGTGGCGCCAGCGCTGACGAATACGATCGGACGAGGCGAGCGTCGTCAACGGATTGATGTGCAGGCGGCGCGTCTCGTAGAGCGCCGGCGCCATGCCGGCAAGGATACCCGTCGCGAGCGTGATGAGCGCCGCCTGGACCAGAATGTGCGGATCGATCGACAGGTCGAAGAAGGCGCTCTCGCCGCGCGTACGGCTGACGAGAATGCCGCGAAGCGCGTACGTCGCGCAGACGCCAAACACCCCGCCGGCGACCGCGAGGACCATCGACTCGGTGACCAGCGCGCGCACGATCCGACCGCGGCTGGCACCGAGCGATGCACGAATCGCGATCTCGTGCTCGCGCGCGGTCCACTGCGCAATCATCAGGACCGCGACGTTCGCGCACGCGATAAGCAGCGTGAGCACGACTGACGCGCCGAGCACGTACGGCAGGAGCAGCGCCATGGCGTGCCCCATCGCCGTACCGTCTACGGGAAACGTCTTCAGCCGTCGCTGGCGGTCGCTCGCCGGCAACTGCCTGGTGTAGGCCGTGAGCGACGGCTGTAGCACGTCGATGAGTCCCTCGGGCGTCATCCCCGGCGGCCGCCGCGCGACGACAGTCAGCATGTCGTCGACGGACAGGCGCGTGCGATCGAGCGGGATCCAAATCGGCGCGTTCATCGCGGTGAACCAGAAGCGAGCAGGCGTCACGCCGACGACGACGAACGGTTCGTTTTCAATCCAGATCGTGCTGCCAATCGCGTCGGGCCGGTCATCGAAGAGCGTGTGCCACACGCGTCGGCTCAGCACAGCCTCGCGGAAACCCGCGGCACGTGCTGTCGCCTCGGTGAAGGTGCGGCCCTCCACGGCGCCGACGCCGAGGACGGCAAACAGATCCGGCGAGATCGTGCGCACGACGACGCTGTCGGCGCCATCGGCGGTGCGCACGTCGCGAAGCCGCGCGGGCGACGCAGCGGCAAGGGCCACGCCCGGCAGCGAGGCGTCGCGCCACGCGCGAAACAGCGCGCCGGGCGTCGACGCGCCGTACGGATCCTGCATCTGACGATCGGGCTGTCCCACGCGGACGAACGACAGTTCGGCGGGCCGCTCGTACAGCGGTGGCGGCTTACGGAATACGACATCGCGCACCGTAAGTGTCGTCGTCATCGCCCCGATGCCGAAGGCGAGCGACACGACCGCGACGAGCGCCGCAACCGGGTATCTGGCCACGGCGCGCGCGCCGTCGCGGACGTCGTGCCTGAATTGGTCGAGCCACATGAACGATCGGGTGTCCCGGTGAAGTTCCTTCGCCAGCTCGACGCCGCCGAACTTCCGGCGCGCGTGCAGTCGCGCCTCCTCAGGCGAGGCGCCTCGACGCTGAAACTCATCTTCGAGTAGCGTCAGATGGGCATCGATCTCCCGGCCAAGATCCGGCTCTGCGCGCCCGGGATGCAACACGTTGAAGAGCCGCAGAAGAAGTCGTCTGAGAGCAGACATCCCTACTCACACCGCAGTGTCACCGCCGGATCGACACGGGTTGCACGCCGAGCCGGAACTAGGACGCCGCAAAGTGCCACAGCCGCGAAGATACTCGTCTTCGAGCAGTCCGACGTGCGCGCCGATCTCGCGCCCGAGCTCGGATTCTGGGCGCGCTGAGCGGAAGACGTTCACCAGTCTCAGAAGGAATCGTCGCCACTGTGTCATGACTCGCTCCCACCTACTCGTATCTGAGTGCGTCCATCGCGTCGATCCGAGTGGCTTGTCGCGTGGGCAGGTAGCACGCCACCAACCCCACCCCGATGAACAGTGCCGCCGCACCGGAGAACGTCACCGGGTCCATCGGGGGCACACCGAACAGAAATGCGCTGAGCAGGTGGGACACGGCCGCCGACAACAGCAGCCCCGCGATTGCGCCGACAATCGTCAGCAACATCCCTTGCCGCAGGATCAGACCGATGACATTGGCGCGTCGCGCGCCCAGTGCGATCCGAATGCCAATCTCGCGCGTCCGAACGGTGACGGCGTATGCCATGACTCCATAGAGTCCGAGGGCGGCAATCACCAACCCAACGAAGCCGAGACTGCCCGCGACCGATGCCACCAGGCGCTGTGGGATGAGGCCAAGAGCGAGTGAGTCCTCCAGGGTTTGTGCCGCCACGATCGGCAGATTCGGGTTCATCGCTTCCACGAGCTTTCGCAGTTCGTCGGCAAGGCGGCGGCCGGAGCGGGATCGGGCGACGATCGTGACGTTTGGCGTGTATTGCTGCTGCAGCGGCACATACACGAGCGATTGTGAGAGGCCATCCACGAGGCTGCTGGTCCTGATGTCTCGCGCCACGCCGATTACGCGCAGCACGCGCGTCGAGGTCGTTTGTCCATGCGGCCCGATGGTCGGCTGCACGATGGACTGGCCGAGAGGATCCCGCCCTGGCCAGAACTCCTGTGCCGCTTCCTCGCCGGCAATGGCGACCGGCTCACTGCCTTCACGATCGTTCGCGTTGAAGTCTCTGCCGGCGACAATGGGAAGTCCGAGCGTCGCGAAATAGCCGGGCTCGACGACATTCCAGTCCACGCCGAAAAAACGTTGACCATTTGGCGGCGTGGCGCCGGGCACCGTCAAGGCTCGGCGCTGTACCTCGAAGCCGCCGGGTAGCGACAGGGCGAGGCTTGCCCGTTTCACGTCAGGAAGAGCCCGGACGCGATCCACGAGGTCACGTGCAAACTGCCGCCCACTCGCATCTGTGTATCCAGCCTGTGACAAGTTCAACGATGCGAGCTCGACGCCATGCGAATCGAAGCCCGGGTCCGTCGAGCCGGCTCGCTCGAGCGCCCTGACGAATAAGCCGGCGACTGTGATAAGCACCACGCTGAGACCCACCTGGGCGGCGACGAAAGCGTGACGCAGTCGCAGTCGCTCCGGTGTTCGCGTGTCATCTTTGAGAGCCGACACCACGTCCGTCCGGGATGCCTGGAGCGCCGGCGTCAGACCAGCGAGTAGGGCGGCGAGGCATGCGACGCCCGCCGTGAAGAGAACTGCCCGGCCTTCGAGGGCGAGCGACACGTCGACAGGAAACGGCAGATTGGGCAACTGCGCCACGAGCACCGAGGTCAGAGCTCGCGCCAGTGGCAACCCGAGTGCACCACCGAGCAGAAACAGCAGGGTCGTTTCTGCAAGCAGCTGCCGGATGAGACGCATCCGGCCTGCGCCCATCGCCAGCCGCACGGCAATCTCCGTCCGCCGCGCGGCGGCGCGAGCCAGGAGCACGCTTGCGACGTTCGCGCAGGTGATGGCCAGCACTAACAGGACGACGCCCAGCAGCAACGCCAGGAAGGCGGCGATGATCGCCACATTCCCAGGAACCGGCGATGAGGCCTGAAGCCGCAGCCCGGTGCCTCGATTCTCGCTCGGGTACTCCCGTTCCAGCGTGCGGCCAATCGTGTCGATTTCTGCCCCGGCTTGCGCCAGCGTCAGGCCGGGTTTCAGCCGTCCGCCAACGAGAAGCCACACGGCCGCGCGATCGGTTCCTGCCGCCGCCGGTTGGGAAGTCACGGTCGGGACCATGTTGAGCGGGAGCCACAGGTCTCCGGCGCGCACGGTCGTGCCGTGGAATCCCTCGGACGTGACTCCCACAATCGTGAATGGATGCCCGTTGAGCTCGATCGTGCGGCCGACGACGGTGGGATCGTTGGCGAAGTGCCGTGTCCAAAACCCGTAACTCAGCACGGCGACGGGCGCGGCTCCGGGTTGGTCGCTGTCGCGCGCATCCAGCAGGCGACCGATGCACGGGTGAGCACCGAGCACGGTGAAGTAGTTGACGCTGACGAATGTTCCGAAGAAGCGCTCGGCCGAACTGTTCGTCCCGCCCGTCCCGAGGCTCAACGGCTGAGGAAACAGGTTGGACGCATACACGCCGTCGAGCGTGGTCGTTCGGCTTCGAATATCGATGTAATTCGGGAACGAACTTGGGCCAAATCCGACGCCATTTCGGCTAGTGCCGATGTCGACAAGTTGCGCGGGTTGGACGACGCCCGCCGGTGGGCGCAAAAGGAGCGCGTTAGCCACCGTGAAGACGGTCGTGTTGGCGCCGATCCCGATGGCCAGCGATGCCACGGCCGTGAGACTGAAGAGCGGATGGCGCCCGAGCAATCGCGCGCCGTGCCGGACATCCCACCGCGCATCGTCAAGCCAGACGAACGAACGCGCGTCGCGATGCAGATCCTTTGCGTGTGCCACACCGCCGAACACGCGTGTCGCCGCAAGCCTCGCCTCCTCTGGAGGAAGGCCCCGGCGCTGAAAGTCGTCTTCGAGCAGGCGCAGGTGTGCTGCCAGTTCCCGATCGAGATCCGGTTCCGCCCGCAATGGACGAATCGCGTTCAACAGCCGGAACAAGACCCGTCTCAGTGCGGCCATCGTTAGGCCTCTTTCAGCAGGAGTTTGTCGACCAGGCCAGCGAGTCGCCGCCATCGTGCCGTCTGTTTTTCCAGACCACGGAGCCCCACCTTGGTGATGCTGTAGTACTTCGCTTCGCGATTGCTCTCGGTCCTCTGCCAGACGCCCTTGATCCACCCCTTCTGCTCCAGCCGCACAAGAGCCGGATAAAGCGTGCCTTGATTTAATGTGAGCGACGGTTCGGCGACCTGTTCGAGCCGAGCCGCCAGCCCGTACGCGTGTTGCGCGCCCATGGTGTGCAGTGCCCGCAGCACGATCAGATCGAGAGTGCCCTGCAGCAATTCGACGCGGCCCTTAGATTCACTTGCCATCCAAGTGGTCTCCCCGATGCGAAGCTTGGCTGGATTCGGCTTGGTTGTCAAGTGAACCGCGTCCTGTGCGAAAACTCAGCCGAGGCCAGATCGCCGGGATCACATGTCAACCGGACGAGGCCTGGATGCGGATTCCGCACCGCGAGCCCAGATGGCCCCAAGGCGGCGCCGCGGCAACCGCGACGGCTGCCGCGCTCAGGAACCGGCGGCGATTCGCGTCGCTCGTCATTTCGCTGCTATAGGCAGCGGTTCAGGAGACCTGTGCATAACCCAGATGTCCGTCGAAGTTCCCAATGTTCCTGGACGTCGCGACCCGTCGGCTCGGTCCGCCGCGCGGACCCTACATGCCGCGCGGCTTGCGCGCGGGCTTCCGCTTGGACGCAATGATCCGCCGCGCCTCGCGCAGGTGGCTCTCGAGCGCG
>DASZFS010000129.1:0-4168 GCA_035939575.1 Vicinamibacterales bacterium | reverse complement strand
TGCTGCACGAGGAGCGCTTCGTCGTTCGCTGATCTGACTCGTATCCAGCCCGGTAATGGGTTGACGACGCGCCTCCATCAACTCCCTCCACGCTCGTGAAACCGACGCTCCAGTAAGAACTTGGGTGTGGTGCGGAAGCGGGGATTTGAACCCCGACCCGATTGCTCGGACTAGCTCCTGAGGCTAGCGCGTCTGCCGTTCCGCCACTTCCGCAAGTGGTGAGCAGTGAAAGCCCGAAGCCTCAGTATATCGCATCAAAATCGCGGCTATACTCGGAGAGCATCTCGCGGTTCCAGACGGACCGTCTACCTCTGAGGCACACCATGGCTCGCCGCGGATTCACCCTCATCTTTGCCTTGCTCGGCCTCGCGCTCGTCGTCTCGATCGCCGGGTTCGCCATGCTGTATGTGTTTCTCGGCCGCGAACCGCCGGTGCCGGGCAACGCGGTGCTGGTGCTGCGCGTCGGTGGCGACCTGGCTGAGGTCGCGTCCGGCGATGTGGTCGGCTACCTGCGCGGCGCCCGGACGTCCACCGTGCGCGCCATCGTCGACAACCTGCGCAAGGCCAAGGTCGACTCCCGCATCCGCGCCGTGCTGCTGAGACCCACCGGCTTCGACTCGCCGTTCTGGGGGAAGGTCCAGGAGATTCGCGACGCGGTGCTCGAATTCAAGAAGTCCGGAAAGCCGGTGTACGCCCATCTCGAGTACGGTGGCGATCGTGAGTACTACCTCGCCACGGCCGCGGACAAGGTCTTTCTGCTCCCCTCGAGCAGCCTCGACCTGAGCGGCGTGGCCACCTACCAGCTGTTCCTGCGTGGCTCCCTCGACAAGATCGGCGCGTATCCCGATCTGTATCACATCGGCGACTACAAGACCTACAGCAACACGTTCACGCAGAAAGGCTACACAGCGGCCCACAAGGAGATGGACCAGTCGCTGAACGTCGACCTCTACGAGCAGCTCGTCCGCGGGATTGCCGATGGACGCAAGAAGAACGAGGCGGAAGTGCGCCGGTTGATCGACGCTGGTCCGTTCCTCCCCGAAGAGGCGCTGCGCGCCGGTCTGGTGGACGACGTCGTCTACGAGGATCAGGTGGACGACAAGCTGGCCAGCGGCCGCAACGGACGGCGCGTGGAAGGAGATGACTACGCCCGGGTCACCACCGCCTCGCTGGGCCTGAATGTGGGGCCACGCATCGCGGTCATCTACGCCGCCGGCACCATCAACGGCGGCAGGAGCGGCTACGATCCGGTCGACGGCGCAGTGCTCGGCTCCGACACGCTCAACGAGTACATCCGGCAGGCTCGCCGCGACGGCCAGGTGCGCGCGATCGTGCTCCGGATCGACAGCCCCGGCGGCTCGGCGTCGGCGTCCGACGCCGTCTGGCGCGAGCTGATGATCGCGCGCAACGAACGCGCGGATCGCCCGCTGATCGCGTCGATGTCCGACCTGGCGGCGTCAGGAGGGTACTACATCGCCATGCCGGCCCAGGTGATCGTGGCGCAGCCGTCGACGCTGACCGGGTCGATCGGCATTGTCGGCGGCAAGTTCGTCACCGGCGGTGTCTACGAGAAGCTCGGCGCGCGGATCGAATCGACCAGTATCGGCCGCCACGCCGAGATCAATTCGCCGGCGCGCCCGTACAACCCCGAAGAGCTCAAGAAGCTCCAGGAGCAGCTCCAGGCCTTCTACGATCAGTTCGTCGAGAAGGCGGCCGAGTCGCGTCACATGCCGCCGGAAAAAATCGATGCCATCGCGCAGGGACGGGTCTGGACCGGTCGTCAGGCGAAGCAGAACGGCCTGGTCGATCAGCTCGGCGGCCTCGATCGTGCGATTGCGGTCGCCAAGCAGCGCGCCAAGATTCCGGTCGAGAGCGATGTGGAGCTGGTCGTCTATCCGCCGCGGAAGAGCTTCTACGAGCTCGTGTCGGAGCAGTTCTCGGGGTCGAGCGAGCAGATGGCCGTCGGCGCCTGGATGGCGGCGAACCTGACGAAGGGGGAACTGGACGCGCTGCGGATGCTTCGGGGCCCGATGGCGATCTTCCACCGCGGCGAGCCGCTCGCTCTGATGCCTGCTACGTTCCTCAGGTAGGGGGCTGGCTCCTCATCACCAGCCTCCAGCCTCCAGCCTCTAACTGATCACCCGCTGGAGCGCCTCCCGGTTCACTTCGATCTTCATCTTCTGCTTCGCCTTCGCCATGTAGGCGCTGAAGAAGCGATTCCGGCGATCGGCGAGGAGCTCGTCGCGGAACATGTCCTTGGCCTTGGCCAGATCCGCCGGGTTGACTTCCTGCTTCTCGAGCACCTTGATGATGGCGGTGCCGTTGTCAGTGGGGATCGGATCGCTCGTGGCGCCGACCGGCAACTTGAACGCCGCCTCTTCGACGGCGGGTGCGACACCCAGGTCCGGCAGTGGCGAGTCCCGCGTGATCAGCTCGGTCGTCTTCGCCTCGACGCCAGCCGCCTTGGCCGCCTTCTCGAAATCGGGTGCCTGCTTCAACCTGGCGGCCAGCTCCGTCGCCTTCTGCCGGCTGAGGTCGCGCGCCTTCACCTTGATCAGCTCGTCGCGTACCCGGTCGGTGACTTCGCTGAGCTGCGGCACGTACGGGTCCTTCTTCTCGACCAGCGTCATGAATTCGAACCCGCGGGACGTCTGCACCGGACCCTCGACCTCACCCTGCTTCATCTGGAAGACGCGCGAGGCGGCGTCGGGAGAGGTGCCGAGCGCCGCGGTCGGTTCGTCCCGTGCGAACAGTCCCGATTCCTGGACGGTCAGCCCGCGCGCCTTGGCGACCTTGTCGAGATCGGCCGGCTTGCTGATCTCTTTGGCCAGCGTCTGCGCGAGGTCGGCGGCCTGCGCCTGCGCGCGTTCGGCCGCGAGCTGGTCGTTGATTTGCGGCCGGACCTCGGCCAGCGTTTTCGTCGTGCCTGGTTTCTTGTCCACCAGCTTGATGATGTGATAGCCGTACGATGTCTTCACGAGATCGCTGATCTGTCCCGGCTGCAGCTCGAAGGCCACCTGCTCGAACTCGGGGATCATCCGCCCGCGGCCGAAGTAATCGAGGTCGCCGCCGTTTTTCGCGCTGGCCTCGTCCTCGGAGTACTTCTTCGCCAGCTCCGCGAAATCCCCGCCGCTCTTCACCTGCTGGAGTATCCCTTCGGCCTTGGCTTTCACTGCCGCGTCGTCCTTGCCGTCGGTCTTCAGCAGGATGTGGCTCGCCCGGATCTGCTCGGGGGTCGAGTACTGCTCGATGCTGTTGTTGTAGGCGCGTTCGATGTCGGCCGCCGGGACGACGGTCTTCAGCCGGATCGCGTCCACGTCGATCAGGAGATAGCGGATCTTGCGTTTCTCCGGAATCTTGAAGTCGGCCTTGTGCGCCTCGAAGTAGGCCGAGATCTCATCGGCGCTGGCCGTCGCCTGCGCGCGGAGACTGTCGGCCGTCACGCTGACGAGGGCCAGCTTGACCTTGTCGTTGCGGCGGCGGTATTCCTGCTCGAGCTCCTTGTCGGGCACCGAGATCCAGTCGGTCAGCGTCGTGCGCAGCTTGTCGACCGTCAGTTGGCGGCGCACGTTCTCCTCGAACTCGGCCGGCGTCATCGGCGGCCGCTGCACCTGGAGCAGCTGGGCGTAGCGCTGCTCGCCGATGAACTGCCCGTTCTCCTGAAAAGCCGGATACGAGAAGATGCGCTGGCGGACTTCCTCGTCGCTGACGCGAATCTCCAGGCGCATCGCTTCGGCGAGAGACGCGCGCTCATCGACCATTTGCTGCAAGATCTGCTGTTCGACTCCGAGTTGCTTCAACAGCTGATCGTTCATCTGGCCGCCGTACTGCGAGCGATACGCTTGCACCTGCGCCTGATAGATGCGGCGGAACTCGCCGGCGGAGATATCCTGGCCTTCAATACTGGCCACGGTGTCGCCCGAGGCTGCGTCCGCGCCGGTCCCGCGCAGAAAATCCGGAATGTAGAAGACGACGAACGCCAGACACACCAGAATCAGGCTCCACTTGAGCCAGTTCTTGTGTCGGCGCATCCGGTCGAGCATGGTCATGGCGACACCTTGGGACAGCTGTCAGCGGCGGCGTGCTGCGAAACCACCATCGTATGCCAAGAACTTATGGCGTGGCAAGCAGTTACCGGCCGTCCGGGCGTGCGCCGTGTGGTATATTC
>DASZFS010000128.1:0-3516 GCA_035939575.1 Vicinamibacterales bacterium | reverse complement strand
GCCGGCGACGACGCTGAGCACGAGCACCATCCACGGGCGTTTCATTGGGCAATCCTCTTCGCGAGCTCGAACAGATCGGCTTTCGTCAGCACTCGATCGGGGTTCGGCGGATGCACGGTGACGTGCCGCTCGAAATCGATCGCCAGCCGGTCGAGGTTTGCCAGGAGCGTCGCAATCGACGGACTGACGGGCCGCCCGGGGGCGGGCATGTTGAAGTCCGCCGTGAACAGAATCTTCTCTTTCGGCAGATAGGCGATGAGCATGGCGTCGCTGTGTTCGAGCTTCTCGACGTGGTAGAGCATGAGCGAGTGGCTGTCGTCCTTCAGCTCCATCTGTTCGATGACGCCCTCGACCTTGGGCTTCTTGTGCGACCTCGCCAGCGCGTCGCCCACCAGCGTCCGCGGCGTACCGAGCGATGCCTCCATGAAAAACTTGCAGTTGTCGTCGCTGAGAATCGTGATGCCCTCGGCGACGAACGGCGCGAGACCGCTGATATGGTCGAAGTGCGGATGCGTGGCAACAACGTACTTGATCTTCTTGGTCGGAAACAGACGTTTGACCTCGGCGATGACGGCCAGGCCGCGCCCCTCGCTCTGGCCGCCTTCGAGCACGACGACGTAGTCCTTGAATTCAACAGCCATCGACGCGTACCCGCCCGTGATGCGATACACGCCGTCGGCGAGCTTCTCAGAGGCCGCCCCGGGCGGGCCGAACGGGCCGCCCGGCGCGGCGCGGTGAGGAAGCCCGGCGGCTTCTGCCGACGCCGGCGTCACGAGCCGGGCAAGGTCCGGCGGATTCGGGCGCGCGTCGTTGATCGCGACGACGAACGTCTCCATGCTGATCTGCTTCTGCGAGATCCTGCCTGGAACCATCAGACCGCCGTAGCTCCGATAGCCGCTGTAGAAGAACTCGTGGTGCAGGTCGCCGAGTACCGGGTGTTCCACCCAGGTTTCGACGCGGTCCACGAGGTTGCCGGCATCGATATAACCGACGAGGCGATACGCCGCACCCGACGGGGCCTTCTGCGCCGGACTCCACGTCACCACCCGGTACGGGACGCCGTCGATCTTCCGCGACTTCACGGTCGCGTTGTTGACCGCCGCGCCACGCAGAAAACCCCACGGCGTGACCCAGATCTGCATCTGCTCCGCCCACGCCGCGTTCGCCGGCGTGATGGTCTGATCGTACGTGCCCATCGGCGGGAGCGGACCGCCCCGCGCCGCGGGCGGAGGTTGTGTGTCGCCGGTGGCGCGCGACGCCGGCCGCGAGAAGTCGATCGTGCGCCTGTAGTTCCTGATGGCCGTTGACGCCAGCCCGAACGAAATCGTCCGGCTCTGACCGAAATTGCCCGTGGCGGCGGCCCCGGAGTACGTGATCGAGTGCAGATCTGCCGCGCCCATGGCCCTCAGCGCGTCCTCGACAACGGCTGTGGCGTCCTGCGCGAGCGTGCCCGGCGACAGGATGGCCATGAGGAGCGCGGTGACCGCCGGTGCCTTCCACATGTCGAGCCTCCAAAGACCCGTCGTGCTACGTCAGACCCGTCGTGCTACGTCAAACCCGTCGTGCTACGTCGACTCCGCCAGCGCAATCCACGCAGCCAGCGACGCCAGCTTTTCATCCTGTCGCCACGGTGGGCCGAGCGATCGTCCAAGTCCGCCAATCCGTTGCTGCAGATCCGCGCAAGGGACTCGGAACACCGATGTTCCCCTGTCCCAGATCTCGCGCTCTTTGAGCTTCGTCACGCGCAGCGAGCAATGCTCGCTCGCACGGACCAGCACCTCGCGGAAGAACTCGCCTTCCGCCGTGTGAATGAGCGCGTGGGATCGGAGGGTGGCCGCCAGGTCAGGCAGCGGTCGCCCCGACGCGAAGAGAATACCCGCGCCCACCACGGTGAGACCGCTCTGCTCGAGGTGAGCGCGCATCGCGCTCACCTCTTGCATCGCCAACCGCATGGAACTGTCATGGCATTGACGAATCAATGTGTCCGCCCTCTCGAACCCCAGCCGCTCGGCCGCATGATAGGGCTGGCGGGAGCCCGGAATCGCGGGGTCGGCGGTTTCGATACGGCGTCGCTCGAGGACGACCGGCCGGTCCGGCGATCCGGCCACGGCCACTGCGGCGGCCCACCCGGAATGGGCGCGGAAACCGAATGCCGCCGCGTCACTCATGCCGGGTACGAGCTTAGTGATCAAGCCGGTCTGAATCAACACCGGCCAGAGCCTCGACGGCCGCTGGCAGGTCGTCCGTCTCGTCCATCTCGCACGGCCATCTCGCCCGGCCGTGCCGATTCGCCAATTCAAGTGATAGGATCATGAGTCGCGCTCAGGCGAGCGCGACCGACCGAGGAGAATCCATCATGCTGAAGGCAACCGCCGGCCTCATGCTGCCCACGACCGTCACGGGCTCGCTGCCGCGCCCGAGCTGGTACACGGAAAACCTGGGCCTCAAATCGTTCCTGGACGCGATGGTCATCAGCCGCTTCCGCGAGCAATACGTCGACGCGCTGTCGGTCTACCTGCGCGAGCAGGAAGTGGCCGGCCTCGACATCGTCACCGACGGCGACTGCCGCTTCGACCAGGACGTCGGCGGCCAGAGCTGGACGAGCTATCCGCCGCACCACATGACCGGCTTCGACGCGACGCATCCCCGGCTCGCCAAAGTGGGCGCCGGCGGGATTGCGTTTCCGCGCGGGCACATCCTGCACGACTACCTCGAAGCGCGCGTGATGCCGCGGATCGTCGGGCCGGTGGGCCCCGGCGAGATGCAGTACGCCGAAATCTGGAAGACGGCGCAGCGCCTGACGACCAAGCCGGTGAAGTTCGGGACGGTCACGCCGGAACTGGTGGCGTTCGCCGTGCAGGACGAGCACTATCCGGATCTGCCGTCCCGGATCCTGGCGATGAGCGACGCCTTCAACCAGGAGCTGCACGACCTGGCCGACGCCGGGTGCGCGGTCATCCAGCTGGAGGAGCCGCAGATTCACCTGCTCGCCGCGCGCGGCTACAAAGACCCGGTCATCACCCCGGAGTTCATGCTGAAGGTCTTCAACAACACGGTGAAAGGCCTGCGCGCGAAGTGCGAAGTCTGGTGCCACACCTGCTGGGGCAACCCGTCGCAGCAGCGGATGTTCGCGGCGATCCAGTCGTACAAGCCGGCGCTCGACCTGCTCAACCAGGTGGACGCCGACGTGATCACGTTCGAGATGAAGAGCTCGAACTGCGCCGATCTCGAGGACGTCGGCAAGCACATCACGAGCATGAAGGTCGGCATCGGCGCGATCGATCACCACACGTTGCAAGTGGAGTCGCCGGAGGAAGTCGCCGGCCTGGTCCGCCAGGCCCTCAAGGTCATTCCCGCCGAACGCCTGGTCCTCTCGTCGGATTGCGGCATGGGCCGCGAAGGGATGAGCCGGCGGCACGCGTTCTACAAGATGGTGGCGCTCGTCCAGGGGGTGAATCTCGTCAAGAAGGAACTGGGTCTGCCCGTGGCGCCCTCCCTGGCGACGGATCCGAAGCT
>DASZFS010000127.1:0-13619 GCA_035939575.1 Vicinamibacterales bacterium | reverse complement strand
GACCCCCTTCTGGGACTACGTGTTCCGGACGGGACGATAGCGCCCAAGCGTCCCGGTGCGCACGAGTGAGATCGCCGCCATTGCCTACGGCGGGTACATCGCCTTGCTCGCGCTTCGGCCCCGCTGGGGCCGGCGCCGCCGCGTCGTCGCGTGGATCTGCGCAGCGCTGATGATCGGCGCGCCGGAGGCGCTGGCGCTTTTACCGCAGTCGCGCGCGGTGGTCGCCGTGCGGGATTGGGCTCCGGCCGCCTACATCCTGATCTCGTATTACGCCAGCGGAACGCTGTTTGTGGGTCCATCGCCCGCATTCGAGGCCTGGCTGGCCCGCACTGACGGATGGCTGCTTCGTGGATGGCGTGCCGCGCAGATGCCGCCGATGCTTGCCGCGGTCATCGAGGTGCTCTATGCCGGGACGTTCCTCATGATCCCGGCCGGCTTTGCCATCCTGGCCGCCGGTGGATACCGATCAATGGCCGACCGCTACTGGACGATGGTATCGCTGGCGGAGTACGCGGCGTTCGGTATGCTGCCATGGCTGCCGTCGCGGCCGCCGTGGTTGGTGGACGACCTGCGGCCGGCCGACGCCCAAGGCATTCGACGATTCGGGCTCGCGTGGGTTCGGCGGACCAGCCATCGAGCCAACACGTTTCCAAGCGGTCACACGGCTGGCTCGCTGACGGTTGCGTTCGCCGTGATCCCGTTCGCGCCCGTCGCAGGGCTGTTCCTGCTCGTGGCTGCCATGGGAATCGCAATCGGCTGCGTCTCCGGTCGCTATCACTACGCCCTCGATGTCATCGCCGGCGTGGCGCTGGCCGTTGCGATCTGGGCGGTTGTGGGTCTGGCCGCAATCTGACCTCACAAGATCCTTTCCATCAACACCACGTCGACCCATTTGCCATCGAGCTGGCCCATCTCGCGGTAGATGCCGACGCGCGTGAATGAGTGCTTCTCGTAGAGCGCGACACCCACGCTGTTTCGTGCGAGCGCCGCCAGCACCATCTTGTGGAACCCGGCATCGCGTGCGAGTGTCACAAGGCGCTTGAGCAGCCGACCGCCGATGCCCTGCCCTCGCCATGCGCGCTCGACATAAACGGAGAAATCCGCGACGTGGTCGTAGGCTGCGCGGGGATTGAAGCGGTTCAGACTGCCCCAGCCCACAACCTCGAGCACGTCCGTGGGCGCGTCCGCAGGCTCGTTGTGAGCGATCGCGACGATGACTGGATGCCGGGAGCTCCTCTCCTCGAGCCACTCGCGGGTCCCGGCCGGGGTTCGAAGGGCTGTCTCCAGCGTCGCGACTCGATCGACGATGCCCTGGTTGTGGATATTGGCGATGGCCTCAGCATCCTCGGCGCGGGCCGGCCGGATCGTGACGGTCATTTGCGCGAGTGTACATCGATGGAATCGCCTAGAATGGCCCTGCTCAGAGGGGGTGTTCAATGAAGAAGGTCCTGGTCGGCGCCGTCGCGCTGGTTGTCGCGTCGGTGACCATCGCGGCCCAGGCGCCGGCAACCACCGAGCTCGGTTCGATCCAGTTTCCAACGTCCGCGTCGCCCGCGGCCCAGGCGCCGTTTCTCACTGGCGTGAAAGCGCTGTTCAACTTCGAGTTCGACACTGCGGCCGAAGCGTTCCTGCAGGCGCAAAAAGCGGAGCCCGGCTTCGCGCTCGCGTACTGGGGTGAGGCCATGAGCTTCAACCATCCGCTCTGGGCGGAGCAGGATCTGGCAGCGGCCCGGCGCGCGCTCGATCGTCTCGCGCCGACGGCCGCCGGGCGAGCCGCCCGGGCGCCGGCGGGAAAAGAGCGGGCGCTCGTCGAATCGGCGGACGTCCTCTTCGGTGCGGGCGACAAGCTCGCGCGCGATGTCGCGTACTCCGCCGCGATGCGGCGCCTTCACGAGCAGTACCCGGCCGACGACGAGCTCGCCACGTTCTACGCGCTCTCGCTGCTGGGCACGGCCCGTCCGGGGGAGAAGAGCGTTCGAAGCGCCATGCAGGCCGCCGCGATTGCGGAGGGCGTGTTCGAGCGGCACCCGCAGCACCCTGGGGCGGCCCATTTCATCATCCACGCGTTCGACGATCCCGATCACGCGGCGCTCGGCCTCACGGCCGCGCGCGCCTACTCGAAGATCGCGCCGGCGGCGCCGCACGCACTGCACATGCCGTCGCACATCTTCGTCCAGCTTGGGATGTGGGACGACGTGGTGAAGTCGAATGAAGTGGCGTATGCGGCAGCGGTCGATCTCGCCGAGAAAAAGCACCTGCCTCGTGGCCGCGAAGACTTCCACACGCTGGCCTGGCTTCAGTACGCGTATTTGCAGCTCGGGAAGACCGCGGACGCCGATCGGTGCCTGAGCCTGGCAAAAGCGGTCGCGGACCGCGACGCGAGCCCGCGTGTGCGTGACGGGTACGCCGCCATGAAAGCGCGGCAAGTGATCGAGACCGCGAGATGGGAGCCCCTGCCGCTGCCGACCGCGCGTGTCCAGGACGGCGGCGCCCCGGCGTATGACGGCAGCGCGGCCTACGTGCTGGCCGCCGGGCTGAGCGCGGCGAGGCTCGGCGACATGACCGCGGCGAGTCGCGCGCTCGACATCTTGAATGCGATGCGTAAGCAGGCTGAAACGGGATCCAACGCCTACCGGTCGAAACCGTTCGGCATCATGGCCCTGGAAGTGGCTGCCGTGATTCACGCCGCGCGCAACGGGCCGAACGACCGCGAAGGCGCCGAACGGCTTCTGAAGGAGGCGACCGCACTCGAGCTGACGCTCGATGCGCCGTCAGGGCCGCCCGAACCGCTCAAACCGGCGTTCGAACTGTACGGCGAACTGCTGCTCGACCAGGGACGCGCGAGGGAGGCGGCGGCGCAGTTCGAGCAGTCGCTCGTCCGGATGCCAAACCGCCGCGCGTCGATGCAGGGCCTCGAGCGCGCCACGTCCGCCGGTAGTAGGTAACGACTATGAAGCACCTCATCATCGCGACATCGATGGCCGTGGCGGTTGGCGCGGCCCTGGTCGCCCAGGAACAGCGGTCGACCACCCTGCTGACGACCGAGCACTACCTCGATTGGGAGCGCGTCAGCGACGCGCAGATCTCGCCCGACGGCGCACGCGTCCTCTACACACGCGAGCACGTGAACAAGATCGAGGACCGCTGGGAGCAGGAAATCTGGATCGTGAACGGCGACGGCGGACAGAACCGCTTCTTCGTGAAGGGATCGTCACCTCGGTGGTCGCCCGACGGCAAGCGCCTGGCCTATCTCGCCGAGGGCGAGCCGAAAGGACCGCAGTTATTCGTCCGTTGGGTGGACGTCGAGGGCCCCGCCACGCAGGTGACCCACGTCATCGACGCGCCGCGCGGCCTGCGCTGGTCGCCGGACGGGAAGTCGATCGCGTTCTCGATGTTCGTGCCGGATCAGGAGCACTGGAACATCAGCATGCCGGCCGAGCCGAAGGGCGCGAAATGGACGCCTCCGCCGCGCGTGGTCTCGGCGTTGCACTACCGGCAGGACCGTGTCGGCTTTCTCGAAGACGGGTTCACGCATCTCTTCGTCGTGCCGGCCGACGGCGGGACGCCCAGGGCGGTGACGAGCGGCAAATGGAGCGTGGGCGCGGGTGAGCTGCGGGCGCCCGTCGTATTCGACTGGACGCCGGACGGCCGGACGATTGTGTTCAGCGCCAATCGCGCCGCGGATGCCCAGCTCCAATACGAGGTTTCGCAGCTGCTGGCCGTCGACGTGGCCACCGGGACCATCCGCGACCTCGTGACCCGGCGCGGCGCGTGGGAGCGGCCAGCCGTGTCGCCTGACGGCAAGCTCGTGGCGTTCATCGGCCACGACATCACCGGCCGCAGCCACACCGTGGACGATCTGTACGTCGTCGGGATCGACGGGGCGGGCGTGCGCAAGATCAGCGGCGACTATGATCGCGATCCCATCAACCTCCGCTGGGCACCCGATGGCGGGGGGGTGTACTTCGATGCCGACGACCAGGGCACGCGCAACGTGCAGTTTGCCGCGCTGGCCGGCGCCGCGGGGAATACTGTCAACACTGTTACTGGCGTCAACCCCGCCAAGGCTGTCAGGGCAGTGACGACCGGGACGCACGTCCTCACGCTCGACTCGGTCGCTGCGGCCTCCCGCGATCTCGTGGCCGCCGGTATCTCGGCGGATCCCGAGCACCCGCAGGACGTGGTCCGCTACAGCCTGAAGCAACCGTCGCAGATGGCGGTGCTCACTGATGTCAACGGTGACGTGCTGCAGGGCAAGCGAATAGCCAAGACCGAGGAGATCTGGTACACGTCCAGCGGCAACGCGAGAGTCCAAGGCTGGATCGTGAAGCCGCCGTCCTTCGACGCGTCGAAGAAGTACCCGTTGATTCTCGAGATCCACGGCGGGCCCTTCTCCATGTACTCGGTGGCGTTCAACTACATGTTCCAGAATTTCGCGGCGAACAACTTCGTCGTGCTCTTCACGAACCCGCGCGGCAGCACCGGCTACGGCAGCGCGTTCGCGAACGGCATCGACCACAATTATCCCGGGCCCGATTACGACGATCTCATGGCCGGCGTCGACGCCGTCGCCGGGAAGGGCTACGTCGACACGTCGCGTATGTACGTGTCGGGCTGCAGCGGCGGTGGCGTGCTCTCGAGCTGGGTGATCGGCCACACCGATCGCTTTGCGGCGGCTGCCGTGCGCTGCCCCGTCATCGACTGGGTCAGCATGGCCGGACACACGGACGTGCCGCTCTTCACCTACAGTTTCTTCGCGAAGCCGTTCTGGGAGGATCCGAGTGATTGGCTCTCTCACTCCTCGCTGATGTCTGTAGGCAAGGTGACCACGCCGACGCTGCTCATGACCGGCGTGCTCGATCGCCGGACGCCGATGCCTCAGACGGAGGAGTACTACGCGGCGCTCAAGGTGAAGGGCGTTCCGACGAAGCTGCTCCAGTTCAACGACGAGTACCACGGCACCAGCTCGAAGCCATCGAACTTCATCCGCACGCAGCTCTACATGATGAGCTGGTTCAGGCAGTACACACGGGAGGCCGGCGGTAAGGTGACCAACACCGCGCAGCCCTGACCGCGGCAAAAATGAGGACTTCATGAGACGTTTCGCGTGCTCGCTGGTGGTTTGCGCGCTCGCCGGAGCAGCGCCATCGGGTCAGACGCCGGGCGCGCCGCCGACGGCGATCCGCGCCGGCCGTCTCGTCGATCCGGAAACAGGCCGCGTCCTGAGCAATCAAGTCATCCTGGTCGAAGGCAACAAGTTTCGAGACGTCGGGCCGAACGTTGCGATTCCCGCCGGCGCACAGGTGATTGACCTGTCACGACTGACGGTGCTGCCGGGCCTGGTGGACGCGCACAACCATCTCGCGCTGACCTATAAGCCGGAGCCCGAGAGCAACGTCTATTACTACACCTACGTTCAGGATTCGACGGCGCTGCGCGCGATTCAGGCGGCGTCGAATGGCATGCAGATGCTCGCGTCCGGCTTCACGGTCGTCCGCGACCTCGGGAACAACGGGAACTACGCGGACACCGCGCTCCGGCAGGCCATCGACCAGGGGTGGATCCCCGGCCCGACAGTCGTCAACTCCGGCATCATCATCGGGGGCATGGGCGGACAGTTCTTCCCGACGCCGGAAATGGTGAAGGATCACCGGATCGTGTATCCCGAGTATCTCGACGCCGACACGCCGGACGAGATCGTCAAGGCGGTGCGGCAGAACATTCTCTTTGGCGCGAAGGTCATCAAGATTTGCGTCGACTGCAAGCCGTACGGCTACACGGCCGACGAGATCCGCCTGTTCGTCCGCGAGGCCGCGAAAGCCGGCCTCAAGGTCGCAGGCCACGTGCAAACGCCGGCCGGTGCGCGAAACGCGATCGACGGCGGCATCTGGTCGATCGAGCACGGCAACGCGCTTGACGACGAGCTGCACAAGCTGATGGCCGCGAAGGGGATCTGGCGCGCCGGCACCGAGACGCCGCCGGGACTCGAGGGTCATCCCGTGTCCGCGGACGCTTATCGGCGAACGGTCGCCGGCCTGAAGAACGCGTACGACAACAACGTCCAGCTGACATTTTCCACCGACGCGGACTATTTTGTCGCCGGCAAGACCCGCGGCGAGCTGTGTCTCGAGTTCCTGAAGCCATGGAAAGACGCAGGCATCCCCAACGCCGCCGTCCTCCGTGCCATGACGGTCAACGGCTACAAGATCGCCGACATCGACAAGACGCGCGGCCCGATCAAGGCGGGCTATTTCGCGGACCTGATAGCGACGGCGGCCAACCCGATGGATGACCTCGAGGCGTTGAAAAACGTCCAGTTCGTGATGAAGGACGGACTGGTGTTCAAGAAGGACGGTATCATGACGCCGGCGGCGTTCTTCCACGCCGGCCCCGTCAACGGCTGGAGAGTCCGCTGAACGCGAGGGCGTTCAAGGTTTAGCGCGTTTTACGTGAGCCGGCGGCGTCGCGCCGCCGTTGCCCGATGTCCCGGCACTGCGACCGGGGGAGCCGCCGATCATGCTTCGCGTCATCACCTCCACGTCCGCATCCGCGCGGCTCGACGCCGCGCGCGAGTTCCTCGCCCGCCGCCCTCCCGCGGCCGAAGTCGTCATCGTCAGCGCGTCTCGCGGCGCCGCCGACGATCTCGCCCGATCGATAGCCCTCGAGGCCGGCGCGCTGTTCGGAGCGACGCGCTTCAGCCTGACCGAGATGGCAGCGCGCGCTGCCATGGAACTTTCGGCGCGGGACCATCACGCGCCTGGGACGCAGGCCGGCTCGGAAGCGATGGCGGCGCGCGCCGCGTTCGAAGCGGTTTCCGCGGGGGAGCTGAGTTACTTCGCACCGGTCGCCAGGCTCCCTGGATTTCCGAAGGCGCTGGCCCGGACGCTGCACGAGCTGCGCCTGGCGCACGTCACGCGCGGCGGGCTGCAGGAGTCGGCGGGCCAGGGGCTGAGCGATTTGTCGCGTTTGCTCGCGCGCTTCGAAGAGGCGCTGGCGCGGGCGGCCGTCGACGACCGCTCGGCGCTTTTCGCCCGCGCGTCCGACGCATGCCGGGCCGGACTCGTACGATGGGCGCGCCTGCCGATGCTCCTCCTCGACGTGCCCATTGACTCGAGGGCCGAGCAGGAGCTGGTCGAAGTGCTCGCGTCGACGTCACCTGACCTCCTGGCCACCGTCCCCGACGGTGACGGCGCGACCGTTGCCGCGCTCCGGGACCTTGCGACGGTCGCTGAAGTTGATGAAGACGAGCGCGCTGACGCCGGGGACGCAGAGTCGGATCTCCACAGCCTGCGGACGTTCGTATTCCGTCAGGAACGGCGCGAGCCACGCTCGCGCGCCGGCGACGTCAGCGTCTTCTCCGCGCCGGGGGAAGGCCGCGAGGCGGTGGAGATCGTCCGCCGGATCCTCGACGAAGCCGAGCGCGGCGTGCCGTTCGACGAAATGGCGGTGTTGCTGCGCGCGCCGCAGCAATACCTGGGTCTCCTCGAGCACGCGGGCGCTCGGGGAGGCGTGCCGATGTATTTCGAGCGGGGCACAAGGCGTCCTGACCCCGCGGGCCGCGCCTTCGTCGCGCTGCTCTCGTGCGCCGTCGACGGGCTGTCGGCCAAGCGCTTCGACGAATATCTCTCGCTCGGCCAGGTGCCGCAGGTCGGTACCCCTCCAGCCGAATCGCCTGCCGATCCTCCGCTCGTCGTGCCCGCCGATGAAATTATTGAAGTTATCGAAATCATTGAAGCTATCGAAGTCATGACTGATGCCGGTCGGTCCGACGCATCGACTGCGCGCGGGGGCGCAGCGGATGAAGAGGACTCCGGCGGAGCGGTAACGACAACGGTCGTTGACTCGGACGACGAGGCGGTGGTGGCAGGTACGCTCCGTTCGCCCTGGAAGTGGGAGGAGCTCATCGTCGAGTCGGCCGTGGTCGGCGGACGGAATCGCGCGGAGGGCAAGGCGCGCTGGCGGCGTCGCTTGGACGGACTGAAGGCCGATTACGAATATCGAATCAGCGAGCTGTTGAGAGAAGAGCCGGACTCGGCGCGCATCGACCGCCTCAAGCGCGATCTTCGCAATCTCTCGCACCTGCGCACGTTCGCGCTGCCGATTATCGACGCAATGGCGGAATGGCCGGAGCACGACACCTGGGGCGGCTGGCTGGATCGATTCATGGCACTGGCGAGACGGGCGCTTCGCCATCCCGCCCGCGTGCTGAGGACCCTCGCCGATCTCCGGCCCATGGCCGACATCGGGCCCGTGACGGTCGAGCAGGCGCGTGACGTGCTGCACGATCGCCTCGTCTCCCTCGACCGCGACCCGCCAGCGCGGCGGTACGGACGGGTCTTCGTCGGCACGCCGCACCAGGCGCGAGGCCGGGTGTTCCGCATCGTCTTCGTCCCTGGCCTGGCGGAGCGCGTCGTGCCCCAACGGCCCCGCGAGGATCCGCTGCTGCTGGACGGCCGGCGTCAGGTCGTCGACGCCGCCCTGGTCACGTTGAAGGAACGCGGCGCGGCCGAGCGCCTCCTGCTGAAGATCGCCATCGGCGCCGCCCGCGACCGCCTGTACCTCTCGTATCCCAGGCTGGACGTCAGCGAGACGCGCGCGCGGGTGCCGTCGTTCTACGCGCTCGACGTGATGCGCGCCATCACCGGCGAAGTGCCGGACCACCGCGTGCTCGCGTCGAGTGCCGCGGAGGAAGGCGGCGCGAGCCTGGCATGGCCGGCGCCGCGCGATCCCGATCGCGCGATTGACGACCTCGAGCACGACCTCGCGGTCCTCAAGCCGCTGCTCGACACCCAGGATCGGGCAGCGGTCAAGGGGCGCGCGCACTACCTGCTCGGTCTCAATGCCGCCCTTCGCCGGTCGGTTGCCAGCCGCTGGCTCCGGGAGAAGAGCGCCTGGTCCACGGCCGACGGCCTCATTCGCGTGGCCGACGGCACGCGGGCGATGCTCGACAAGAGCCGCCTCGCACATCGACCGTATTCGCTCTCGGCGTTGCAGCGCTTTGCTGTCTGTCCCTATCAGTTTCTGCTCGCCACGATCTACCGCCTGGAGCCGTGGGACGAGCCCGAGCCGCTCGTGCGGATGGACCCGCTCACGCGGGGCAGCCTGTTCCACGCGGTGCAGGCAGGGTTCTACCGAGAGATGCAGGCCCGGAACGCGCTGCCGATCCGGCCGGAAGGTGTGGCGTCGGCGGCGCGGACGCTGGATGGTGTCCTCGATCGCGTGACGGCGGAGTACGCCGAGATGCTCGCGCCCGCCATCGATCGCGTGTGGCGCGACGAGATCGAGGAGCTCCGCCGCGACCTCGGGATCTGGATCCGGAAGATCGCGGACACCGACGACTGGGAGCCGCTGTACTTCGAGTTCAGCTTCGGCCTGAGCGACGACGGCCGGGATCCGCGCAGCCTGACGGCGCCGGTCGTCGTCGACGGCCGTTTCGTGCTGCGCGGCTCTGTGGATCTCATCGAGCGCCGCGCCGGTCTCGATGTCCTGCGCGTCACCGACCACAAGACCGGCAAGAACCGCTCCACACCCGATCTGATTGTCGGCGGGGGCACGATGCTTCAGCCCGTCCTCTACAGCGTTGCAATCGAGCAAGGCCTGCAGACGACGGTCGCCGAAGGCCGGCTGTTCTACGCGACGACCGCGGGCGGGTTCGCGACCCACGCGATCCCGATCACGGAGTACACGCGCAGGCAGGGGCTCCAGGTCCTCGAGATCGTCGATCGCGCCGTCCAAAACGGGTTTCTTGCGCCGGTGCCCGCGGAGCGTGCGTGTGCCTGGTGCGACTTCCGCGCGGTGTGCGGCCCGCGCGAGGAGGATCGCACGGCCCGCAAAGCGGCCGATCGCCTGGCGGATCTCCAGGCGCTGCGGAGCATGCGGTGAGCGCCCACGTCCTGGAATTTCCCGCCAGCGACGAGGCGGCGCGCCGCGCGATCGCCACCGATCTCGACCACACGCTCATCGTTGAGGCCGCGGCGGGCACCGGGAAGACCACCGAGCTCGTCAAGCGGATCCTCGCGGTTCTCGAAGCCGGTCGCGCGACGATGACCGCCATCGTCGCGGTGACGTTTACGGAGAAAGCGGCGGGGGAGCTGAAGCTGCGCCTCCGCGAAGCGCTGGAGGCCAGACGCGCAAAGGCGCGGGACGAATCCGTGCGAGCCAGGCTCGACGCGGCGCTCGAGACCCTCGAAGAGGCGCACGTGAACACGATTCACGGCTTCTGCGCCGAGCTGCTGAGAGAGCGGCCGGTCGAGGCGTGCGTGGATCCATTGTTTGAGGTGCTCACAGAGGCGCAGTCCGAGCGGCTGTACTCCCGCGCGTTCCGCGCGTGGCTCCAGGAGGCGCTGCGCGATCCGCCCGAGGGCGTGCGCCGCGCGCTCCGGCGCACGAGCGCGCCGTCCTGGGGCGGCGGCGCGGGCGACGGGCCGATCGATCGGCTCATGACCGCCGGGCGCGCGTTGGCCGAGGCCCGTGACTTCACCTGCGCCTGGCACCGGCCGGCATTCGACCGGACCAGCGAAATCGATCGCCTGGTCGAGGCCGTTCACGCCCTCGCCGACGTCACGGCGGCGCCGCTGTCGGAGCGCGACAACCTCTACGTAGACACCGACGCCGTCCGCCGTCTCAGCCGTCAGATTCGACTGGAGCAGTCCTTCGGTCAGCGCGATCTCGATGGCTGGGAGGCGCGCCTCGTAGATCTCACCCGCGACCGCGGGCTTTCGCGCACGCGAAAGGGGAGCGGCTACCGGTTCAGCAAGGAGGCGAGCCGGACAGACGTGCTCGCGTGCCGGGACGCGCTCTTCAACCTCCTGCAGCAGTTCCGTAAAGCGGCCGATGCCGACATGGCGGCGTGCCTCCAGGCGGAGCTTGCCGGCGCGACCGCGCGCTATGAGGAGTTGAAGCGCGCCGCGGGCGTCCTAGACTTCACCGACCTGCTTGCCCGCGCTCGCACGCTCATCCAGTCGAACGCGGAAGTCCGGGCACATCTGCAAGAGAAGTACGCCCGGATTTTCGTCGACGAGTTTCAGGACACGGATCCGATTCAGGCCGACATCCTGTTGCTGCTCGCCGGCAATGTGCCAGGCAAGCTTTTCATCGTCGGCGACCCGAAGCAGGCGATTTATCGCTTTCGCGGGACCGACGTCAGTACCTACTGGAGGGTCAGCCGCGAGCTCCAGTCGCATGGCGGGCGCGTCCTGCAGCTGACGACGAGCTACCGCAGCGTGCCCGCGATCCAGCGATTCGTGAACGCGGCCTTTGCGCGCGAGATGACGGGAGACGACGCCACGCTGCAGGCTGACTACGTGGCGCTGTCGCCTCACCGTCCCGCTGTCGACGGACAACCTGCCATCGTCGCGCTGCCGGTGCCTGCGCCGTACGGGCGCGGCGGGCCGCTGAGAGCATCCCCTCGCGCGATCGAGGAGTCACTGCCGGACGCCGTCGGCGCGTACATCGCCTGGCTGATCGACCGGAAGAATCAGTGGCAGGTCCACGAGCGCCAGGCGGACGGCTCGACGGCGCTGGTGGAGCTGGAGCCTCGGCACATCGCGGTGCTCTTCCGGCGGTTCGTCAGCTTCGGTGAAGACATTACCCGTCGCTACACCGATGCCATCGAGGCGCGCGGGATTGCACACCTGCTGGTAGGAGGCAAGTCGTTTCACGGCCGCGAGGAGGTTGAGACCATTCGGACCGCGCTCGCCGCCATCGAGTGGCCGGACGACGAGCTGTCGGTTTTCGGTACGCTGAAGGGGTCCCTTTTCGCGATCGACGACGAGCTGCTGCTCGAGTTCCGGGAGCGCTTCGGGGTGTTCCACCCGTTCCGCGTGCGGAAAGAGCTGGGCGGCAACAGTGGCCAGGAGCTCGCGCTGACCGGGGAGCCGACCGCGCATCTCACGCCGATTGCCGACGCGCTGCGCCTGCTCCAGCAGCTTCACCGCGGCCGGAATCATCGACCGGTCGCCGAAACGATCGGCCGCCTGCTGTCGGAGACGCGCGCGCATGTGGGTTTCATCCTGCGCCCGGCGGGGGAGCAGGCGCTGGCGAACGTCCTCCACGTCGCCGAGCTCGCCCGTCAGTACGAAGCGTCCGGGGGCATTTCGTTTCGCGGGTTCATCGACGAGCTGCGGTCGGCGGCCGCGTCCGAGGCAGCCGAGGCGCCGATTGTCGAGGAGGGCAGCGCCGGCGTGCGCCTGATGACGGTTCACAAGGCCAAGGGTCTCGAGTTTCCCGTCGTGATCCTCGCGGACATGACGTGCCGTTTGAACCGCGTCGATGCCAGCCGGTATCTCGACGCGTCGAGGAACCTGTGCGCGATCAAGCTCAGTGGCTGGGCACCGCACGAGCTCCATGATCACGAGGCGCAGGAAGTTGCTCGCGACCAGGCGGAGGGGGTTCGTCTGGCCTATGTCGCCGCGACGCGCGCGCGCGATGTGCTCGTCGTGCCGGCGCTCGGCGACGAACCGTGGGAGGGTGGATGGCTTCAGCCGCTCAATCGTGGGCTGTACCCGGCGATCGCCGCGCGTCGCGAGGCCGGGCGGGGCCCGAAGTGTCCGTCGTTCAAGTCGAAGGACTCGGTGCTGCGCCGCCCCAACGACGAGATGGCGGGCCCTGCCACTGTCTGCCCAGGACAGCACGAGTTCGCCGGTGGCTACTCGGTCGTCTGGTGGGATCCCGGCGTGCTCGATCTTGGGCGAAAGCCTCCGTTCGGCGTGCGTCGCGAGGATCTGATCGTCAAGGACGTGCCGAAGCACGTTATCGCCGACGGGCGGGGCGCGTATGACCGGTGGATGCTCGCGCGCGCTGAAGCGCGGGACTCTGGCGCGCGCCCATCTCTGCGAGTGCAGACCGTCCAGGAAGCCATCGCCGGCGCCGGCGCGGCGGCGGAGCGGAGCGGGTCGCCCGCGACGAGCGGATCGTCCGCACCGCCAGGGCCGAAGGGGTTGCCCTGGCACGACATCCACGACATCCACGACATCCACGACATCCGCACCTTGGACTTACGCGAGCGAAGTGACGGGGAGCGAGCCGGCGGCGCCAGTTTTGGCGTGCTGGTCCACGAGCTGCTGGCTCGAGCCACGTTCGATGCGCCGCTCGATGCCCTGACCGATCTGGCACGCGTGCACGCCCGGCTGCTCGCTCTGCCCGACGAGGAGGCGGTGAACGCGGCGCGCGCGGTGGCGCGGGTGCTGCAGCACGATCTGCTGCGGCGCGCGCAGGCAGCCGACCGTCGCGGCGCGTGCCGCCGGGAGACGCCGGTGATGTTGCGACGCGACGACGGCGTATTGGTCGAGGGCGTTGTCGATCTCGCGTTCGAGGAAGACGGGGCGTGGACGGTCGTGGACTACAAGACCGATCGCGAGATGCGCGCGGTGGGGGAGGACCGGTACGAGCGCCAGCTCGCGCTGTATGCCGAGGCGATTACGCGCGCGACCGGCCAGCCTTCAGTTGGCATTCTCGTTCGGCTGTAGCTCCGGTGCCGGGGCTGAAGGCTCTCAGGTGGGCTGAAGACTCTGCGGCGGGCTAAAGACTCATCGTCGCGTGCAGTTGCCTCGCCCCCAAAGTCAAGATTCTCAAGGGTCGTACAGCGTCGTTAGGAATCGAGGGCGTAGGCAACTGCACGC
>DASZFS010000126.1:0-24627 GCA_035939575.1 Vicinamibacterales bacterium | reverse complement strand
GACAGGACCACTGTATTTTCGGCGAATCATTGGACATGCGCCGGTGAGTGAGGCCTTTGCGAGCGAGCTCGCCTCGCGTGTCCTCCAGGCATTTAGACGGCCGGTTGGTCTCTGAGCGACGAACCCATAAGCACAGCGATCGGACACTCCCCCAGAGCTTGGTTGACGCGGTGCCGATCGCTTCCGTCGGCCACAGACAACGCATCGCCTATCGACCGGCCGGTACGCGAGGGACGCGGCATAGGCATGTCTCGATCACCCTGCTTTTGCTGTCTCTTGCGGCCCGCCACTGCCCGCGCTTAGTCGGCGCGAATCACCGGTTCGGTACGCGACGACGGCGGCGGTCCATTTGCCCGGCGCGTCGATCGAGCTCCGCACCAACTCCAGCGCGCCGCAAGAAGTCATCACTGACGGTAGTGGCGGGTTTGTGGTCGACCGACTCCAACCTGGCCGTTACGAGCTCGTGCGCCGTCTGATCAACTTCGCCACGGCGCAGCGAGACGTGGTCGTGGGAACGAGCGGGACGCTCCGCGTCGATGTCGTGCTGCATTTCGCGCTGAACGCCGATGCGACCGTGACCGCCACGCACACGTTTATGAATCTCGCCGACGTAAGCGGAGCCTGTTCGGTTTACAAGAGGTGCGACTCGATCAAGCTGCGCCCGTGAGACCGAGCTGCAGCAACGCCGTCACCGCATCGTCGAGACCGATCTGTTGTGTGATCTTGCCGTTTTCTACACGAAGCACGGTCGTTCCTGAGAACCGCATCTTCTTGCCGGACGCCGCCGGAAGGCAACCGACAAGAAAGTCACAGTAAGCGGGACCCGTGTGAGTGCCCCAGCCTTCCCAACGTCCGACAACATAATTGCGCTCGCAGACGAAATTCTCGGCGCCCGTGACGGTCAGGTCGGGGAACGCCTCGCGGAACTCGGTCATGAACGTCTTCACGTCCGCACGGCCGCGGCGCGGCGCCTGCAGTAAGTACTGCAAGAGGATGTCGGGCGCGCCGACTTCTTCGACGATCGTTGGATTCCAGGACTTGCCCCAGAATTCGGTGAACCATCGGCCGACGATTGCCTTGTTGTCCTGTTCTTTTGACATGATGAATTCCTTCGCGCGCCTGCGGTTGCAGGACAAGACCCGCGGATAGCGGCATAGCCGCACTCCCTCGAACGAATGACGACGCGACGAGATTACTGTCCCAGAAAATCTCTCTGCACTCCGCTTCTTGCTCTCGAACCAACCGTGTCGACACCACGCCTGACGAGTGAGTGTCACTTTGAAACGCAAGAGACGGAGTGTCCGCGGTCCCGAGCAACGCCATAATCGGGAGCAGGTGGCGCGGGAGACCGCGAGCGAGGAAGTGACATGAACACAGCAACCAACGCCAACACTGTCAGCGAGTGTGAGGCCGTCGCCGGCCTTTATGCCGACGAAGGTCATTTCCGGAGCCACATCGTCATGGCGCGGCACGGTTTCGGACGGGGGGAGTACAAGTACTTTAGGTATCCGTTGCCGGACACGGTGGCGGATCTGCGCACGGCGTTATATCTCCGGCTGACTCCGATCGCCAACCGGTGGAACGCATCGATGGGGATCGCCGTGCGCTACCCGGACGCGCACAAGGACTTCCTCGCGCGATGCCACAAGGCGGGCCAAGCGCGGCCGACGCCGCTGCTGCTGCAGTACGACTGCGCTCCGGTCATCGTCACACCGTCGGCGTGATCTTCCACGATGCGAAGTGAACGCGGGTCCCTTCAATCTCGCCTTTTCGAAAGCCGGAGTACGTGGATAAGCAGCAACTACTGCGACGACTCGACAAGGCCTGGGTCGCGTTCATTGATTCGCACGTCGGCCTTTCGGAGCCTGATGTCATGGAGCCCGGGGTCACGAAAGCCTGGTCGGTCAGGGACATCATCGCGCACGTCACGACCTGGGAGGAGGAAGCCCTCAAGCATTTACCGGCCATCCTCGAGGGCCGACGGCCGCCACTTTACTCAGTCACGTATGGCGGCATTGATGCCTTCAATGCATTGATGACAACAAGGAAGGCGAGTCTGTCGCTCGCCGAGGTCTACCACCAGCGGGACGAGATCCATAGACAGGTCGTGGACACAGTCGTGCGAACCCCGGACGCGCAATTGGCTTGCGAATCCCGCTATCGTCGCCGCTTGCGCCTCGATACCTACGGCCACTATCCCAAGCACACCGAGGCGATCCGGCGGTGGCGAGCGCAGCGACAGGCGGTCGCCGGCGTCCGGACTTCCCGTGCCTCGCCGTGACAAGGCCCGCGTACCGTGCCTCTCGCGCACATCCTCGATCTTTTTGCGGAGGATAGTGGCGCAGCGGTCGACTTCCGCCGCGCACCGCTTCCTCATGATCGGCCACCGTTGGCGTGTTCAATCCGGGACAGCCCACGCGCTGGCCGACGCTTACGATGCCCGCCAACGGCTCGTGCCAAGTTGAACCCGCTGATCATTGCCTTCAGGAGCGCAGTTGATGCGAGAGCCGCCGGCGGTCCTGGCGTGTTCGGCTGGCGTGTTCGGCTTCAGTCTCAACGGCACTGGCGTGTAGGGTCGAAGCAACGGTGTCGCCATGGAAGGCACGTCATAAAAGTTGACTGGTCAACGAAACGGGCTGTCCGTGCGAGCTAGAGCTTATCTTGCAGGTTGCACGGTTTTAGCCATCGCAGGAACAGGCGCTGCGCAAACCTTCCAGCCCGACATTCCGCGAGCGTGGGACGACCAAGAAGTAGCCAGGCTTGAAGTGCCGACCCGCGGGGGTGGGCGGCCGCCGGCCGTCCGTCTAGCGGCTCTTGTCGCTGGCTCGCGCTGCGGCGAAGATGTCTCGCAGGACTTCGTAGTTGCCTTCGTGGCAGGCGTACTCGTACAGGCGCTCGGCGCTCCGCTTCAGCCGGATGACCGCGGTCCAGGGGTTCGTCCACGTCGTCGGGTCATCGACCGTGATCTGGTAGTCGATCCGGTCGAACGCGGTGCGCGTGAAGCGTTCGACGAGGTGCAGGTGGTCGGACGCGCCCATGAAATCGCTCCGCGCCGAGAAGTTGGTCGTGTCGACGACAAGCGCGTTCCCTTCCCATCGTCCCCGTGAATCCCCTTGCCATTGGCCGACGGACGGCGGAAGGTGCGGGCGCCCGTCCAGGTTGACGATGCGCGCCTCGTGCACGGCCTCGAGGAACAGGACGAGGTACGATGGCGTTTGCACGATCTCGTAATAGCCAAGCGGCCCGGCGCCGGTGTTGGTTCCGCTGAGGCGCGGCACACCATAGGTCAAGCACCGTTCCACATGGTTGAGGTCTTCCGGCCCTTCGGGTGGGCGCCTGCGAATCGCGTCCTTCGCCGCCTTTCTCCGCTGGGCGTCAGCCGTCAACGCGGGGATCCGGCCGTCCGGCGGATCGACGATGAGCGACGTGCGGTTGTCGAACTCCCGCTCGATCATCTCGAACGTGGTGCCCGTCGCCGTCGCGCTCTTGAAGTGATCGATATCGGCGAGCGCGGCCAGGAAAACGGCGTCTCCCGCGGCGAAGTCGGCGTTGGTATTCTTGAACAGACGATCGGCGCGCTGGCGCAAGGCGGCGACTTCGGAGTCGGTGAGAAACTGCCTGCCTTCGAGCGCCTTCGGCCGCTCCAGGGGCGTCGCGCTGTTGTTCAGCCAGACGCCTTGCAGATCGGGATGACCGTCGGGGCCGAGGGGCAGCGTCCGGGCATCAATGGCGCGCGGCACGCCTGGCCGTGTCGAAGCGGGTGCCTGCCCCGCCAAGGACACCGCGCCCGCGACGACGGCCGCCGCGGTCACCGACAGTGCGAGGAATCGACGGTTCATCTCAACCTCCTGCCACCACTACCAAGAGGTTCGCCCCACCCGTCCGCCTGACTCGCCGAACAACACCCGCAATTCTACGCCCTCCCCGGCCCGTCGGCGTTTGAAGCACTATTATCATTGGGGCGCTGGAGGTGGCTGTCCATGAAAGTATCGCGCCGTATGCCAACCCGCGTGTCCAACCAGGAGCTGCGCCGGCTTCTGGCCAAACACGTGAAAGATCTGACGATTGACGAAAAGAAGATCGGGAAGCATGCCCTTCGGCCAGAGAATACCGTGAACGTTTTCTCCGACCGCGGACCCCAGGAAAGCAAGCTGCAGTTCACGCCTACGCGCCCCGTCGTGGGCGCCGTTGCCCACCATCTTGATGTCGGCGCTTTCGGCGCCGCTCTGCACGACAAATTGAAGGACAACGTTGCCGGCTACACGGTGCAGTTACGCCAACACGGCCTGGCCGTCTTCACCGCGGACTGGCAATGGGCCAAGAGGCCGCAGGATGGCACCGAGAGCTGGACCCCGGACGTGCAATTGCATGTCGCCAGCGTGAGCAAGCTGATCACCGCTATCGCCATGACGCTGCTGATGAGTGAGAAGAACATCTCGCCTGACGCCCAGATTATCGACTACCTGCCGGACTATTGGGTGAAGGGCCCCAACATCCAATACATTGTGTTCCGGAACCTGATGAACCACACCAGCGGCCTCACCGGTCCTAACGACTTGCAGGACTTTCAGGAGATGAAGGCCGCCATCGCTGCGGGCATAAGCCTCGACCCAAACAAGGGCGACCACCTTGGCAATTACCACTATCAAAACATGAATTTCGGGCTCTGCCGGATTCTTCTCACCGTGATGAACGGCAACATCAGCAAGGGCGCCAACTTCACACCTCTCTTCAATGACACCATCTGGGATATGGTCACCATCGCCGGCTATGCGCAGTACACGACGAACAATGTCTTCCGACCCGCTGGCGTATTTGGGGCTACACTCGATCATCCGGACTCAGCCGCGCTCGCCTACCGCTTCCCGGTCGATTCTACGAGCTGGAATTCCGGCACCTTAGAGAGCATGAGCGCCTTCGCCGGCTGGCATCTTTCTGTGGACCAGGTGCTGGATGTGATGGGCGCATTCCGTCGCGGCCGCAGCATTCTCACGCCCGAAGCGGCGCAGCAGATGCTGGATAACGGCTTCGGTGTGGACCCCTTCGTCATACCGCCGCCTGACGTACCCATCCCTCCCGGTTTGGTCACCCCCGCCGGCGAACTCTATTGCAAGAACGGCCGCTGGCACGATGATCCGCCCAGTCCCCAGACCAGCTACCACGAAGAGCAAAGCCTCGCTTATTTCCTGCCGCAAGACATGGAGCTGGTGGTCCTGGTCAATTCGCCTGTGGGCAGTCCCGAGGAGTTCTTCCGCGACGTGGTGACGCAGGTCTACTTGAACAACCTTACGACGCGTTTGACGATTCATCCGTAAAAGCTGATTGCGGACGGACTCCAGGACTCTACAGCTCACACAGCTTCCGTAACCAACTCTCGCGGCGGCAGCGTCGTCGTGGCTCTGACTTCGGCGCGCACGGCCACTTCATCGGCTTCCGAGAAGCGAATCAGCGGCGCGAGTAGCGCGACCGCCGTCACGATGATGCCCAGAGTCAGGAAGCCACGCGGAGCGGTCACGCTACTGGCTTTCAGCAGGAATCCAGCCGCCACGGCGCCCGCATTGCCACCCGCTCCCACCAGGCCCGCCACAGCCCCGACGCCTCTCCGGTTGATAAAGGGCGTCACGGCGTACGTGGCTCCACATCCCATGCAGACGAACACGCCGAACAGCATGAAGAGCGCAACCGCGGGGACCAATGTCGTCAGCCCGGCAAAGGCCACGAGCGCGAGCCCCTCCGCCAGGATCACGACCCCCAGCCAATAGGATCGCCCCCTCAATCCCCACTTGAGCCCGGCCGCGTCGCCGGCGATTCCGCCAAGCGCGCGCGCGAAGAGGTTCATCATCCCGAATGAACTCGCGACGATGCCGGCGGCCTTCAGCGTGAGATGAAAGTGATCCTTGAAGTAGAGTGCCGCGACATTGTCCATCGTGAGCTCGATCCCGAAACACGCGCCGTACAACACGAACAGTATCCAGACTCGATAGTCCCGGCAGACGTCCAACAATGATGCGGTCGCGCTTGCGTGGGCCAATCCGCCCGACGCTCGCAGGTCCGTAAAGTTACCCTCGGGTGCGTCTTGTGTGAAGGAGTAGTAGGCAATGGCCGTCAACAGCAGCAGCACGCCAGGCACCACCATCGCGATGCGCCAACTCAGGAACTCGTTCAGACCGATGCTCATCAACGCACCGTACGCGAGCGGCATCGCCACCTGTGTCACGCCGCCGCCGAGATTCCCCCATCCCGCCGTGGTCGCATTCGCCGTGCCGACGACGTTCGGGGCGAACATGATCGACATGTGGTACTGCGTCACGACGAACGAGGCGCCGACCAAGCCGATGCCGAATCGGAATAGGAGAAACGTCGCATAGCTATGCGCAAGTCCGATGCCCATCACCGGGAGTGATCCCAGCGCGAGCAGCCACGAGTAGGTGAGACGCGGACCGACGCGATCACACAACGACCCAACGACCAAGCGGGCAAGAATCGTGATGGCCGTGGACGCGATGATCGTATTCGCGATCTGATCCGCGGTCAGTTTGAGATCCTCGCGCACAACCGCCATGAGCGGTGCGATGCCGAACCAGCCAAAGAAGCAGAGGAAGAATGCCAGCCATGTGGCGTGAAATGCCCGCATCGGCGGCGAGTCGATGCTCAGTAAGCGAATGCTGGTCGCCTTGCCTCGAATATCCATTCACTCTCTCGCCTCTGGTCTGAGTATCAGTTCGCCGAACGTGTCGGTGACCCTGGAGGCAGCAACTCACATGCCGATGACGCCGCATTCGCGAGCCACACCCGTTTTCGTGGGTGCCACGCGGCGTTTCTGACTGATTCACGCGTGGAACCGCCGCTGCGATCGTGGCTGTGCGACACGACAAGAATGTGGCGCGCTCGAGATTTGCCACAAGAACGTCGGACATCCGCGGGATGCAGACCTGTGCTCGAGGACAACCAGCCCGATTCAAGGTCAGGAAAACCTGCTCTCGCGGCCTCGTTCAGACATTTATGTTGTTCAGGTGACAAGCACCTACGTTGTCGTCATGTGTCAGCAGCCGTTCCGCGCATGATGTTCGCCGTTTTCTCAGGAGATCTCCATCAAGTGTGACGTGCCGCGGTTGTGATCGGGCGGTGCGCTTCTTGCTTCGCGTCAGGGTTGGGCGTCTCGTCGACCGCGAGGCGGTCGTTTGCCACCAAGTGGTGAGGCTGGGTGGACATGGACTACGTGAATCCTGCCTGTGGGTTACGCATCCGGCGAGGTCCGCCTGCCCGACCTGTTGCGCAACTGGGGATGGGTCTATCTGGGAAATCTCCTTGGGAGCGTCGCCTACGCCCTCTTGTTTGCCGTTGCCATCACGAACTTCAGTATGTCGAATGGCGGCGCCCTCGGTGACCAGGTGCGGCGCATCGCACAGGCCAAGACGCTCGGCTACATGGCCCTCGGGGCCCGGGGATGGGGCACGGCGTTCGTGAAAGCCATCCTCTGCAATTGGATGGTCACGGTGGGCGCAGTACTCGCTCTCACGTCCCGATCCACGATTGGCAAAATCGCCGCGATGTGGCTCCCGATCACGACGTTCTTCGCACTCGGGTACGAGCATTCCGTTGTCAACATGTTTGTGGTTCCCGCGGGCGTGCGATCGCGTTCAGCGGGCCCGCCCGCACGGACTCCGCCTGAGCCGTGATACCGGATCGGACCCTGCCGGCGCACCGCTCCCCCGATAGTCACGATACCGTCGCGACACACTGTCCGTACTGTGCTCTCCAGTGTGGAATGCACCTCGCCGGCGGCCGCGACCACGTGAGCGTGCTGGAGAATCCGACATTCCCGGTCAACGCGGGCGGGCTGTGCATCAAAGGGTGGTCCGCAGCTGCCACGCTTTCACACCCAGATCGGCTCCTGACGCCGTTGGTACGTGACGGGAGCGGGACGCTCGTTCCGGCGAGTTGGGACGCCGCGCTGGAGCACGTCGCCCGCTCGTTCGAAGATGTTCAAGCCCGATACGGGAGAGACGCTGTTGGCGTGTTTGGCGGCGGATCGCTGACCAACGAAAAGACCTATCTCCTCGGGAAGTTCGCCCGAGTCGCCTTGGGCACGTCGAACATCGATTACAACGGCCGGTTTTGCATGTCATCGGCGGCCGCGGCCGCACTCGAGGCGTTCGGGCTCGATCGCGGCCTGCCATTCCCTCTGGCCGATATTCCGCGCGCCGGGACGATCCTGCTCGTGGGGAGCAATGTCGCCGAGACGATGCCGCCGATGATGCGCTACTTCGAGGATCAACAGCGCAACGGCGGCAAGCTGATCATCGTCGACCCGCGCCGATCCGCGACCGCGCAGTGGGCCACGCTCCATCTGCGGCTCATGCCAGGGAGCGACGCGGCACTCGCCAACGGGCTCCTCCACATTCTGATTCGTGATCACTTGGTCGACGACTCGTACATTGCCGATCGCACGGAAGGGTTCGACGAGGTCCGACGCACGGTGACCACCTACTGGCCGGAGCGCGTTGAGCACTTCACTGGCGTGCCGGAAGCGGAGCTCATCGAAGCGGCGCGGATGCTTGGCACGGCACCCAACGCGATGGTGCTGACGGCACGCGGCCCCGAACAGCAATCCCATGGCGTCACCAATACGCTGGCGTATATCAATCTCGCGTTGGCGCTCGGCGCCGTCGGGAAGCCCTTCAGCGGATTCGGCTCGATCACCGGCCAGGGCAACGGTCAGGGCGGTCGCGAGCACGGCCAAAAGACGGATCAGCTTCCAGGGTACCGGCGGATCGACGATCCGGAGGCACGCCGGCACATCGCGCGTGTCTGGGGCGTACCGGAGCGATCGATTCCCGGTTGCGGCAAATCGGCATATGAGCTGCTGGACTCGCTCGGGGAAGACGGCGGGGTCCGGGCATTACTGGTGATGGGCTCCAACGTGGTCGTCTCGGCGCCACATGCGCAGCGCATCATGCAGAAGCTGCGTGCACTCGATTGTCTTGTGGTCACCGATTTCTTCCTTGGAGAGACCGCACAGCTGGCACACGTGGTCTTGCCGGCTGCGCAGTGGGCCGAGGAGGACGGCACGATGACGAACCTCGAAGGGCGGGTCATTCTCAGGCGCCGCGCGTTCGATCCGCCTCCTGACGTCCGTGACGACCTCACCATCCTGTCGGCACTCGCCGCACGCCTCGGCAAGGCGGAGTACTTCACGTACCGCGGCAGTCGCGAGGTGTTCGAAGAGCTCCGTCGAGCCAGTCGTGGGGGCCCAGCGGACTACTCGGGCATCAGTTATGAGCGCATCGACGCGGAGGACGGCGTCTTCTGGCCGTGTCCGGACGCCGACCACCCGGGCACCCCGCGGCTGTTCGCGGAGCGCTTTCCGACCCCGACCGGCCGCGCGCGGTTTCACGCGACCCCGCACCAGGCGCCGGCCGAGGCGCGAGATGGCGTGTATCCGCTCCATCTGACGACGGGTCGCGTGCTGGCGCACTATCAGTCGGGTGCCCAGACGCGTCGCGTCGCTGAATTGCAAGAGCGTGCGCCCGAGCCGCTGGCCGAAATGCACCCCACCACGGCCCAACTGGCTCATCTCTCTGACGGTCAGTACATCCGGTTGGAGACCCGGCGCGGATCGGCCAGGTTCCGATTGAAGGTGACGCGCGCGATTCGTGAGGACACGGTCTTCGTCCCGTTTCACTGGTCCGGGGAGCAATCGGTCAATCGCCTCACGAACCCGGCTCTCGATCCCGTGAGCAAGATGCCCGAGTTCAAAGTGTGTGCGGTTCGCGCGAGCGCTGACCCGGGCGAGCAGGGCATGTGAGCAGAAAAGCGCGCCTGGTTGTGATCGGCAACGGGATGGCCGGTGCGCGGCTGGTCGAGAACGTGCTGGCCCGCGGCGGTGGCGACCAGTATGAGATCGTCGTGTTCGGCGACGAGCCGCACGGAAACTACAACCGCATTCTGCTGTCCAGCGTCCTGGCCGGTAGCCACGACCCGAAGGACACCTTCATCAATCCGCTGTCGTGGTACGAGCGGAATGGTGTGCACCTGCATGCGGGCGTGCGCGTCGACACGATCGATGTCCAGGCCAAGCGGGTCATGGGCACGAACGGCATCGTGGCACCCTATGACGCGCTGGTCCTGGCCACTGGCAGTCGCCCGCTGCTGCCGCCTATCAAGGGGTTGCGTGGCGAGACGGGAGTCTTCAAACCGGGTGCGTTCGTCTTCCGCACGCTTGATGACTGCGCGGAGATCATCGCGTACGCGGCAGGCGCCCCTCGGGCCGCGGTGATCGGCGGCGGCCTCCTGGGCCTCGAGGCGGCGCGGGGCCTGCTCGCCCGCGGGCTGGAGGTGCACGTGATCCACCTGATGTCGCACCTCATGGAGACTCAGCTCGACTCGGGCGCAGCGGCGGTGTTGCAACGGCAGCTCGAGCAGATGGGTCTGCATGTGCACCTCGAAAAAGCGACGACCGCCGTCACGGGCGAGGAGCGAGTGACCGGCTTGGCCTTCACCGACGGCTCGACGCTCGCGACCGACCTGCTCGTCGTGGCCGCGGGTATCCGACCAAACGTCGAGCTCGCCGTCCAAGCCGGACTGGCGGTCGAGCGGGGGATTGTGATCGGAGACGACCTCGCGTGTGCGAACGTCCGAGACGTGTATGCGATCGGCGAGTGCGCACAGCATGATGGGCGGTTGTACGGACTCGTGACTCCCCTGTGGGACCAGGCGAGCGTCCTCGCCGACCGCCTGACCGGCCGCAATCCGCACGCGTGCTACCGCGGTTCACGGCTTTCGACAAAACTCAAAGTGGCGGGCGTCGACCTGGCGGTCATGGGCGACAAAGAGCCCGTCGGGGAAGACGACGAGGTCGTGAGCTTTGTCGACGCCACCCGAGGCGTCTACAAGAAGGTGATCGTGCGGAACCGGCAGGTTGCTGGCGCGATTGCGTTGGGCGACGGCCTGATTGTGCCTTCACTGTTGCGCGCGTTCCTCGACTCGACGATCGTGACGGATGATCGGACGGAGCTGCTCTTTCGGCCTCGCGATACCAGGACGCTGCCTGCGCCTGAGGCCATCCCCGATACCGCACAGATCTGCGACTGCAACGCGGTGTCGAAGGCCCAAATCATCGAGGCGGTGCTCGCGGGCGCTCACAGCGTGCAGGCCGTCAGCGCGATGACGCGCGCCTGTACGGGCTGTGGCTCCTGTAAGGTCGAAGTGGAACGGATCGTGACGCTCGCCTGCCGGGGGCTCGTCACGCCGGACGTGCTCGCCGCTCCCGAACGAGTCCCGGACGAGGCGCCCGCCGTGCCGGACAGCGGGTCGCTCGTCGTCACGTTGAACAAGATCGAGCGGTTCAAACGTGAGAAGGATGGCCTGGATATTCTCGCCGATGTGCCGCGCTTCGCGCACGAAGGATGGGAGGCGATTGACGAGGGGGATCGCGAACGCCTGAAATGGGCCGGCGTCTTTTTCCGCAAGCAGACCCCCGGCAAGTTCATGATGCGCGTGCGGATGTCGAACGGGTTGACGAACGCCGCGCAGATTCGCACGCTCGCGGCGATCACCAGAGAAATCGGCGTCGGTTTCGCCGACATCACGACCCGCCAGCAGCTTCAGCTCCGCGGATTCCAGATTGAGCAGGTGCCGGAGATCTGGGCTCGCCTGGAGGCGGTGGGTCTGGCGTCACTCCAGACGGGCCAGGACAACGTTCGAAACGTCGTAGGGTGTCCGGCCGCCGGGCTGACACGCCACGAACTCTTCGACGCCTCGCCCGTGGCGCGCCAGTTCACGGAGATGTTCCTCCGCGATAAGGCGTATACGAACCTGCCGCGGAAGTTCAACGTCACCATCACGGGGTGCACGGAGTCGTGCACGCACACCGAAGCGCAGGACATTGCGCTCACGCCTGCCGTGAGGATGATCCGGGGCGTAGAGGTCAAGGGGTTCAACGTCGCCGTCGGGGGGAAAATGGGCTCGGGCGGCTATCGCGCGGCCTCACCCTTGAATGTCTTTGTGCGACCGGAGGACGCCGCGGCGCTGTGCAGCCAGATGACGCTGACGTTTCGTGACCACGGGTTCCGCTCGGCTCGCACCCGGGCGCGGTTGGCGTTTCTGATTGAAGCCTGGGGCGTGGAGAAGTTCCGAGGCGAGGTGGAACGCCGAGTCGGTTCGCCGTTATCCTCCGCCGGCAAGGACATGCGCGGTCCGAGAACGACCGATCACATGGGTATCGTGAAGCAGCAGCAGACGGGTCTCAGTTTCGTGGGGCTGGTCGTGCCCGTCGGCCGCATCACTGCGGACCAGCTCTTCGAAGTCGCTCGAGTGGCCGAGACGTACGGCAGCGGTGACGTGCGAATGACGACCGGGCAGAACTTGATTATCCCCAACGTGCCCGACGAGAAACTGCCCGCGCTGGCCAGCGATCCGCTCTTGCGAGAGCTGTGCCCCGATCCGCCGGGTGCGATGCGAGGCTTGGTGAGCTGCACCGGGATCGACTATTGCCATTTCGCGCTCATTGAAACCAAGGAGCTGGCACTGAAGACCGCCCGGCAGCTGGGCCACATACTTCCGGTGGGGCGCCATCTGAGCATGCACTGGTCGGGATGTCCGGCCGGCTGTGGCAATCACGCGGCCGCCGATATCGGCCTGCTGGGGAAGAACATCAGAGTCGGTGACCGAATCATCGATGCGGTTGATGTCTTCCTCGGCGGCAAGTCCGGACCGAACGCCAGGCCGGGAGCAAAGATCCTGGAGGACGTGCCCTGCGAAGAGTTGCCGCAGGTGCTCGAACGCGTGATCCCCTACTTGTCGGCAAAGCCGCAGGCCACGCCCAGTCGGCCCGACACCCGTGCGACATCCGGAGCGAGTGCTCCGCTCCGTGCGAACCCTTAACGGTATTCGTCTCGCTCTGCTCGAGACCCGTTTGAGCCGCGAACTCTCGGAACTCGTCCGGCGCTTCGGCGGGACGCCGTACCCCGTCCCAACTGTTCGAGAAGTCCCGCGCCTGGAACAGGTCCCCGCGTTTCTGGATCAGTTAGCAACCGGGCACTTCTCGGTGGTCATCTGCCTGACTGGGGTTGGCGTTCAGCGGCTGCTGAGTGAGGCCGAGCGCCTGGGCCGCCTCGATGAGGCAGTGGCCGCGCTGCGGGTTCTCACGACCGTTTGCCGTGGCCCAAAGCCGTCGGCGGTGTTGGCCCGATATGAGGTGCCCGTACGCATCCAGCCCGCCGAGCCGTATACGACGAAGGAGTTGCTCGATGCGCTGAGCGCCATCGAGCTCCAGGGTACACGCGTGGCCCTGTTGCATTACGGTGAGCTGAATCAGCCTTTGGCGGACGCGTTAGTGACGCGCGGCGCGGTCCTCCAGGAACTGTGCCTGTATCAGTGGATGATGCCCGAAGACGCCGAACCGCTGAAACGCCTCGTACGGGAACTTGTCGCCGGCCACGTCGATGCGATCGCCTTCACCAGCCAAATCCAATGCCGGCATCTGTTCGGAGCGGCCGTCACCCTCGGCCTGTCGGAGGAATTGGTCGAGGCGTTGCACCACCACGTCATCGTGGCGGCCATCGGCCCTGTGTGTGCAGCCGCGCTTCGGGCGCATGGCGTGACGCCCGACATACTCCCGGCTCATCCCAAGATGGGTTCGCTTATCAGCGCGCTGGCCGACTACGTGGAGCTGTCCGACCCGCCGACCGACGACTGAACCATCCCCTGCGCGCCGCCGCGCCGGTCATCGTCCTGCGGGGCGCTCGTCCGGACACGTGATCCATTTGTAAAACGCATGTGTTCAATCGGAACATTGTATTTTACTTCTGGCTCTCAGAGCGTCATAACAGGCAGGCCATGGTCGCTCTTCACCCCAGGGTCGCCGGTCTCTACGACCCCCGGGACGAGCACGACGCGTGTGGCGTCGGCTTCGTCGTCGACATCAAAGGCCGCCGATCGCACGAGGTCATCGTCAAAGGCCTGCAGATTCTCGTGAACCTGCTTCACCGGGGAGCGTGCGGCTGCGAGGCGAATACCGGCGACGGCGCGGGCGTGCTCATCCAGATGCCCGACCGGTTCCTGCGCAGGGTCACCGCGGACCGCGGATGGACGCTGCCGCCCGAGGGTCAGTACGGCACGGGCCTCGTGTTCCTGCCCGCGGGGCGATCCGAGCGCGACCAGCTTCGCCAGCTGATCGAGCGGACGGTTCGGAGCGAGGGCCACCAGGTCCTCGGCTGGCGCGTCGTGCCAGGCGACGATTCGAGCCTCGGCGCATCGGCCCGCGCGAGCAAGCCCGTCATCGAGCAGCTTTTCATTGCTGACGGGGCTGACGGGGCTGACCGCACTGACGCGGCGGACGGCGCGGACAGCGCGCGGAGTGGCGGCGACCCGGGCGCGGCACGGCTGAGGTTCGAGCGGGCGCTCTATGTCATCCGCAGACAGATCGAGCACGCCGCAGACCGGTTGCCCCTCACCGATCGGCACGCGTTCTACATCGTCAGCCTCTCGGCGAACACGCTCATCTACAAGGGCATGCTCACCGCCGACCAGATCGCGCCGGCGTTCCCGGATCTGGTCGATCCCGATATCGAATCGGCGCTCGCGCTGGTCCACCAGCGCTTCAGCACGAACACCTTTCCCTCGTGGCCGCTCGCGCACCCGTACCGCTACGTCGCGCACAACGGTGAGATCAACACGCTGCGAGGCAACATCAACTGGATGCGGGCCCGCGAGGGCCTGCTGCGCTCGTCCCTATTTGGCGACGATCTCAAGAAGATCCTGCCGGTGATTCGCGAGGGCGGCAGCGACACGGCGACGTTCGACAACGTGCTCGAATTCCTGGTCATGTCGGGCCGGTCGCTGCCCCACGCCATCCTGATGATGATTCCGGAGCCATGGTCGGCCGTCGAGACGATGTCGCCGGAGCTCAAGGCCTTCTACGAGTTCCACTCGTCGCTGATGGAGCCATGGGACGGCCCGGCGTCGATTGCGTTTACCGACGGCGCGGTCATCGGCGCGGTGCTCGACCGCAACGGGCTGCGGCCGTCGCGCTACTACGTCACGAAAGACGGTCTGGTCGTCATGGCGTCCGAGGTCGGCGTGCTCGACATCCCGCCCGAGGACATCCTGCTCAAGGAGCGGCTGCATCCCGGCCGCATGTTCCTGGTGGACACGACGCGGGGCCGCATCGTCTCGGACGAGGAGATCAAGCGCGAGCTCGCGGACGCTCACCCGTACGGACGGTGGCTCGACGAACACCTGGTGGACATCGAGGATCTGCCGGCCGCGCCGCACCTGCCGCCGCTCAGCCACGAGCGCATCGTGCAGCGGCAGCAGCTCTTCGGCTACACGCGGGAGGACCTCGCGATCCTGCTGGCGCCGATGGCGGCCGACGGTGAAGAGCCGATCGGCTCGATGGGCACCGACGCGGCGCTGGCGGTGCTCTCGGATCGGTCCCGCCCCCTCTACGACTACTTCAAGCAGCTGTTCGCGCAGGTCACCAATCCTCCGCTCGACGCGATTCGCGAAGAGCTGGTGACGACGATGGAGTCAACCGTCGGGCCGGAAGGGAATCTCCTCGATCCCCGGCCGGAGTCGTGCCGGCAGATCAAGATCAAGTACCCGATCATCGACAACGATCAGCTCGCGAAGCTCCGCTACGTCTACGAGCCAGCGTTCAAGTCCATCACGCTGCCGATGCTGTTCGACGCCAGCCGCGGCGGGCGCGGCCTGGCAACCGCGATGGAACGGCTGAAGAAGAGCGCGAGTGATGCGGTTGCGGCCGGGTACACGATCGTGATCCTGTCGGACCGCGGCGCTGGCCGCGATCAAGCGCCGATTCCGAGCCTGCTCGCGACCGCCGGCGTGCACCACCACCTCGTCCGCCAGGGGACGCGGACGCAGTGCGGGCTGGTCGTGGAGTCCGGCGACGCGCGCGAAGTGCATCACTGCGCGCTCCTGCTCGGCTTCGGCGCGGGCGTGGTGAATCCGTACCTCGCGTTCGAAACGCTCGACGACATGATCCGGCTTCGGCAGCTCCTCGGCGTGACCCACGCCGAGGCCGTCGCGCACTACATCCACGCGCTGAACAAGGGCATCCTGAAAGTGATGTCCAAGATGGGCATCTCGACGCTGCAGGGCTACTGCGGTGCGCAGATCTTCGAGGCGGTCGGCCTCGACAAAGCGTTCGTTGACCAGTACTTCACCGGAACGGCCTCGCGCATCGGCGGCGCCGGCATCGACGTCGTCGCGGACGAGGTGCGCCGGCGCCACGCCCACGCGTTCCCGGCGCGCAGCGGCGGCTCCGGCGACCTCGAGAACGGCGGCGAGTATCAGTGGCGGCGCGACGGCGAGTATCACCTCTTCAATCCGGACACGGTCTTCAAGCTGCAGCATGCGACGCGCAGCGGCCAGTACGAGGTCTTCAAGGAGTACACCAGGCTCGTCGACGATCAGAGTCGCCGGCACGCCACGCTGCGAGGCCTCCTGGAATTCGCGCCGGGCGAACCAGCCATCCCGATCGACGAAGTGGAACCCGTCGAGAGCCTCGTGAGGCGCTTCGCGACCGGCGCGATGTCGTACGGATCCATCAGCCAGGAGGCGCACGAGACGCTGGCGATCGCCATGAACCGGATCGGAGGTAAGTCCAACACCGGCGAAGGGGGTGAAGATCCGGCGCGCCAGGTGCGCGACCCGAACGGCGACTGGCGGCGAAGCGCCATCAAACAGGTCGCGTCCGCGCGGTTCGGCGTCACCAGCGAGTACCTGGTCAACGCCGAGGATCTCCAGATCAAGATGGCGCAGGGGGCCAAGCCCGGAGAAGGCGGCCAGCTGCCCGGACACAAAGTCTATCCGTGGATCGCGAAAGTGCGGCACGCGACACCGGGCGTCGGCCTGATCTCGCCGCCGCCGCATCACGACATCTATTCGATCGAAGATCTCGCCGAGTTGATCTACGACCTGAAGAACGCGAACCCGGCGGCGCGGATCTCGGTGAAGCTCGTCGCGGTCTCCGGCGTGGGCACGATCGCCGCCGGCGTGGCGAAAGCGCACGCGGACGTGATCCTCATCTCGGGGCACGATGGCGGCACGGGCGCTTCCCCGCTGACGAGCATCAAGCATGGCGGCGTGCCGTGGGAGCTGGGCCTCGCGGAAACGCAGCAGGTCCTGCTCGCGAACAAGCTGCGCGATCGGGTCATCGTCCAGGTCGATGGCCAGCTCAAGACCGGCCGCGACGTTGTCATCGCGGCGCTGATGGGCGCGGAGGAATTCGGGTTCGCGACGGCGCCCCTCGTCGTGTCCGGGTGCGTGATGATGCGCGTCTGCCACCTGAACACGTGCCCCGTCGGCATCGCGACGCAGGATCCCGAGCTGCGCGCGCGGTTCTCCGGCAAGCCGGAGTTCGTGATCAATTTCTTCCGCTTCATCGCCGAGGAAGTGCGCGGTTACATGGCCGAGCTCGGCTTCCGGACGCTGGACGAGATGGTCGGGCGCGTGGATCGCCTGAAGGTGCGCGACGCGATCGACCATTGGAAGGCGAAGAACCTCGATTACTCCGCGATTCTCCACGTGCCCGTGATCGCGCCCGGTACCGCCAGACGCCGCACGCGCGCGCAGGATCACGGACTGGATCAGGCACTGGACAACGAGCTGATCGTGGCGTGCGCCGACGCGCTCGAGCGGCGCCAGCCGGTCGCGCTCAGCCGCCCGATCCGCAACGTGCATCGCGCGGTCGGAACCCGGCTGGGGTACGAGGTCACGCGCCGCTGGGGGAGCGCAGGGCTGCCCGACGACACGATCACGGCGCGGTTTACCGGCTCGGCGGGCCAGAGCTTCGGGGCCTTCGTGCCGGGCGGAATCACGCTGTCGCTCGAAGGCGACGCCAACGACTACGTCGGCAAGGGGCTGTCGGGCGGCCGGATCATCCTGTTTCCGCCCGCCGGCGCGACCTTCGCCGCCGAGGACAACGTCATCGCGGGCAACGTGGCGCTGTATGGCGCCACGAGCGGCGAGGCCTACATTCGCGGGATCGCGGGCGAGCGTTTCGCCGTGCGCAACTCCGGCGCAACGGCGGTCGTCGAAGGGGTCGGCGATCACGGTTGCGAGTACATGACCGGCGGGCGCGTCGTCGTGCTGGGCCGTACGGGACGCAATTTCGCCGCGGGCATGAGCGGCGGCGTCGCGTTCGTGCTGAACGCGACGCGCGAGTTCGAGCCGCGATGCAACCCCGCGATGGTGGATCTCGAGCCGCTCGACTTCGGCGATCGCGATCTGCTGTACGACCTGATTGCCCGGCATGTGGCCCAGACCGGCAGCCACCTCGGCGCGCGCCTGCTCTTCGATTGGGCCGCCGCGTGGCCGACATTCATCAAGGTGATGCCGCGCGACTACAAGCGCGCGATCGCCTCTGCGCCGCTCGTCGGACAAATGCAGGCCCATGGGTAAACCCACCGGCTTCATCGAAATCCAGCGGCAGAAGCCGCCGATGCGTCCGGTCGAGGTACGCGTGCGGGACTGGCGCGAAGTGTACGTGCCGTACCAGGAATCCGCGCTGAAGGATCAGGCCGCGAGGTGCATGGACTGCGGCATTCCGTTCTGCCACCAGGGGTGCCCGCTCGGCAATCTGATTCCAGACTGGAACGACCTGGTGTACTGGGGCCGCTGGCGCGCCGCGATCGAGCGGCTGCACGCAACGAACAACTTTCCCGAATTCACGGGCCGCTTGTGCCCGGCGCCGTGCGAGGGCTCGTGCGTCCTCGCCATCGATGGCGCGCCGGTGACCATCAAGGCCGCCGAAGCCGCAATTATCGAGCGCGCGTTCGACGAGGGCTGGATCATCGCGCAACCGCCCGCCGCACGCACCGGCAAGCGCGTCGCCGTCGTCGGATCGGGACCGGCGGGGCTGGCCGCCGCCGACCAGCTGAATCGCGCGGGGCACCTGGTCACCGTGTTCGAGCGCGCCGATCGCATCGGCGGCCTGCTGCGGTACGGCATACCGGCATTCAAGCTCGAGAAACGCTGGATCGAGCGCCGCCTGTCGCTGATGCGCGACGCGGGTGTCACGTTCAAGACGGGCTGCCACATCGGCGTCGACGTGGATCCCCTGCAGCTGAAGCGCGACTTCGACGCCATCGTCCTCGCGGGAGGATCGACCGTGCCGCGCGACCTGCCCGTGCCAGGGCGGGAGCTGAAGGGCATCCATTTCGCGATGGAGTACCTCACGGCGCAGAACCGCGCGTGCGAGGGCGACGCGGGAGAGGTAATCAGCGCCAGCGGCAAGCACGTGGTGATCATCGGCGGCGGCGACACGGGGGCGGACTGCCTGGGCACGGCGCACCGGCAGGGAGCGCGAAGCGTCCGCCAGCTCGAGCTGCTCCAGCGCCCGCCAGACACGCGCGCGCCGCAGAACCCATGGCCCACGTGGCCGAACATCTTCCGCGTGTCGTCCGCTCACGAAGAAGGCGGCAACCGTGAGTACGCGATGGCGACCGAGCGGTTCTCCGGCACGGAGGATGGCCGCGTGGCGCGGCTGCACGCCGTCCAGGTCGAAACGCAATCCACCGTCGAGTTCGACGCGGACCTCGTGCTGCTCGCGATGGGATTCGTGGGTCCCGAACGCCACGGCGTCGTCGATGGGCTCGGCGTCGCGTTGACGCCGCGCGGGACGGTGGCGCGAGACGCCAGATGGATGACGAGCGTCGACGGCGTGTTCGCGACGGGCGACATGCAGCGCGGCCAATCTCTGATCGTCTGGGCCATCGCCGACGGCCGGAGCTGCGCGCGCGGCGTCGATACCTACCTGATGGGCACTTCCTCGCTCCACGCGCCCGTGGATTAGCATGGCAACGTCGGTTTCGAGCGTGGAGGCGGCGCGGCAGCAACTGTCCGCCGAGTCCGCGCGCGGGCTGGGCGGGCGCGCCGCGCTCGAGCGCTTCTCCGATCGCGTCGACGAGCTCCTCCAGCGATTGTTCGCCGGAGCGCCCGCGGCCGGCTGCGCCAGCGTCCTGGTGGCGCTTGGCGGCTACGGACGACGCCAGCTCTGTCTCCACTCCGATATCGACGTGCTGATTCTCTTCGCCGGCCCGATCGGGCCGGCCGAGGAAGCCCACGTGCGTTCGATCCTGCATCCGCTGTGGGATTCGCGCTTTTCCGTCGGCCATCAGATCCGTCAGGTGGAGGACTTCTCGGAGCTGGAAGCAGACAACCCCGAGTTCCTCCTGGCCCTGCTCGACGCGCGGGTCGTCGCTGGCGAGGCTGCCCTGCTGACTCGAATCGCGGCGCGCGTGCATACGCCGGCCTCGCACGCGTCGATTCTCGCCGCCCTCAAGCGGCTGATCGACGAACGCCACGCGCCGTTCAACGACACGCTCTACCAGCTCGAGCCCGACGTCAAGGATGCGCCCGGTGCCCTGCGCGACCTCATGGCCGCGCGCACGATCGCGGCGTTGACCGACCCGGCGCTGCTCGATCGGGGCCACGTCGACCCCGCCCGGCTGGATGACGCGGAGGAGTTCCTGCTGCGCCTTCGCTCGATCCTTCACGCGGCGCACAGACGCAACCGGAACGTGATGAGCCACGATGTGCAGGAGATCGCGGCGCGGCAGATGGGGTATGAAGGCGGGCAGCCCGGGCAGCAGGTCGAGCGCATGATGGCCGACTACTTCCGGCACGCGCGCGGCGTCAGCCGGTCGCTCGACCGGGTGCGGCAGGCGGCGCCGATCCCTGTGGCCGCGAACATCGTCCAGTCGCGCGACGGCATCCGGTTCGTCGACACGCAGCAGGCCGACGCGCAGCCCGCCAGCTGGCTGGGACTGTTCCAGGCGGCGATCGACACCGGGGCGCCCGTCGCGGATGCGGCGCTGACCTGGATTCAGCAGCGCGCCGACCAGCACGCACCGGAGGAGTTCTTTCCGTCCACCGCGGACCGGGCGGCGCTGCTCGCGTTCCTGAAACCACGCGCGGGCCTCTACGCGCGCCTGTCGGAGATGCACGACTGCGGCCTGCTCGGGCGCATGTTCCCCGAGTTTCAGGCCATCTTCTGCCGCGTCGTGCGCGACTTCTACCACAAGTACACGGTGGACGAGCACACGCTGCTCACGATCCGGAACCTCGAGCGCCTCGCGACGCGGTCGACGCCTGGGCGCGAGCGCTTCAGCGCGCTCCTCCAGGATCTCGCGCATCCCGAGCTGCTCGTGTTGTCGCTGCTCTTCCACGACGTGGGCAAGTGGCGCGACGACGACCACGCGTCGGAGAGCGTGCGGATGGCGCTGCAGGTGGCCGAGCGGCTCGAGCTCACGGCCGAAGCGACCGCGCTCGTAGAGTTCCTGATTCGGCATCACGTGCGCATGTCGCTCGTCGCGTTCCGCCGTGACACGGAGGACCCGGAAATCGTCAGGCAGCTCGCCGATCTCGTTGGGTTCGAGGAGCGGCTGAAGATGCTGTGCCTGCTCACGCTCGTCGACGTCGAGGCCGTCAACCCGGAGACGCTGACGCCGTGGCGCGAGGAGCTGCTCTGGCGCCTGTACGTGGACACCTACAACCACCTGACGCTCGAGTACGGCGACGAGCTGATCGAACATCAGGAGTCGGGGCTGCGGGCGCTGGTCGCCGGCCGGCCTGCCGGGCTGGCCGAGGCCGAGATCGTGCGTTTCGTCGAAGGACTGCCGCGCCGGTACCTGCGCCTCTTTCCCCACGACGCGATTTACCGCCACGTGCGGCTCTCGCGCGACATCAGGCCGGACGACGTGCACGCGGACCTCGAGCGGCGGGGATCGCTCTGGGAACTGACGGTGGTCACGCTGGACAAGCCGTTCGTGTTCTCGAACATCTGCGGCGCGCTGTCGTCGTTCGGCATGGACATCTCGCGCGGTCACGCGATGACCAACCCGAACGGCCTGGTGCTCGACATCTTCCAGTTCACCGATCAGGAGCGGTTCCTCGAGCTGAACGCGAGCGGCAGGGAACAGTTTCTCGAGGTGCTGGGCGCCGTGGTCTCCGGCGCAACGGACGTCACCGAGCGCCTGCGGGCGCGAGAGCAGAGCGTCCTCTACCGCCGCCGGAGCGGCGTCCCCGCCGTTGCGCCCGTCGTACACGCAGACAACCGGTCGTCACGCCGCTACACCATCCTCGACATCGTCGCGGACAACGCGCTGGGGCTCCTGCACCGGGTGAGCCGTGTGATCTCACGCCACGGCTGCGACGTCGACCTCGTGCTGATCTCGACCGAAGGACAGAAAGCGATCGACGTGTTCCATATCACGGCGGCCGGGGCCAAGCTGACCGAGCCGGCGATCGCCGAGCTGACCGCGGACTTTCACCGGATGCTGGAGGCGTGAGATGAAGTTGATCAAGGCGATCGTGCGGCCCAACAAAGTCGATGACGTCAAGGAGGCGCTCGGGCGCGTCAGCCTCCCGGGGATGACCGTGACGGAGGTCCGCGGCCACGGTAAGCAGAAGGGCCACACGGCAATCTATCGAGGAAAGGAGTACGACGTCAGCCTGCTGCCCAAGATGGAGATCGAGGTCGTCGTGCCCGACCGCATGGTCGACGACGCGGTGGCGGCCATCATTCAGGCGGCGCGGACCGGCGAGATTGGCGATGGCCGCGTGTTCGTCATACCCGTCGAGCAGAGCTACCGCATCCGCACGGGCGAACGGAGCGACATGTGAAGACGCGCATCGCCATCACCCTGCTCTGCCTCCTGCTGCCGGCCGCTGCGCTTCGGGCGCAGACCGCGAACCCGGCGCCGGCGCCCGTCACCCAGGCCGATCTCGCGAAGCTCGATCAGCGCGTGACGGCCGCGCAATCGTCGGCCGACAACGCCTGGATGCTCGTCAGCGCCGCGCTCGTCCTGATGATGACCGGCCCCGGTCTCGCGCTTTTCTACGGCGGGCTCGTCCGCCAGAAGAACACGCTCGCAATCATGATGCAGAGCTTCGGGCTCATGGCGCTCATCACCGTGCTATGGGCCCTCGTCGGGTACAGCCTCTGCTTCGGCGAGGGCACGCCGATTATCGGCGGGCTCCGCCATGCGCTGCTGCGCGGGGTCGGTGTCGATCCGAACCCCGACTACGGGGGCACGATCCCGCAACTGACGTTCATGGTGTACCAGTTGATGTTCGCGATCATCACGCCGGCGCTCATCACGGGCGCCACGGCGGAGCGCATGAAATTCAGCGGAACCCTTGTCTTCATGTCGCTGTGGTTCCTGTGCGTCTATGCCCCGCTCGCGCACATGGTCTGGGGCCATGGGGGCCTGCTCAACGCGACCCTCGGCGGGCGGTTTCCGACGCTCGACTTCGCCGGCGGCACCGTCGTCCACATCTCGTCTGGCGTCTCGGCCCTGGTGTGCGCGCTCTATCTCGGCAAACGCAAGGGCTACCCGAAGGAACCGATGCCGCCGCACAGCCTGGTGCTGAGCTTCATCGGCGCCTGCCTGCTATGGGTCGGCTGGTTTGGCTTCAACGCGGGCAGCGCGCTGGCGTCGAGCGGCCTCGCAACGAGCGCGTTCGTCGCGACGCATTTTGCCGCCGCGGCGGCGACGATTGGCTGGGTCGCGGCGGAGTGGATCACGCGCGGTCGTCCGAGTGCCCTTGGTGCCATCTCGGGCGCGGTGGCCGGCCTGGTGGCGATCACCCCGGCGTCGGGATTCGTCACGCCCATGCCCGCGCTCGTCATTGGCCTCGCGGCGGGCGTGGGCTGCTTTCTGATGGTGACGTTCGTGAAAGGCCTGTTCGGCTACGACGACGCGCTCGATGCGTTCGGCGTGCACGGTGCGGGCGGTACGATCGGCGCGCTGTTGACGGGCGTCTTCGCGACGCGCGCGATCCAGGCCGTTTTTCACGATCCGCAGGGCCGTGCGCTTCCTGTGGGTTGGATTGACGGCAATCCGGGTCAGGTCGGCTACCAAGTCGTCGGCATCTCAATCGCCTGGGCGTTCGCGCTCGTCGGGACGACCGTCCTGCTGAAAGTCACCGACGTGATCGTCGGAGTGCGCGCGAGCGAGGACCAGGAAACCGAGGGCCTCGATCTGACCGAGCACGGTGAAGAGGCCTACAATCTCGAAATGTAGGAAAGGCCACCTCAGGATACCTATTCACTTCGCGCGGGCTCCTTACGATCCCGGCAGACGGCCGACGGGTCGGTCGCCGGTGACGCCCCAGTCAACGGCCGCCGTGCCCCCGGTGGCCAACTGCGTGAACCAGGCGCCGGTCGACGGACGCCACACGGTGTAGTCGCTCTTGCCGTCGCCGTCCCAGTCGCCCGTCACCGGAATATCGCCGGACGCGCCCCAATTGACGACGATCGTCGCGCCGCCGGAGGCTTTGATGAGCCACTCGCCGGTCGCCGGCCGAAAGATCCCGGCGTCGGCCTTGCCGTCGCCGTCCCAGTCGCCCGTGACCGGGATGTCGCCGGACAGACCCCAGGGCACAGCCTGGATGCCGCCGCCAGAGAGCAGCACGAGCCACGCCCCCACGCTCGGGCGGTAGATCACCAGATCGGCCTTGCCATCGCCGTCGAAGTCGGCGAGCAGCGGCTGGTCGCCGCTGACGCCCCAGTAGGTGAGACGTGTCCCGCCACCCGACAGCTTCGCGAACCACTGACCCCGCCCCGGCCGATAGACCACCAGATCGGCCACGCCGTCG
>DASZFS010000125.1:0-14041 GCA_035939575.1 Vicinamibacterales bacterium | reverse complement strand
CAAGTTTCAGCGCTGCCGGAGAGTTGGCGCGGGTACCTCCGCGAGCGGCTCGAGAAGATGTGATCATCATCGCCGCGGCTGCTTGCCCACCCGGCCGGCGTTGACGCCGGCCCGCACGCGCTGGACGGCGCTGACATCGGTCAGCGGATTTCGCTCGAGGGCGATGAGCGTCCCCTCGTTTCCGACGGTGATCCCACCGAGCGCGTCGAAGAGGAGCTCGCGCTGGAACGCTGGAGAAAACACGGGAGGCGTCACGAACAACGCGCGGATTAGATTCGGATCCGGACTGCCGTCGTCGGTGTGGACCTTGCCCGTCAGTACCGCCTGAACATCTTGCAGACCGCAGACCTGGTCGTAGTCGACGCATGCGACGACGTTCAGGTGTTCCCGTTCTGAATTGCCCGCATCGAACTGCTGCACGGCCGCGTAGATATCGTCAGTCCGCCGCCTGCGCATTGCTGATCATGCCGAATCACTCGATTCGACTCCCGCCGCCTCCACCATTGTTAAGTTATTGCAGCTAAATAGCTTATGGACTTCATCTGTCTCTAAAGTCTCTCTAAAGTCTGGTACATATTAGGTACACGACACCATCATGACGAAGTCTGATCGCTACAAACAACTGACAGAGCAATAGTAAGCACGTCGGACGTCTATCCAAACTCCCGCCGCCTCCATCAACCTCTCCCATACCTGCTCTCCCACACCTGCCTCTCCACCCCTGACGCGCCGATGATATAGACTCATGGTATATATCACCTGGAGGTCCGATGACGGCCACCGCCAAGCTTTTTAGAAACGGGCGAAGTCAAGCTGTGCGACTGCCCCGCGAGTTCAGATTCGAGGGTGACCGCGTCAGGGTCCGCCGAGCGGGCAAGGGTGTGCTCGTGGAGCCGATGTTCACGGACGTCTCCGATTGGTTCGCGGCACTTGACCGATTCGCCTCTGAGCCTTTCATGCCCGAAGGCCGGCGGCAGCCGCCCGCGCCAGAGCGAGATGTGTTCAATGACGACGTACCTGCTTGATACGAACGCCTGTATCGCGCTGATCAACGGCACACCGAAACCCGTGCGACGCCGATTCCAGCGCGCGGTGACGAGAGACAGCGTCATCCTGCTGTCCTCGATCGTCGCGTTCGAACTCTGGTACGGCGTCGCGAAGAGTCAGCGCCAGGAGAGCAACGCGCGACGGCTGGAGGCGTTCTTTGCTGGCCCCCTGGAGTGGACGCAATTTGACGACCAGGATGCCCGCGCGGCCGGAGCCGTTCGTGCCAAGCTCGAGACCACCGGAACACCGATTGGCGCGTACGATGTGCTGCTCGCCGGCCAAGCACGACGACGAGGCGCCACGCTGGTGACCTCCAACGTCGGCGAGTTCAAGAGAGTCGCCGGTTTGAAGTGCGAAGATTGGGCGGCGCCGCGCCGCTAAGATACTCAAGAGAAAGAGGACTTCGCCGACACATCACTTCTTCAACCTCTCCGTCCAGTTGAGCATCACTGTCATCGCCGACCCTGGCGGCCCGGTCGGCTGGCGGAGGAGGAAGCGCTGGCCGTCACGTGTGACGTCGTAAGCGCTTCTGGCGTCGATCAGGCCAAGAATTGGCGGCGCGCCGAGTGTCTTCGGCACGCTGGCGCGAAAACCTGATCCGCTAAAGTTAAGGTCAACGGACTCCAGTCCGCGGCCAAAGCTGTCATACACAAGCTCGCGGCCACCTGCCGTCCAACGAGGATGGCTTCCAGCACCGCGCGAGACCTGCTTCCTCTCCCCGGGTGCGAGGAACCGCTGGACATAGACTTCAAAGCTCCCGGTCTCGTACGACTGGTAGGCAACCCAATCGTTGTCTGGTGAAAGACGACCACCATAATGACGGAACTCGTTCTGCAGAACGCGAATCGGCTTGCGGTTGCCGACGAGCGGCAAGGCCCACAGCGACCAGGGGGCTGGGTCGAACTGACTAAACAGGACAAACTTCCCGTCTCGCGACCAGTCAGTCGGCACGACAGCGCCGACATGACCCTCGATTCTCGCCAGGAGTTCTTCAGACTCCGAACCGCCAACCGCCTTTCGGTATAAGCCAAACTCTCCTCCCCGGTCGGACGCAAACACAATCTCTCTCCCATCCGGGGACCAAACCGGATCACTGTCTCGCGCCGGTTCGGATGTGAACCTCGTTGAAACGCCGCGAGTGATGTCGACAATCCAGATATCCCAATTGCCGGTCTGCGGATCCATGCGGTTGACGGCAACCAGTTCGCCGTTGGGAGAGATGGCCGGGTTGAGGTACTCCTCGCCTGGAGGCTGCGGGATCAACCCGAGCGGCTTGCCGGCGCGATCGACCCAGGTTAACTGTCCTGCGGTTCCCGCGCGCGTCTTGACGAACGCGAGCACACCGGTGTTCGAAGCCGAGAATAGAGCGAGACCGTTGAGAAAGCCCGGAGCGACGTTGGGGGCAATGAGGACTGCCTGGCCATCCAGATCGAGAGTTTTTGGATTCAAAGCTTGCGCCATCAATGCCGTGCCGCGAACGAACAATAGATAGTTCGGGGCGGCGTACGCCGCTGCAAAATCGGAGTCGAGCAGGCGCTTCGTCTGGCCTGAATCTAACGAGGCGGCATGCACCGAGCCACCGTGTGGTCCTATCGCATGGTAGATGAAGTGGCGGTTGTCGGGAAGAAACTGAGGCATGGATCGACGGCTTGGCTCGCCGGCCTGATCGCTCACCACGATGGGCACCGGAGTGCCACCGGATGCCGATACTCGGAACAACTCAGAGGCCGACGCAAAGACAATCACGCCGTCGGCACTCCAGGTGCCAGCCTGACTGAGCCAGGTCCCAGCCGTCACTTCGCATATCAGGACTGCTGGACCGCCGGCAGGATCGATTCTCTTGAGTTGCTTGCCGTCAGCAGTGAAGAATCCAATACTCGAACCGTCGTGAGACCAGAATGGCAACATTCCGCCTTCGGTTCCGGGCAGTGGACGCGGTTCAGTTGAGTCGAGCGAGTAGAGCCAAATCTGAAACCGAGCTCCAGCAGTGCCAACGGCCACTCGGCGACCATCCGGAGAAACCGCGACTCCATAAGCCGGCGGGACAGTCTCTGGAAACCTCACGCCGAGCTCAACGAGGCCGGTCGACGTCGTGACGCGATTCCAGTGCCCAGCCAACAGCCACACGGCTACCGTCGTCGCCAGGGCCATCAAGGCGAACGCCATCCACAGAACGCGTTCTCTCCTTTCAAGGGGCGCTGCCAGATGGCGGTCACTCGGCGGCGCAGACTGTGTCTCCACGATTTCGATGCGCGCGTCGGCCACGTCGTGGAGGCGGTCGGCCGGATCTTTTTTCAGGCATCGCTTCAAGAGTCTCTGTATGGCGTCGGGAACCTGCGCGGGCAGCGCGCTCCACTGGGGCTCGTGCTGTAGGATGGCGACGATCGTGTCCGACATCGTCTCGCCTGGAAACGCCCCGCGGCCCGCCAGCATCTCGTACATCACGCAGCCGAACGCCCAAATATCGGCACGCTTGTCGACGACCCGCCCACGCGCCTGCTCCGGACTCATATAGGCCACCGTACCGAGGATAAACCCCGGCCCGGTCCTGCCCACCGTCAGAGTCGGCGACTTGCAGCGATCCGGCCCCAAGCCCGCGCCCGCCGTTGCAAGCCCGAAGTCGAGGACCTTGACGACGCCCTCCGGCGTGATCTTGATGTTCGCCGGCTTCAAATCCCGATGCACGATCCCCTTCTCGTGGGCGGCTTCGAGCGCGTCGGCGATCTGACGGGCGATGGTGAGTGACTCGGAGACCGTGAGCGGGCCGGCGTGGAGCCGCTCGGCCACTGTCTGGCCTTCCACCAACTCGAGAACGAGACCTCGCACGCCGTCGGCTTCTTCCAGCCCGTAGATCGTCGCGATGTGCGGGTGGTTGAGGGCCGCGAGCACTCGGGCCTCGCGCTCGAACCGCGCCAGGCGTTCATGGTCGCTCGTGAACCCGCGCGGCAGAATCTTGACGGCGACGTCGCGACCGAGCGTCGTATCGCGCGCGCGGTAGACCTCGCCCATCCCGCCCGCGCCAATCAGGCGCTCGATGCGATAGGGCCCGAGGGCGAAGCCTGGCTCGAGCCGAAAGACCGATGTAAACAGCGAAGCCTCGTCGAGGGGACCCCCGTGGTCATGCCCCGTCAGCATCGCCTCCACTTCCCGCCGTAGCGTCGCGTCCTCGCGACAGGCGCCGGCGAGAAACGCCTCGCGCCGCATGGGATCCTGCTCACGCGCCGCGTGGAACAGCTCGGTGATTTGGCGCCAGCGTTCAGGCGTCATGGTCGAGTCGTGTGGGTCAGACGGGCGTACAGCCAGGCGCGGGCCGCCTGCCATTCTCGCTCGACCGTCGCGACCGACAAGCTGAGCACCTGCCCCGTCTCGTCGAGGGACAAGCCTCCAAAGAAGCGGAGTTCGGCGACCTGACTCTTTCGGGCATCGAACACGGCCAGATCGGTGAGCGCCTCGTCGAGATCGAGGAGCTCAACCTCGCGCGGGTGGCCTTTAGCCACCGCCTCGTCCATGGTGACTCGCATCCACCGGCCGGATCGCTTGGCCATCTTGCGCGCTCGTGCCCGGTCCACCAGGATGCGGCGCATCATCTGCGCCGCGACGCCGAAAAACTGCGCGCGGTTCTGCCACGCGACGCGGTCCTGCATGACCAGGCGCAGATACGCTTCATGAACGAGCGCCGTTGGCTGCAGGCAGTGCCCGGGTCGCTCGTGCCGCAGATATGCGGCCGCGCGCCGGCGGAGCTCCTGATAGACAAGGGGGATCAGCCGGTCCCGGGCTTCGACGTCCCCGGCACCCCAAGCCTGCAGCAGGCCGCTCACATCCGCATCCGGCCCATGCCTGGTCTTCATGACTGGCCTGTATCGGGCCCCAGTCTGCCGCGTCAGGTGCTCGTGAGCAAGTGCTTCCAGCCCGCCCGCGTCTTGATCGGCACAGACCCTGGGCGTAAACGGTTCTAAGGCGACCGCCAGCTCGCACTGCTTCCCCCGGCGTCCGCGTCCGAGGCCGGTGAGCAAGTTCTTCAGGCCTTCTCGCGTCCTGTGGCAGGAGGGACGGCCATGAAGGAACTTGGGATCGCCGCTATCGCATGGGCCCCGGCCGCGTTCGTGCTGTCGATCTTGTTGGGTCCGGCCACAGCCGCAGGGGCATCCGACTGCGGGCATGATTTGCCTCAAGATTGGCGCGTTTCCACCGGCGACCCCTCCATCGGCATCATGCTGGAAGAAGGCCTTCAACGCTCGGCAACTTTCAAGAGTCTGGTCGAGCGCATCCAAAAGACTGACGGCATCGTCTCCATTCAGCCAGGCGTGTGCGGGCACGCCGTCAAGGGGTGCCTTCTGCATACCATGTCCGTTGTTGAAGCGTGCCGCTACCTCAGTATCCTCATCGACACGAACCAGAAATCGGTCGACCTCATCGGGACGATCGGCCACGAGTTGCAGCATGCATTCGAGGTGCTCCGTGACCCGAGAATCACCAGCGGCCTTGGAATCCTGTCGCTCGTCCAGTCGGGAAGGAGCGAACACTATTACGAAACAGAGGACGCGGTCCGCGTCGGAGATACGGTGCGATCGGAAGTTCGGGAGAGCGCGAAGAAGATCGGAAGGCTGCGCTGATTCGGCCAGGGCATGCGCAGCGCGCTATTGCCGAAGGCGGATGGTCGATCGTCGTCCTTCAGCAGGGACCGTCGGCGCTGCCGGAATCGCGCGTTCTGCTCGTCGACTACGCGAAGTGGTTTGCCACCGACGCGCATCGCGTCGGCGCTCGTGTGGCGCTATACATGGTCTGGCCCTCGTCGGACCGGGTGGGCGATCTTGTCGGTATGTCTTTCATCTCGGATCGTCGCATCAGTCGATTTGGCGGGATCGCGCTCGCGATCGACGCCAGGGACGATCGCCGCGGCCTTGAAGCCCTAGCCCGAGGCTCGGCTGAGCTGTACCTGTTTTGTACCTGCACCCGGAACTTTGAGCGATTTTGTCGGCATTGAGCGATTGATTTTTGTACAGTTGTTGATGGTGAGGGTGTCTTCGCTGTTCGACTCCCGCCGCCTCCATTACGCGCCGTCGTGAGCATTGGCAGGGGCCTTATCATTGGTCGATGTCACTCGACGAGCTGCGATCACAGCGGCGAGAGATTCTCGAGCTAGCCATCCGTCACGGCGCAACTAACGTGCGCGTGTTCGGTTAGGTTGGCTATCTGAAAGTCACGAGGAGGGAACGATAAGTGAGCCCCAGGTTCGATCGCTCAGGCGTGTTCATCAGTCTTGGCGTCATCGGACCAGCCACCCTTCGGAGTCTGGCCTGGGCCGCACCGCATCACATCATCCTTGAGAGCCCCACGCTGAAACCTGGCCAGCTGATACCGCGGCAGCACACGACGCAGGGAGCGAACACTTCGCCAGCATTGATCTGGCGCGGCCTTCCCTCGAACACGAAGCAGATTGCGGTGACGCTCGAAGATCACGATACTCACTTCCCAACCGACACGGTGTTTCTGCAATGGATGGTCTACGGGATCCCGTCCACGGCGAAAGGCTTACCGCAAGGCCTCCCGATTGGAGAGATTGTCCAGGCTCCTGCGGATATCCGAGGTGCCTTCCAGGCACTCATCCATTTTGACGAACCGGGATATCGTGGACCTCAGCCGCCCGTTGGCGAACTCCATCACTATCGATTCACCGTCTACGCGCTCGATGAGGAGCTCGTGTGGCAGCCAGGACTCTTTGCGAATCATGTCCTGGACGCCATCAGGCCGCATGTCGTCGGCGAAGGCGAAATCGCAGCTACGTATCAGCGAACGCCGTAGCACAGGCGGCGCACCCGACCAGCGACTCTGAAGGCGTGGAGATTAGGTAGGGCGCCGCGCAGTTCACCTCTACACCCTGGGGGTCCTGTTGTGCGAAATGCTAACCGGCAGTCTCCCGTTCACGGAAGGACGGCTACCTGCAGGGATCACCTCTCGTTTGTGTAATTGGCTGAGTGCGCCCGCGAGACCAACGGCGAAGCGCAAGAGTGCCTCATTTCCATACGCCCTTGAATCAGTCGACTGAGAAGCTCACCAGCAAGCGGCGGCCGTACGCAATGTTTGCGGACCTCGCGGGATCAATGCAGAATGCATTGGTGCATTCTTGCATTTCGACGTGATGGGTGATCCGATCCACGTTCCCATCGAAGCGGAAATCGACCTCCACGCTTTCTCGCCACGCGACATCAGTTCGGTAGTCGCGGAATATGTGAGCGCGGCCGCAGCCGCCGGGCTCCACGAGGTGCGCATCGTGCACGGTCGGGGGCGAGGGATACAGCGAGGCATGGTCCAAGCCGCCCTCGATCGTCACCCACAAGTCGCAGAGTTCTGGGACGATCCCTCCGCCCACCTCGGCGCCACCTTCGCACAACTCACGCTCTACAGGCCGCCGAAAAACCTGTGAACGCGATCGGGGAAACCGATCGGCGAGCCGGCGCGGATTCAAGCCGTCCAGGCGATTGCGAACAATCGCACGGACGAAGGCGTCGCCGCGCTGAGGCGGCTGCTCAACGAATCCTCACCGAAGCCGCGGCCCTGTGAAAGACGACCGCGTCTATCCCCAGACTAATCGAATGTCGCACACAGTCGAACGCAGTTCCGACAACGCAAAGGAGGGCGCGCAGCGCCACGCTGTGCGGAACCAGAGATTTGAGACTTAAAGGGACGTCGGAAGGGAGGCAGCCCCATCAGCTTGCCCGCAAGTAGATTTCAATTATCCCTACTGGACACAAGGCCCACAAGAGGAATCACACTGCTGGCCTGGAGGTCGTTCGCGAAACCGCCGCCAGTTTTGGAGGGTCAATGACTCAAGTGCCACCCAGTGACACCTTCACGCGTCGCGTGTGCTTGCAGTTGGACGGGATGGACGACGTGACCGTACGGCGCGATGTCGCGTACGGCCCGCCGGATCGTCGTCTGGGCATGGACCTCTACTACCCGCCCGACCAAACGGATGATGGTCGCTGGCCAGCAGTGATCATCGTGGCAGGCTACCCGGGGACGATGGAACCCCGTCCGACCACCTTGACCCACAAAGAGATCGGGTGGACGGTCTCGATGTGCCAGTTGATCGCCCTGTCAGGTATGGTGGCAGTCGCTTACACGAACCGTGACCCCGTCGCGGATCTTCAGGCCCTCTTCGAGCATATTCATGAAGCGGCTCGATCGTTGCGGATCGATGCGGCGCGGGTCGGGGTCATCGCGGTGTCTGGGAACGTCCCGACGGCACTCACAACCATCATGCAGGACGCCACTAGACCGCCGGCCTGCGCGGTCTTCGGGTACGGATGCCTTCTCGACCTCAACGACACAACGCACGTCGCGGACGCTGCGCGGCAGTTCGGTTTCGCCAACCCAGGCGCGGGCCGTACAATCAGGGATCTTCGGCGGGATGTTCCGTTGCTCATCACCAGGGCCGGACGCGACCAGTTTCCAGGGATCAATGCCTCCATCGATAACTTCATGTGTCAGGGACTTGTGGAGAATCTCCCGATCGCCTTCGTGAACCATACCGAAGGCCCGCACGCCTTTGATCTCTTCGACGACAGCCGAACGTCTCGCGACATACTGCGGCAGACACTGCGGTTCCTGCGGCAGCACCTGACGGCCGAGAGTTCGGACGCAAGCATTACCGACGATTAGTCCCGTGTGACCTGATTTCATTGATCCAAATAAGTCAGGCGTCACGATCACAACCGGCAGCCGCTTTGCCCCGCGTGACTCATTCCCCGTGTCGAACGGGCAGCAGCCACCAGATGGCCGCGCCGACGATCGGCAGGATCGCCACCAACGTGAACGCGGCGGAATACTGGCCTTGGTCGAAGAGACGTCCGAGGATCGGCAAGGTCAACGCGACGGCAGCCGAGAACGACGATGAGGCAATCCCCGCCGCCATGCTGCGCTGTTCGTGCGGGTAGGCGAGCGCGCCGGTACGCAGCGTCACGACGACCAGACCGCCCGAGGCGAACAAGCCGAACGTCAGGAGCGCAATCGCCATCGGCGCGTGATGGAACGAATCGACGGCCACCAGCGGGAGCACGAGCAGCGCCATCAGCATGATCAACCAGACCGGCCGCGGGCCCGCGCGCCCGAACCGATCGGCCACCCAGCCCCAGAAGAAGTAGCCGGCTTCCAACCCGGCTGGCGGAATCCACAGCACGAATCCCAACTGCGCCGGCGTCAACCCGAACGCCCGCGACAGATACAGCGGCGTCATGTACGTGATCGCGCCAACGGGCAGCGCACCCAACGCGTAGCTGGCCACGAGGCTCCAGAAACGCCGCTCGCGCATGTCGGGGAACACGAAGCGCTGCACGGTGCGGCTCTTGTTCGGGAACTTGGATGGGTCGACCGTACCAAGCCAGATCATGAGCCACGCGAACGCCAGCGCCGGCGTCACGAGAAACGCGATGCGCCAGCCGTAGGCGAGCGCGACCGGTGTGAGGATGATCGGCGCGAGAATCGATCCCGCGGACGACCCGCTGTACGCCAACGCAATTCCGCGCGCCTGCTTGTCGACGGGCAACGAGTCGAGGGCCGTCCGGAACCCGCCGGGAAAGATCGATCCTTCGCCGATGCCGAGCGCCGCCCGGGCCACTGCAAAGCCGAGGAAAGACGTCATCAACGCGTGACTCCCGCTCGACACCATCCAGATGGAGAGCGAGATCGCCATGCCGAGGCGCAGCCCAATTCGGTCGAGAATCGATCCCCAGGCGAGCGCGGCGAACATGTAGGCGAAGCTGAACGCGCTGATGCACCAGCTGTAGTCCTGCGCGCTCATGTGAATGTCGCTGAGAAACATCGGCGAGAGCAGCGCCAGACTTCCGCGGTCCACGTACGAGAGAAGCGTGCCGAGCATCATCACGATGGCCGGCCACCAGAGAAACGAGGGTGTCGGCGTGCGGGTTTCTGGCTTGGGATCGGTCAGCATATCAACGGTGCGCATGCTAACAGAACACGCGGTCGCCAGTGCGGACGGCGACTCCCGAGCGGGCGCACCTGGATGTCACCGGCGTTCTAGGTTCTCGTCTTCGACGATCGATCGACGCACTCATGCGGAGAGAGGGTAAGATGAGGGTGCCAGCCCCTGGTGGAGTTCTCGATGTCGGGTCGACTCTTGACAACTGGCTGCGTCGTCGCGGCCGCGCTCGCCCTCGCGCACGCGCAGCAGCAGCCTCCGACGTTCGGCACCACGACGCGCACTGTCGCCGTCTACGCGACGGTCACTGACTCGCGGGGACGGCTCGCGCCCGACCTCACGCGGGACAACTTCGAAGTCGACGATAACGGCGTCAAGCAGGAGCTGACCGTTTTCTCGAACAACCTTCAGCCGATCACCGGCATCATGCTGCTCGACCGCAGCGGCAGCATGAAGCCGAACCTCGAGCTGGAGGTCCGCGCCGCGGAAACGTTCATCCACGGCATGCTCGCGGAGGATCGGCTCCGCATCGGCAACTTCGGCAAAGACATCGTCATCGAGCCGGACGACTTCACGTCGGACCGTGATGCGCTGTTCAAAGTGCTGCACCGCGATTTGCAGCGCGATGGGCCGACGCCGCTGTGGAACGCGATCGACCGCTCGATCGACAAGCTCCTGCTCGAAAAAAGCCGCCGCGTCGTTCTCGCGTTGAGTGATGGTGTCGACGAGCCGCTCGACTTCAGCGGCCACGCCAAGTCCATGAAGGACGAGATGAAGCGCGCCGAGGATAACGACATCATGATCTACGCCGTCGGCATGGAAGGCCTGGCGCCGATGGCGCAGCAGCGCGCGACGCAAGGCTTCGGCGCACGCGGGATCATGCCGCAGCGGCGCAACGAGGCCCCAATGCAGAAGCCCGACGAGGGAATGGCGAAGATCGCGGCGGCGACCGGCGGCGGCTACTTCGAGCTGACCTCGCCGGGCGATCTGGTCGGCAAGTTCGATCGCGTCATCGACGAACTGCACCACCAGTACGCGCTCGGCTTCGTGCCGCAGAAGCTCGACGGCAAGCTCCACGATCTGACCGTGAAGGTGAACGACCCGGGCTACACCGTCCGCGCGCGCAAGCGCTATCTCGCGCCGCGCGGCTAACGGACGGCACCCACTATCGCCGAGACACCTCCGATGAACGCGAAACGACTCGTGGTTGGCCGGGTAAATACCATCCTAAGCTGCGGCTGGTCCTGACGAGCGCTACTTGTTCGGTTCGACAGTTCGGGGCGAAGTCCTTGACGACTTATCAGGAGCGAGGCCACGCGTGCTGTGCCGTGAGTGCATGGCCAAGCGCTCTTCGTCCGCTGCTTAACTGAGTAGTATTTTGCGACTATGCCCGCTCACCAGCCGCAAGAGCTGCACGCGATGTTCAGGGACGCGTTCAACCGCCGCGATCTCGACGAACTGTTCGCACTCTTCGAGCCGAATGCCACCGTTGTTGTTGGCGGTGAGCCGGTCGCCGGTCATGGCAGGGTGAGAGCTGCGCTCGAGCAGTGGTTAGCTGCTGGCGGGCACATGAGTCTGGACACCCGAGGCGTGATTGAGGGGCCTGACGGTCTGGCTGTGCTGCACGGTGCGTGGACCATCACACCATCTGCGACGGCCGCTTCCGCGACGGTCCTGCGCGGATTGAGTACGGAGGTTGCTCGCCGGCAGCGGGACGGAACCTGGCGCTTTGTCATCGACAATCCAGCGACACCGATCTGAAGTGAACCGAATCGAACCTCACACTATTCGACTCGTCGGTCCTGGCGGCGCAGGCAAGACGACGGTCGGTAAGGCAGACTCGCTGCGCGACTCGGCATCGCGTTTGTTCATCATCTCGACGAGCAGTTTGCCGTTCGGGCCGGTGACATTTCCGCGTTTCTCGCAGCCCGTGGCGACGGGCCTACGACCGTCCCTTGAGCGCGTCGCGCAGGCTGTCAGCGAGTGAACCGACGGAGGTGGTCGGAGCCGTGTCTGCGCGCGCGGAGTACTCGCGAAGTTCCGCCAGCTCGCGCTGCTCGGCGACCGCCTTCCGGCTCAGACGAATGCGCCGGCTCGACGGATCCATTTCGAGCACAACGACCTCGACCTCGCAGCCGATGGGGAACATCTTCAGCAGGTCGGCGTCGCGATCGACGCCGGTTTCGGCCATCGGAATCAAGCCGGTGCGTCCGGGCGCCAGGAATACGAAGACGCCGAATTTCTCGTGACGCTCCACTTTGCCGGTCACCAGCGCGCCGGGGATGATGGCGTCCTTCGGCGGCGCGGCGTGCGCGGAACGCGCTGATGCCTCGTCGACAATCGCCACGCCGATGCGCTTCTGCGCCCCGTCGATGCTGAGAATCTCGACGGTCACGGACGAACGGACGGCGACCGACTCCGTCCACCCGCCGGCACGTCCAGTCGGCGCGAACGTTGACGCGTGCGCGAGCGCTTCGATGCCTGGTTCGAGCTCGACGAAGGCGCCGAAATCGGCGACGCGCGTCACACGGCCGTTGCGCACCTGGCCGACTTCATAGCCGCCTGCGACGCTCGCCCACGGATCGCCCTGCAGCTGCTTCAGGCCGAGCGCGATCTTCTGTGTCGCCTCGTCCACCCTCAACACCTTCACGGTGATCGAATCACCGGCGGCGACGAGTTCTCCCGGGCTGGTTACACGTGACCAGCTCATGTCAGAGACGTGCAGCAAGCCCTGGAGGCCGCCGCCAAGATCCACGAAGGCACCAAACGCCGGCACCGACACGACACGTCCGGTGATCACCGCGCCGGGCGCGATCGACTTGCGCATCTCGGCGGCGCTGGCACGCTGCTCGTCTTCGAGGTGCTGGCGGCGCGAGACGACAACGTTCTTCCCGCCGTCGCGGTACTCGATGACGCGGAACGCGTAGGTGCGTCCCTCGTGGATGGACGGATCTTCAGTACGCGCGATGTCGATCTGCGAGAGCGGACAAAACGCCCGTTCGCGCGCGATCCGTACTTCATAGCCACCCTTCACGACCTGCACGACTTTCCCTTCGACGGCGAACCCGGCTCGAAACGCGTCCTCGAGCTCCCGCTGCGTGGCGGTGCTGCGGACCCTCTTGCGCGAAAGGACGATGGCGCCTCTCGTGGACACGACCATCGCTTCGATGCGACCGCCGACGGCGACGTCGATGTGGCCATCGGCGTCCTTGAGCTCGGCAAGATCGATTTCCGCCTCGCCCTTGCCGCCCAGGTTCACGAACGCCACCTTGCTCCCGATGGAGACGATGGTGCCGGCAACCGTCTGGCCGCGACTGAACTGTCGCGCCTTGACGGAGGCTTCAAACATCGTCGCAAAGTCTTCTTCGGACTCGCTCACGGACTGCTCCTCCGAACCAATAAGTATATGCCGTGGCGTATACTTCGCCACTTGTGCCACCCGCTGCGGTTCAGGCGATTTCATCGGTCGCGTGGCGATCGTGACGGGGGCGGCGCGACCGACCAGCGTCGCGCGCGGAGACGTGATCGCGCTCACCGTGGCGATCGCCGTCGTCGTCGGATCAGGTGGTTTACGATCGAGGAATGCCCGTCTCCGTCCACTTACAGACGGTTCACCCCAGAAAGCTGGCCGCGGTGCGGCGCGAGGTCGCGCCGGGCGCGGTCGGCTCGGCATGGGGGCCGGCCCTTGGCAAGGTCTGGGAGTTCATTCGCGGCCAGCCAGACCTGCGGACTGATGGCCACAACGTTTTTCTCTACCACCACCCGACACAGTCGGGCGCGCCGATACTCTGCGACTTTGGTGTGGAGGTCACTCGCACATTTGACACTGCGGGCGAGGTGTACGCGACCGAAACGCAAGGGGGCGAGGCTGCCGTCGCCGTCCACCGCGGCCCGTACAACCGGATGAACGAGGCACACGACGCGATCAGAAAATGGATGGCGGCGAATCGGAGGGAGTCCGCTGGGCACTCGTGGGAGATATACGGAGATCCGACGCCGGATCCGGCCGACACTGAGACGACGGTCGTGTACCTCTTAAAATAGCGTTCGCACGCT
>DASZFS010000124.1:0-3390 GCA_035939575.1 Vicinamibacterales bacterium | reverse complement strand
GCCGTCCTCGACGCGGAAGATATCGACGGCGACCATTGGCTTTGGTCCCCAACCGGTGTACCGCCCGTGAACCATGACGAGGTCGCCATCCGCGACCGCCATGCCAGGTTCGTAGGTCAGGCCAGTGAGGGTCGGAATCATTTTGGCAATTGTTGACGGGCCGTCTGCGATGAGTGGGTTGTGCTGTCTGTATTTCGCGCCAAAATACTGGTCGACGACGGTTGGATCTCCCTCGACAAAGGATCTCCTGAGTACTTCGAGCACGATGTCCTTATTGGATTTGGTCACATGACCTCCGTAGGGGAACAGAAGCGCGTTCGCGCCGCCATTGCACAAGTGACGATATAACGTTAGGTACTCGTGGACGGAGCGAACGGCAGCCCGTCAGGTGTCACCCGCGGCGTCCTTGATTCGCGACTTTCCACGCTTCATCGAGGATCCGTGTCACCTCCTCATCAAGCTGAAAGACGGTGCGCTTGCCCTCCTCTTCACAGACCTCAGCCTACGAGAAGGGGGCGAATAGTTCTTGCGGGATTCCGCTGGTTTTGTCAGTTATTGCTTCGCATTGTGTCGGTGATGACCGGCGAAGAGGCGTGAGGTGCGGATCAGCGCCGATGGTCTCGCCTCCATCGACCCGGACTGATGCCTACGATCTGATGGAACGTGCGACTGAAAGCCGCTTGATCCGCAAAGCCCGCCTGGTCGGCAATATCGGCGAGTGATTCACGCGTCTCTATCAAAAGCTCTTGCGAACGTTCAATCCGGCGCTGCACCAGCCATCTGTGAGCAGAGACGCCGAAGCTCGCCTTGAATGACCGGGCGAAGTGGCTGATTGAAAGACCACACTCCGCTGCCAGTTCTGAGAGCCGGATTCGTCCCGACAGATCTTCGCTCAGCAATTCCGTCGCTCGGCGTTTCTGTGACGGCCCCAAGCCGCCGACCGAGGCCGTGGGCGATTTTCGCAATCCTCCGTATTTTTGGAGCACATGAGCGCTGAGGATCAGGTTGAGGTGGTCCAATGCCAGAGGGGAAGGCCAGCCTGGTCGTCCGATGGCGGGAAGCATGCTCTTGGTCAGTTGTGTCAGCACGAGGTCTTCTTCCACGACTGAGACCTTGTAGGTGTCCACGGCGCCGACGGCGAGATCGGCCGCAATGTCGTCCAGGAGTTTGCGAGGAATATGAAACAGTACGTAGTCGAACGCACGTCTCACCCAGCAGCTGGGCCGCGCATCAAGATCGATCACGGTGGACCGGAACGCTGGAATGTAAGGCGTTGGGATTCGCTTCTCGTCGACCCAAAACTGATAGTCGGCTCTCGCTATCGATGTGATCGACACCGCCACGAGCAGCGCGGGAACGGTCGAGACCTTCGTGATCGGCTCCGCCAGCCCGCTTGACGACTCCAGCCGCGTGATCGTAAATGAATCGGCGCCGGACAACAGAGACGGAATCGACGAACTCTCCTTCAGGTGAAGGTACTTCACCGGTGTTTCATCAACTGAACCGTCGCTGCTCATCACTCCCCCAGAACGAGTTGACCGGCCGTCTCGAACGCTACCACGCTCTCGATTGCGCAGTCCACCGACCAATAACAGCTCGCGCGTGCGTCTCAGATCGCATCCTGTCGCCGATCACTGCTGTAGGACTTGATGGACCAGCGCGACAACACTGGCTCCCTCGCCCACTGCCGACGCGACGCGCTTCATGCTGCTGGACCGGACGTCACCCACGGCGAAGACTCCCGGAAGACTTGTTTCGAGAACAAACGGGGCGCGAGTCAACGGCCAGTGGGCGGCCACCAGGTCGGCCTGCGATAAGTCCGTGCCTGTCTTCACGAACCCCTTTGCGTCAAGGACCACACAGCCCTCAAGCCAACGAGTATTCGGCACAGCGCCGATCATGAAGAACACATGCCTGACGTCGTGAGCCTCGACAACACCGGTGATGTTGTTTCGCCACTGGACGTGGTCGAGGTGAGCGTCGCCTTCGAGCGCGACGAGGTCGACGTGCGAGTGCAGCACAATCGCGGGGCTCTCCTCAATTCGTCGAATCAAATAGCGCGACATCGTTGCCGCCAGACCCTCCGAACGGATGAGCATATGGACCCGACTGGCGGTCCGCGCGAGGAAGACCGCGGCCTGGCCGGCGGCATTGCCACCCCCGACGACGATGACTTCTTCGCGGCTGCATAACTGCGATTCGACGAACGTCGCCCCGTGGTACACGCCGGCGCCTTCAAACTGCGCCAGGTTCGCCAGTGTCGGCTGCCGGTATTCCGCTCCGGTCGCGATGATCACCGTTCGCGCGGGAACGCTCGTTCCGTCGTCGATCCGCACGGCGTACCGCTGCCCGCCCCACGTGAGCTGCGTCGCGGTCTTCGCGATCATGATCTCGGCGCCAAACTTCTGGGCTTGCACGTAGGCGCGACTCGCCAGTTCCTGTCCAGAGATGCCGGTGGGAAAGCCGAGATAATTCTCGATGCGTGAACTCGACCCCGCCTGTCCACCGGGCGCATGCGAGTCCAGCACGAGGACATCGAGCCCTTCCGACGCACCATACACGGCCGCGGCCAAGCCCGCTGGTCCCGCACCGACGACCATCACGTCACGCACACGCGTCTGGTCGATCGCCTCGTTCAAACCGAGACAGTCCGCGATCTGCTCATTGGTCGGGTTCCGAAGGACGATGTCGCCACGGCAGATCACCACCGGCACATCCTCGACGGCCACGCCAAACCGATCGAGCCACTCCTGGACGTCCGGATCACGATCGAGGTCGACGAAGGCGTATGGATGCCCGTTGCGCGTCAAGAATTCTTTGATGCGGACCGCTCCGGAAGAGTGCAGCGAGCCGACAAGTACCGCGTCACCAAACCCACGCGCGATGAGTTCGGCCCGGCGCAGAATGAACGCGCGCATGAGGATCTCGCCGAGTTCGGCGTCGGTCTGCACAAGGGCGAGCACTTGCGCGCGTGTGAGCTGGAGGACCTCCGTCGCTTGGGTCGCCAGGACTCGAACCGTCGGACGATGTCCCGCCAGCATGTTGGCCTCGCCCGTGAATTGCCCCGGGACGAGCGCGGTGATCAGCGTGTCTCCTGTCTCTGACGGGCGAACCAGCTGGAGCTGACCAGCGACGACAACGAGGAACGGCGCGTCTTCTGTCCCGGGCTCATAGACCACCTGTCCAGGCTCGATCTGCCGCTTTGTCCCGTGCGCGGAGATCCGAGCGATCTGTTCCGAGTTCAACGTCGGAAAGATCTGATCTGGGCGCGACTCACTGTTCAGGGGAGCCAGCGGAGAGGCTTCAGACATGCTGATCCCCCAGTATTCGACCCACGCGTCGCAGTTTCTTGTGAAATCGTCTCGTCTTTGGCGATTCCGACCGTCAAAT
>DASZFS010000123.1:0-10807 GCA_035939575.1 Vicinamibacterales bacterium | reverse complement strand
GTCGCAGGCCCAACCAGATCGCCGATCTGGGCCGTTGCGATAGCTGCGACGCCGTCGATGAGTGACGTTACGTGCGTGAAGCCGAGATTCAATTCCGCCGTCTCGAGCGCGGCTTTGGCGGCGTCGACTGCTGCACGATCGGCCAGTTGCGTCTGAATCTCGGTATCGATCTGGCTTTGAGCGATCGCCCTCTGCGCAGCCAGTGGCGTGTCGCGTTCGACATCGCGCGCCGCCCGGGCGAGCTGGGCTTCAGCCTGGAGCACTTGGGCCTTCACCTGGCTGACGGCGGCCTCGAACGGCCTCGGATCGATCTCGAAGAGCACCTGGCCTTTGCGAACCACGCGGCCCTCCTGATAGGTCCGCCTGACCAGATAGCCGGTGACCTGCGGCCGCACCTGCGCGTTCACGTAGCCCTCGAGCGTGGCGATCCATTCACTTGGCAACGGCACATCGCGCTCGATCAGGTCGACCACGGCCACAGCGGGTGGCGGCGATGGGCCGGGCGCAGCCTTTGGCGAGCTGCACGCCGCGGCAGACAATAGCGCGATCACCAATACCATCGAAGCGAGCGACCAGTCCCGGCGTTTCATGACCAGCTGTCCAGGCAAAGAGCTCACCAGTCCAAGCCTTGCTGAAAACCCGGATTTCGCCCGCAAGCGCCCGGGAATCGTGGGTGACGTGTTACGCACTCTGCGTGTCGCTGCGCATGCCACGGACGACGAGCCACGCCCCGCGCAAACCCGCTCCTGGATGTTCGGTGAAGAAAGGGACCTTACCGGCTGGTGTACGAGGAATGAGTACGCCGAGCTCAAGAAATCCTGATAATCAAACGCCGCGGCACGCCGTCCCACAGAATTGTTCTCACGAGCAACGTTCGAGACAATTGTGAACGTTCGATCGCCGCGGGTCCGCGATTCCCCACGGTGAGCCCACGCATGCCGCCTGCCGCGCGCCGCTCGAGGCGACAGAGTTGGCGCCTCCAGAACCGACGGCCACAAACATGTAGCGCGTCGTCCGACGCACCCGCGCAAGAACCGCCGCCATTTCAGCCTTTTTCAGCGTCAGGCTTTCGCGGCGCCTGGTCTGCATCTTGCCTTGTGTCTCGCATTCAACTGACCGAGATCGCTCGCGCGAAGAATTTGCGCCTTTGGAGGCCAAATGACAGCGAAACCGTGGAGAGTGCTCCGACGACTCCTGATGATCGGCGCGTGGCTGGCGTCTCCTGCGTTGGGTTATGCGCAGGAAACCACTCTGTCCGGCGTTGTCGTCGACGAGTCCAAGGCCGTTCTGCCGGGCGTCATGGTCAACGCGACCGACGTGAAAACGGGCCGACAGTTCAGCGACGTGACGACGATCCGCGGCGAGTACCGCTTGGTGGGCCTGCAGGCCGGCCGCTATGACCTCCACACCGAGCTCGAAGGGTTCGCGTCCACGTTGGTCAGAGGCATCGAACTGCTCGTCGGGCAGAACGCGAACATTCCGCTCACGATGAAGCTCGCGACCATGACCGAGAGCGTCACGGTCAGCGGCGCCGCGCCTATCGTGGACGTTCAGCAGGCCCGGGTCGCGGGCAACGTCGACTCGCGTCAGATGGAGGACATTCCGATCGCCGGCCGCAACTGGCAGCAGCTCGCCACGCTGGTCAAGGGCATCACGATGAATTCGATGGCCAACCAGCCCGGCGTGAATCAGGACGCGGCGTTTCAGCTCAATCTCGACGGTCAGAACATCACCAACGGTGCGAGTAACTCGAATTTCGGGGAGCCCATCATCAGCCGCGACGCGATCGCCGAGTACCAGATCATCACCAATCTATTCGACGTGACGATGGGGCGGTCGCTGGGGATTCAGGTGCAGGCCGTGACGAAGGCCGGTACGAACGCGCTGGCCGGCAGCATGTACGGCTTCTTTCGCGACAGCAGCCTGAACGCCGCCAGCGCCTATACCCATACCGTGTTGCCGTACCAGAACCAGCAGGTCGGCGGCACGATCGGCGGGCCCATCGTCAAGGACCGGATGCAGTTCTTTTTCGCCTACGAGGGCGAGCGCGCACCGAACACGCTCATCCTCGCGCCGGCCGCACTGCCCGGCCAGCAGTTTCAGCTCCCAACCGAAAACGATCAGCGAAAGCCTCTTGGGCGCTTCGACTACCAGATCTCCAACAAGGACCATCTGACCGTACGCTCCGGCTACTCGCGCAGCTTGACGACCGATTCGGATACCACCGTTCCGAGCGCCGGCATCAGCCAGCTGTACGACTCGAACTTCAGCAGCGCGAATTGGTCGCACGCCGGTTCGTCCAACGTCCTGCAGGAGCTGAAGGTCAACTACTTCCACTATCACTGGTTCTATCAGGCGGCCGCGGGCGTTCCGGCGACGCCGACCTACAGCTTCCCGGGCCTCTCGCTCGGAACGCCGTCGAACTATCCGCAAAACTGGTTCGAAGATTTCGCGACGACCCGCTACGACCTGACGTGGCACAAGGGATCGCACGACTTCAAGATGGGCACCGAGGTCCGGCTGGGCAAGGACAGCGGCGACTGGCAGAAGGGGGTCCGTGGAACGCTGAGCTTCAGCAAGCTGCCCGCGAATGCCGCGGCGCGGTTTCCCGCCGCTGCCGCGCTGAACCCAGCCTTATGGGATCTGAGCGGGCTCGACTCGACCGCTACGACGTTTCAGATCAACTACTACCACGATCAGAACTTTGACATCCCGCGGCCCATGATCGCCGGATGGATCGGCGACACGTGGCGGACCGGCGGCGGGCTGAGCCTCAACCTGGGCGTTCGGTATGACGTCGCGTGGGACGATTTCGTGTCACCCGGCGTCACGTCGACCTTGATTCCCATCACGACCGGTTACCCGCCGTTCGGCGCCGAGGACTACGGGTATCGAACCAACATCCGCGACCTGCACGATGTCGCGCCGAGGGTCGGGTTCGCCTGGAGCCCGCGCCGGTCGAGCGATCTCGTGATCCACGGCGGCAGCGGACTCTACTACAGCACGATGTCGGAGCAGCCGGTCGATCAGCAGCTCTATAACGGCCAGAACGTGATCGGGAACACGTACACGAACGACGGCTTGCCGGGATTCGTGCTGAATCCCACGCGCAGCGTCACCCCGGCGCAGGTGTTGTCCGGCCTGGTTCCGCTGCAGCCGCAGGCGATCGTCGTGATCGCGCACAAGATGCAAATGCCGTACGCCTGGCAGAACATGGTCGGCTTTCAGAAGCAGCTGACCGACCTGATGGGATTCGACGCCGACCTGGTGGAGTACTCCGGCTACCACCAGGACAGCCAGCGGGATCCGAATCTCTTCTACAACCCCGCGACGGCATTGCCGCTGAATCCAAACGTGTACGGCCGGCCTAATCCGGCATATGGCTCGATCCACCTGGACGACAGCCAGGGGCGTTCCGACTATATGGGCCTGGCCACGTCATTCACGCGGCGCTACCACAAGAACTTCCAGCTGGGCGTGACCTACACGCTGATGTTCTACAAGCACGACACAGGCGTCGGCAGCGCGGGGTTTGGGGCGATGCAGACCAATACCTTCAACATCATGACCGACTGGGCGACCTCGTCGAACTTCCAGCGCCATACCTTGCGCGGCAACGGCGTCTGGACGCTGCCGAGAGGCTTCTCGTTCTCGGCGTACTTCGGCTACGGGTCGCCGAACCCGGCATACACGACGAACACCAACGTCGATCCACTGGGTATCGGGTCGACGCGCGTGCGCAGCAACTTGAGCATCATTCCGCGAAACAACTTCTACGGAGATTCGTTCCAGACACTCGACCTGCATCTGGCGAAGGACGTGCGCGTCGGCGGTCTCAAGCTCACTGGCATCGCCGAGGTCTTCAACGTCTACAACCACGCGCAGTTCACGTACAACACGCTTGAAACGTCGGCCACATTTGGCGCGCCGAACGGGCAGGCGAATCAGCCTCGCACGGGGCAGCTGGCCGTACGAGTGTCGTTTTGATGGGTCGCTCGCGCCCGCGGCGGCTCGAACGAGCGAAACCATACGAGGTCACGCGATGATTGCGACATCCCGGAATGCGAGGCGGTTTGGCCGTTGGAGGCCCTGGGCCGGCGCCGGCGCGGCGGCCGTCGCGGCCATCACGGTGTTGTACGCCAGCTGGGGCCACGCCTCCGGCGCGCAGCCGAAGACGATGTTTCGCGTCGAAGAGGCCACGATTGCCGACATCCAATCCGCAATCAAGGCCAGGAAGATCACGACCGTCGAGTTGGTGAATCTCTATCTGACCCGCATCAAGGCCTACAACGGAACGTGCGTCAGTCAGCCGGAAGGGCTGTTGGGCCCGATCGCGACCATTCCGCACGCCGGCCAGCTGAACGCCCTGGGGACGTTGAACCTCAGGCCAGCGCGGCGCATGGCGCTGGGGCTCGACGATCACAAGGCCCGCAGCCTGACCGACCTGAAGGACGACGATCCGGCGATGCCGGATGCGTTGGAAGTCGCCGCGGCGCAGGATCGCGCGCTGGCCGAGACAGGCCGCCTGGTTGGCCCGCTGCAGGGCGTTGTCGTCTCCATCAAGGATTGGTACGACACGTTCGACATGCGCACGACGTCGGGCGCGGACATTCTGTTTGCGAACGATCGCCCGCCGCACGACGCGACCAACGTCAAGCGGCTGCGGGAGGCCGGCGCGATCGTCCTCGCCAAAGCGAACGTCGGAGGGACGCAGCCGCGCAGTGCGTTCGGGGGCGTCGTCTGCAACCCCTACGACACGGAGCGCACGCCGGGCGTATCGAGCGCGGGCAGCGGCGCGTCAGTGTCCGCCAACCTGGTGACCTGCTCAATCGGCGAGGAGACGGGCACGTCGATCCGCATTCCGGCGCGCTCGACCAACGTCGTCGGCATATCGCCGACGCAGGAGCTGGTCAGTCGGGACGGCATGATCGGAGCGGGCATCAACACACGCGTCGGGCCGATCTGCCGCACGGTGGAGGACGCCGCCCGCGTGCTGGGCGTCATCGCGGGTTACGACCCCAAGGATCCACTGACCGTCTTCAGCATCGGGCGCACGCCGTCACAGCCGTACGACACCTTCGCGCATGGACAGCGGCTGGACGGCGTTCGGATCGGCGTCGCACGGGAATTCATGAACAAGCGGCTGTTTACCAAGACCGACGAAGAGACCATCGACATCGTGGACGCTGCGGTCGGCGATCTCCGCCGGCTCGGCGCCACGATCGTGGACCCGGGGCCGGATGGCGCGCTGTTCCAGAGCTGCATCAACACGTATGCGCCGCAAGCCCTCAACGCGTTGTTCACGCGCCAGGTGCCGCAACTGTTTCCCGTCGATGCCAGTGGGAAGCCGACGGGCGATCACATCGCCACGCTCGTCGACCTGGCGATGAACCCGTCGCTCGCGCCCGATGCGGTGACGATCCGCGGATTCGGTCCGGCCGCCGCCGACGGCGAGAGCCGGTACATGCGCGAGCTCTACGTCAGGCGGCGCGGCGATGCCGCGATCAAGACCGCGCGCGACATGACGACGAAGGTCCGCCAGATCACGGATCCACAGTTCCTCGCCGTGACCAGCGCCGCCCGCGTCGGCGGCTCGGCGTTGCGCGCCGGCGCCGCCGCGGAACCGACGCAGATGAACATGGCGGAGCGGATGCTCCAGCGCTTCGCCTTCCAGGAGACCGTCCTGCAGTGCATGGCCGAGCTCCACGTCGACGCTGTGCTCTACCCGACCATGAACATCCCGCCGCTCAAGATTCAGCAGCCGGAAGAGCCGACGGTCAACAATCGCGGGGTCTATCACTGGACCGTCTTCGGCCAGCAGGGCTTCCCGACGATCACGGTACCGGCGGGGTTCACGACCCACGTCTACGACCGGGTGATGGATCCGTCGTCGCCCGACGGCACCAGGCTCGTCGGCCCAACGCCGGCCGCGCTGCCGGTCGGCGTCGACTTCGCGGGACGCCCGTTCGACGAGCCGATGCTGCTGCGCATTGCGTCCGCATACACCGCGGCGACGAAGCATCGCGTCCCGCCGCGAGATTTTGGGCCACTTCCAGCCGAGCCCGGCCGGTCGGTCAGCCCTCCTCACTTCTAAGCCTCCGTCGGATTGGAGACCCTGGAGACCCTGAAGACCCTGGAGACGATGATGAGTCGCATGCAGAAAAGACTGTGCCGACTTGGTGTGCTTGGGCTCGCCGCGTGCCTCGTGACGACATCCGGCCGTGACGTCGTGACCGCCGCACGCAGTGGCGGAAAGAAGGCGCCGTTCAGCGTCGAAGAGGCGACGATCGCCGAGATCCAGAAGGCCATTCTCGCCCGACAGGTCACGACCGCTGACGTCGTGAAGCTGTATCTGACTCGTATCCGGAGCTACAACGGGACATGCGTCGGCCAGCCCCAGGGCCTTCTCGGCCCGGTGTCAACGATCGCCCACGCCGGGCAGATCAACGCGTTCTCCACGCTGAACTTGAGGCCGGTAAACCGCAACGCATGGGGTTTCGACGACCACCACGCACGCACGTTGACTGATGCGCAGGACAACGATCCCGCGATGCCCGACGCGCTGGAGGCCGCCGCCGAGCAGGACCGAGAATTCGCGCGAACCGGGGCGCTCGTTGGATCGCTGCAGGGCGTCGTTGTCGCGATCAAGGACCAGTACGACACGTTCGACATGCGCACGACGAATGGCGCCGACGTGGCGTTCGCCAACGACCGCCCGCCGCGCGATTCCACGGTCGTGGCGCGGCTGCGGAAAGCGGGAGCGATCATTCTGGCCAAGGCGAACCGAGGGTCCTATCAGTCGCGCACCGCATTCGGCGGCGTGGTCTGCAATCCCTACGACACGGAGCGGACACCGAGGGGCTCGAGCTCAGGTTCGGCGGCCGGGGTAGCGGCGAACCTGGTGACCTGTGCCATTGGCGAGGAAACCGGCACCTCGATACGGGTTCCGTCCTCATCGACCAACGTCGTGGGACTCGCGCCGACTCAGGAACTCATCAGCCGGGCCGGGATGAACGGTCCGGGGTTGAATGTCCGAGAAGGGCCGATCTGCCGCACCGTCGAGGACGCTGCGCGAATGCTGGGAGCCGTGATCGGCTACGACGCGCAGGATCCGTTGACGGCGTTCAGTATCGGGCGCACGCCGGCGCAGTCCTATCAAACGTACGTGCAGGCCGACCGGCTCGAGGGAGTTCGAATCGGTGTGCTTCGCGAGTACATGGACAAGCGCCTGTACTCGAAGCGGGACGAAGCCGTCATCGACGTGGTGGACGGTGCCGTGGCGGAGCTGCGCAAGACGGGCGCGACGGTCGTGGATCCGGGCCCGGGGGGCGCGCTGATGACGTCGTGCTTTCACAAGTACGTTCCCCAGGCGTTCGGCAAGCTCTTCACGCGCCAGCATCCGGACCTGTTTCCCGTGGACGCGAACGGAAGACCCACGGCCAACCATCTCGCGAAGCTGGTCGAGATGAAATCGAATCCGGATCTGGTGCCGGACCAGCCATCGATACGGGATCTTGGTCCAGTCGCCGTTGTGGGCGACTCGCAGTACTGGAGGGCGTTGTACCTGCACGACCGCAACGACGCCGCGATTCGAACGCAGCAGCAATTCAACGCGGCTTCGAAGCCGATCAGCGACCCGGAATTTACGGCATCGGCCGCCAACATTACAACCAAGGCACCCTACGGTTGGGCGAATCGGGCGCCGAATCAGAACAACCAGGAGCCCCAGGAGCTCGACATGGCGGACCGCATGCTGCAGCGTTTCGCGTTCCAGCAGGTCGTTCTGTCGTGCATGGCCGATCTCAACCTGGACGCGCTCACATATCCGACGAACAACATCCCGCCGATGAAGATCCAGGCTCCTGAAGAACCGGCGGTGAACGGCAGAAACCAGGCGCACTGGGTCATCCTCGGCCAGAACGGGTTCCCGGCGATCACCGTTCCGGGGGGCTTCACCACGCAGGTCTACGATCGTGTGCCCGACCCGGCATCCGCGGACGGCACCGGCACGCGGCTGGTGGGACCTCTGGCGGCCCGGCTCCCAGTGGGCCTCGATTTCGCCGCGCGCCCTTTTGCCGAGCCCACGCTCCTCCGCATCGCGGCAGCCTACGAGCGGGTCAGCAAGCATCGTGAATCGCCGTCCGAGTTCAGGACGAGCAGGTAGCCATTTCTCGCGGTCGCGTGGACTATTCCCATGAGACGCGCGGCGCCAGGAGGATCATCAGGAGCAGGAGTGACGGCAGATAAATGATTGATACCATCAAGAGGCGGCGTGCTGCAGTGGCTGATCTCTGACGCGTGAACCGGGCCCCAGACACGAAGAACCAACATCCTAGAACAAGCGCTCCGATGTTGTAGGACAGCGACCGGTCTCCGTGCACCGGAAGCAGGCTGACGAGCAGAAGCGCCAGGAGCGGCAGGAGTGTTTGGACAACGACCAAACGGTCTCTCATGGCGTCGTCAGGAAGTACCAGGTAGCCCGCGCGGTCGTAATCGTCGCGGTACATCCACGCGATTGACATGAAGTGAGGGAATTGCCAGAAGAACACGATCGAGAAGAGCAGCCACGCGCCTGGATCGAGGTGTCCGCGCGCGGCGGCCCACCCGATCAGCGCCGGCGCGGCGCCGGGAGCCGCACCGACGAGCGTGCACGTAGGTGTGACGCGTTTCAACGGCGTGTAAACGAGCAGGTAACCGACGAGCGTCACGAGAGCGAGCACTGAGGTCAGACGACCGACGGTTACCGCCAAGTACGCGACGCCGGCGAGCGACAACGTCGCTCCAAAGGTCAGCGCGTTGTCCGGATCGACGCGGCCGCCGGCGATTGCCCGCCGGGCAGTCCGCCGCATCTTCGCGTCGAAGGGGTACTCCGCCCATTGATTCAAGGCTGCAGCCCCGCCTGCCGCAAAGAGCGTGCCGACAACCGTATGCAGCAACGACATCCAGGGAAATCGGGTCAGCTCCGCCGCGGAGGCGAGATAGAAACTGGCCGCGGTCGTGATGCCGATTAGTAAATTGACCTCAGGCTTCGTCAGCGCCCAGTAATCGGCAAAGACGGTACTCAGTTCCGTTGGGCAGCCCACCACGACGGAGACGGCGGACGCTGCGACCAAGGGTTTGGCTGCCATTGTCAGACGGACTCAGAGGTGCGCGGATTCGTCAACTGAACGGTGCTGGCCGATAGCAATCGCGTCGTCACGATGACGCCGGCGACGAGATAAAGGAGCGTCACGACCGTCCACATCAATGCGCCGGCACACTGTTGATCGTCGAGGATGGAAACGGTGGAATGACCGTGCGATAGATACACAGGGTAGGCGACCCGTTCCGAAAACACGAGGAATCCAGAAAGGATGTCGCACGGCAGCGTAGCCAGAAAGAGATAGACCACCGTCGACCATCGTGGCTCGGTCGACGCCGGCCACGGTCGAACGACGGGCCACCAGAACAAGAGTCCAGCCGCGAGGAAAGACCCCTGCTCGATGGCATGCCACGTGCCCGATTGCATTCCGAGAGAGAGTGCGGCGGGAACATGCCATCCAACCAACGCGCCCGTCGCCGCCAGCCAACACAGCGCGGGGTGCCCCATCGGCGCTCCGACCTTTCGAATCAGCCCCAGCCGGGTTAGCAGGGCCGCGCGGCTGACAAGCAACCGCATAGGCTCACCCAGCCAGATGAGCGGTGGCGCGAGCGACATGAGAAGCAGATGTCCGACCATATGACCAGTCAGCGACCGCGACGCGCACCAGGAGACCGGCGAGGCCACGGCGATCCACACCAACAACAGTCCGACCACTAGACAAATGACATGCCAGCGGTCGAGTGCGCGCACAGGCGTCATTTGCGGTACCCGGGCGCTCGCCCGATCGCGTCATCCATTTCCGCGACCGCCTGCAGGTAGTCCAGCTGCGACTGCAGCATTCCAGCCTTTGCCTCGAGCTCCTGCGCCACCGAGGTCAGCGATTGGGAGGGAAGCGCACTACCGCGTGCGACCTGCTCCAGGGTCATGCGGCGGCCTTCCGCGCGGAGCGACACGAGCTCGTCCGCGACCGCAATCATCTGCCGGGTTCGCTCGAGCTTGTTGTAGGCAGTCTGGACTCGAAGTTCCACCTCGTCCGAGATCCGAGCCAGGTTCTCCTTGGCCTGCGCGAGCTCGACGTCCCGTTCACGCAGCGTGGCGCGTTTTCTGCCGCCGCTGAACAGTTCGTAACTCAGACGAACGCCCAACGTTCCGAAGTTCGAGGCGAGGAACGGGATATTGTTCTGGTGACTGTATCGTGCGAACACATCCACGTCGGGCACGAAATCGTACTTGGCGAGACGGACCGCCGATGCGGCCTTCTCGACTTCCGCACGTGCCTCCGCGATCTCCGGGTGCGATTCGACGGCGAGCCTGACGCATTCTTCCGGTTCGCAGCTCTCCTGCACGACCGCTTCAATATGCGGGTCGAGCACCACGGCTGCCGCCAGCGGCAACCCGATCACGTCGCTCAGCTGCGTGCGCAGATCCGAGACCTGCAGGTCCGTCGTCAGGAGCTCCTGCTTCGCCTGAAGCCACTGCGCCCGGCTCTCGATGAGATCCGCGTCGAGCGCGCTGCCATACTTCACTTGCTGCGTCCGCTCGGTCTGCAGATCCTCCGACGCGCGGATTCTCGCCTGGAGCGCACGGCTTCGCATCTCGCCAATCAGGATCCTGTAGTAAATCTCGTGAACCCTCAGCGCGATGGAGTTCTCGATGGCGCGCGCCCGGCCGAGGCTCGCGCCGACGTCGGCACGCGCCATCCCGTTCGCCGCGCTGACCTTCAGG
>DASZFS010000122.1:0-10903 GCA_035939575.1 Vicinamibacterales bacterium | reverse complement strand
GGCTGCAGGCGCTCGTGGCCGGCACGCGCCGCGTCGCGATGGAGTATTCCCCTGACTGCGCGATTCCTTATGTCTCGCGCGTCGACGGCGGCACTATCGAGCTTGTCCGGAAGCTTGGAGTCGACGTTGTCTCGTCGGGCGATCTCGTCCAGCGCTTCTCCACGATCTGGGACGCCCGAGCCGTGGCGACGCACCGGGAAGCGTCCGATAAGCTCTACCGGGTGAAAGATCGGGCGTTCGACGCCATCCGGCGACGCCTGCGCGATCGCGTAGCGACCTCGGAATACGATATCCAACAGCTGATGACGGCATGGTTTCGTGACGAGGGGTTGGTGACGGACGCGGAGCCCAACGTGTCAGCGGCCGAGAACTCGGGCAACCCTCACTACCAGCCAACCGCGACCGCCAACCGCGCGATCGGGGCGGAGGAGATCGTTCTGCTCGATCTCTGGGGCAAGCTGCCGTCGGCTGGCGCGGTATTCGCCGATATCACCTGGATGGGGTACACGGGACCGCGTGTGCCCGACCGCTTCGCGCAGGCGTTTGCCGCGATACGCGACGCGCGTGACGCGGCGGTCGCGCTCGTGCAGGACGCGGTGCGGTCGGGGCGCGACCTGCGGGGATGGGAAGTGGACCGCGCGGCGTCCGGCGTCCTTCACCGCGCGGGCTACGGCCGCCAGATCCTGCACCGGACCGGCCACAGCCTTGGGGAATCAGTTCACGGCAACGGCGTCAACATGGACGACTACGAGACGCACGACGACCGGCGGCTTCTACCCGGCACCGGCTTTACGATCGAACCGGGCGTCTACTTCGATGACTTCGGCGTTCGCACGGAAATCAACATGATCGTCACCGCGCGCGAAGCGGCGGTGACAGGACCACTCCAGGCGGAGTTCGTGACGTTGGTGTAAACGGGCCATTGAAGCCCGCGATGGAAGCGGGCCGCTGTCGCCCGCAATGGAGGCGGCCATCGAGGCCCGCCGGAGGTCGCTACGATGTCCACGCGCAAGACCACTATCTTCTACGTGCTGCTCGCGATGACGGCGTCGCTGTTCGTCGGCATGGTCATCGCGTCGCGTCTGGATCTCACGCCGGCTTCTTCGGCGCAGACGATCGCCGTGCCCGCGATGAACAGCGCGCCGATTACCGGCGCACTGAGCATCGACACGTTCCGCAACATCGCCAGGATCGCGTCGCCCACCGTCGTCAACATCCGCACGGAAATGAAGGCGAAGACGCAGGACCTCACCGAGTTTTTCGGTGGCGGCGGCGGGACGCCTGACGACCTCTTTCACCGCTTCTTCGGCAACCCCAACCAGCAGGAAGACGACCAGTCGGGCGGGCGCGGTGGGCGCCGCCAGCAGCGCCAGCCGAAGTCGCAGGCGTCCGGGACTGGATTCATCATCAGCAAGGACGGCTTCATCCTGACGAACAACCACGTCGTGGACGACGCGACGAAGATTGAGGTCGGGCTGTATGGGGACGAGCCTGACGTAACGTATCAGGCGAAGGTCATCGGCGCCGATCCGTTGACCGATAGCGCGCTCATTCAGCTCATCGACATGCCCAAGTCGCCGCTGCCGGAATCAAAGTTCGGCGATTCGTCGCAGATGGCGGCGGGCGACTGGGTGATGGCCATCGGCAACCCCTTCAACTACGCGCACACGGTGACCGTCGGCGTCATCAGCGCGCCGAAGCGCGCCTTCCCCATCACCGACGGGCGCACGAACGACGTCATGCAGACCGACGCCGCGATCAACCCGGGCAACTCGGGCGGTCCGCTCCTCAACGCGCGCGGAGAGGTCATCGGCATCAACACCGCGATCATCACGAACGCGCGCAGCGAGGGCAACATCGGCATCGGGTTCGCGGTGCCGATCAACACGGTGCGCGACCTGCTGCCGCAGCTGCGCCAGGGCAAGGTCATCCGCGGCCGCATCGGCGTGTCCGTCACGCAGGTCCCGCGCGAGGGCTACGAGGACTTCGGCCTGAAATCGCGATCGGGCGCCATCGTCGCCACCGTCGCGCCTGGCGGCGCAGCCTCGAAGGCCGACATGCAGCCCGGCGATGTCATCGTGCAGTACAACGGCCGGCCGGTGCAGAACAACGACGAGCTGGTCAAGATGGTCGTCTCGACCAAGCCTGGCACGAGCGTGCCGGTGAAGGTGCTCCGCAACCGCCAGGAAAGGACCCTGAACGTCACCGTCGAGGAGCTCGATCTCGAAGCCGAGCAGAACGGCAGCCGCCGCGCGCCGACGCGCGACAACGAGCCGCCTGAGGAACACGGCGCGAGCGGCTTCGGCCTGACGCTCGAGAACGTGACGCCGGCCATGGCCCGGCGCCTGCAGATGCCGTCAGGACAGACCGGCGCGGTGATCACCGACGTGGATCCCGACGGCCCCGCCGCCGCAGGGCTCCGCCCGGGCGACGTCATCCTGTCGGTCAACCGGAAATCGGTCGCGTCTGCGGTCGAGGCACAGCGCGAGCTTCAGAAGGTGCAGTCGGGTCATCTCGCCCAGATGATCGTCTGGCGGGGCGGCAGCGAGACATTCGTCACGGTCAAGAAGGACTGACCGTTCAGCATCGCGGAATAGCGGATTGCGATTTGCGGACGTGATCCAGGAGTGCGGTCCCTTGACGGTGGCCGCGTTCATGGATCTGGCGCTCTACCATCCTGAGCTCGGTTACTACACCCGCGCGGCCCAACGCTCCGGCCGCGCGGGTGATTTTTTTACGAGCGTCGACGTCGGCCCGCTCTTCGGCGAGCTCCTCGAGATCCAGATTGACGAGATGTTCTCGCACCTGGCCGCGCGACCATCCCCTGGCCCCCCACAGCCGCTCGATCTCGTCGAAGCCGGCGCGGGGAATGGACGCCTTGCCGCGGACATCCTGCGCGCGGCCCGGGATCGCGACCCGTCGTTCTACCACTCGATTCACCTTCGCCTCGTCGAAGCGAGTGCCGCGGCGCGCGCGGCTCAGCCGGCAACCCTTGGGGATGTTGCCGACCGTCTGTGCTCGTCGAGCGCGGCGCTGCCCGAGTCGTTCGAAGGCGTGCTCGTGGCAAACGAGCTGCTCGATGCGATGCCGGTGCACCAGGTTGCCATGCGAGAGGATGGCCTGCGGGAGGTGTACGTCGACGCGGGCCCATCGGGGTTGCGGATCGTCGAAGGGCCGCCATCGACGCCAGCGCTGCCCGCGTACCTCGATCGCGCGGGCGTCGAGCTGGAGCCCGGCTGGCGGGTCGAGATCAACCTCCGCGCGGTCGACTGGATCCGCGACGCGGCGCGCCGCCTCAGGCGAGGCTTCGTCGTGATCATCGACTACGGCCACGAGGCGCGCGAGCTCTACTCCGTGACGCACGCGGCCGGCACGCTCACGACGTTCGCAGGCCACCGGAGTCGTGGCGCCGAAGTCACCGCACGCGTTCCACCTTGGCTGGAGGACGCGGGCGAACGGGACATCACAGCGCACGTCGATTTCACGAGCATCCGGGCCGCCGCGGAAGCCGAGGGCATGACCACGCTCGGTTTCCTCGATCAGACCTACTTCCTGATCGGGCTGGTCCCGTTTCTGCCCAATCCGCAATCCGCAATCCGCAATCCGCAATTCAGGAGCCTCGTGATGCCCGGCGGGTTGGGCAGCACGCTGAAAGTCCTGATCATGGGCAAGAACGTCGGCACCCCCGCGTTGCGCGGGTGCTCGTTCAGGGTGCGCGTGACGTGATCCTGCTCGGCCTCGCGATCATGGTGGTCACCGAAACCGCGACGCTCGCCGGTCTCGAACCGTTCGCGTCGTGGAACACGCCGATTGCCTGGACTGGCTTCATCCTGTTTGCCGACGGTGTTGTGTATCGCGCGCGCCGCAACTCGTGGATCCGGTCCGCGCCCCGCGAGTTCGCGCTCCTGGCCGCCGCCTCGATTCCACTGTGGATCGTCTTCGAAGGCTACAACCTCGTCATCGACAACTGGTACTACTCCGGCCTCCCCGAAAGCTTCTGGCTGCGTGAGATCGGTTTCGCGTGGTCGTTCGCGACCATCTGGCCGGCAATTTTCGAGGGCGCGGAGTTGGTTGCCGTAGTGAGGGCGGGAAGGAGCGGAGCGGGGCTCGCGGGGCCCCGCGCAGCAGGACCGGGGGGCCGGGGCCCCCGGAGTAAACCAGGAACGGCGCGCGACGCGGCAGGCGCGAGGGTGTCCGTCGCCGCGCCTCGCGCTGCTGCGCCGGCGGTCGCGGTGGGCCTCGCCATGCTCGCGTGCCCGTTCTTCGTCCCCGCGGGCATCGCACGCTACCTGGCCGCGCCGGTGTGGCTCGGCTTCATTGTCCTGCTCGATCCGATCAATCGTCGCCTTGGCGCGGAAGTGCTCACGCGCGATCGCGTCATCAACCTCGCGTGGAGCGGCTTTGTGTGCGGTGCGCTCTGGGAGTTCTGGAACTACTGGTCGCACGCGAAATGGCATTACACCGTACCGATCATGGCGAACGTCAAGATCTTCGAGATGCCGCTGCCCGGCTACCTCGGTTTTCCGGCATTCGCGCTCGAGTGCTTCACCATGTATGTCTTCGTCCGGCATCCCCTCACGAAGCCCGGCCGGACAATCGCGTTGTAATGTGATTCACGACGCCGTTGAATACGCATCTGGTTTCCACCGCCCTCATCCTCACCGCCGGTTTCGGTACGCGGCTGCGTCCGCTGACCGACGCGCGCGCGAAGCCGGCCATGCCCGTTGGCGGCGAGCCGATGATTCGCCGCATCATCGCCTGGCTCGCTGCGCAGGGCGTCGACGAGATCGTGATGAACCTCCATCACCGTCCGGAGACTCTGACGGCGGTCGTCGGCGACGGCAGCGATCTGACCGCACGCGTGCGCTACTCGTGGGAACAGCCCACGTTGCTCGGCAGCGCCGGAGGGCCTCGGCAGGCGCTGCCCCTGCTCGGCGTCGACCGATTCTTCGCGATCAACGGTGACACGCTGATCGACATGAATCTGCGACCGCTCGAGGCGGCGCACGACGCGTCCGGCGCGCTCGTGACGCTGGCCCTCGTGCCGAACCTGGCGTTCGATCGGTACGGCGGCGTGCGGGTCGGGCGCGACGGGGCCGTAACCGGATTCACGCGCCGTGGCCCGGCGTCCGAGGGAAGCTGGCACTTCGTGGGCGTGCAGATCGTGGCCGCCGCGGTCTTCGCGTCGCTGCTGGCCGGCGTGCCGCGCAGCACCGTTGGAGACCTGTACGATGACCTGATTCGTGCCCGTCCCGGCGCCGTTCGCGCGTTCTGCACGGACGCTGCCTTCTGGGACATCGGCACGCCAGACGACTACCTCCGCGCCTCGCGCGCGTTCTCGTCGTCGGGCGTCGACATCGGCCGCCGCACACGCGTCGACCCCTCCGCCCGCGTCCACGGCTCGATTCTCTGGGATGACGTACAGGTTGGCGCCGGTGCGACGCTCACCGACTGCATCGTGGGCGACGGAGTCCGCGTGCCCGTCGGCGCCGTGCACACGCGATCGATTCTCCTCCAGCAGGACGGCCAACTGGCTGTCACCCCGATCGGCGGTTGATCATGCCCGAGCCAGGGACACCGGAAGATCTTCAGGTGCGCGCACGCATCGACGACTACCTGCGTGAGAGCGGCATGGCCGAGCTTCAGGCCCGGGTCGTGCCGCTCACGGGAGACGCCTCGGACCGGAAATACTTCCGCATCATCCCGGCCGACGGTGCGTCCATCGTCCTGGCGCTGCACGCCGGACCGATCCAGTTCGCGGCGCTGCCGTTCGCGAACGTCTCGGAGCTGATGCAGGCGGTACCGCTGCCCTCCCCCGCCATCCTGGGGCACTCGGACGCGCTGGGAATCGTGGCGCTTCAGGATCTCGGCGACCTGACGCTCCAGGCGCATCTGGGGGCCGCGTCTGCCGCCGACCACGCGGCGATGTACCGCCAAGCCGTGTCGTTCATCGAGCTGCTGCAGCGACGCGGCGCGGAGCTCGCCTCGGACCGGTATCTCCCGTACGGCATCGCGTTCGACGTCGAGAAGCTCACGTGGGAGCTGGACTTCTTCACCAGGCACTTCCTCGAGGGATACCGGGGCGCCAGACTGTCCTCCGACGATCGGAGCGCGTTGAGCGAGGAATGGTCGGCGCTCGTCCGCGATCTCGCCGCCGAGCCGAGGGTCCTCTGCCATCGCGACTACCACAGCCGGAACCTGATGCTCCGCGACGGCAGCCTGTACATCATCGATTTCCAGGACGCGCGGATGGGCCCGGATACCTACGACCTGGCGTCGCTGCTGCGGGATTCATACGTGGACATCAGCGACCGCGCCCGCGACGACTTCATCGCGTACTTCCTGGCGCTCAAGGCGCGCACCCCTGAAGAACATGACGAGCAGGATCCCGCGGCATTCAGGCGGCGCTTCGACCTGATGGCGCTGCAGCGCAATCTCAAAGCGCTCGGCACGTTTGGCTATCAAACCACCGCACGCAGAAATCCCGTGTACCTGCAGTACATGCCCAGGACGCTGCGCTACGTGCGCACGAACCTGGAGCGCAATCCGCGGTTCGCGCGCCTGCGCGATGTGCTCGCCGGCCATATCGAGGAATTGCGGTAAAATAGGCAATTCGGCCTGTGGGAAAACAGCTGTTCGGGGTGTCGACACACCTCTACCGCGCCCAGCGTCTCCGACGGGAGCACCTTCTGGAGATTGCGTCGCACGGGTTCGAGGCAGTGGAGGTGGTCGCCGTCGACGGCCACATCGACTACCGCAATCCGGCGACGGTGGCGGATCTCCAGCAATGGCTGGCCGAGGCGGGCCTCGAACTGGCGAACATCCACGCCACCGGTGGCTGGGACGACGCGGAGCATGCGCTCCACATCGCGCGCCGCATCCCCGCGAGGGTACTCGTCGTGCACGCGAACGTCGGGAGCCGGGACGCAGCAAGGAAGGGTCTCGAGCACCTCGCGCGGGCCGGGGAACCGCTCGGCGTGACGGTCGGCGTCGAGGTGCTCGTGGACGCGAAGTTCCGAGCCAACTCCGTCGTGCATTTCGTCGAGCACGAGATCGACGCGAGGGTGGGCATCTGCCTCGATGTCGGCCACGCCCGCATCGCCGGCGATGTCGTGGAGGCGATCGAGAGCGTCTCCGAGCATCTGGTCGCGGTGGACGTCCACGACAACCGGGGGCGGACCGACGATCATCTCCCGCCGTTCGACGGGATGATCGACTGGCCGTCGGCGCTGACGATGATTCAGAAAATCGGGTTCGACGGCCCGCTGATGTTCGAAGTGAGTGGCGCGGGATCGGCGAAGGACACGCTCGCGCGCCTGCGCACGGCCCGCGAGCGCTTCGAGAGATTCCTATGCATGTCTATATAGAGGATGTCGGGCGGCATGAGGGCGAGGAGGTGACGATCAAGGGCTGGCTGCACAACCGCCGGTCGAGCGGCAAGATCCATTTCCTCACCATCCGGGACGGCAGCGGGTTCATCCAGGGCGTGATGTCGAAGGCCGCGGTCGGCGACGACCTGTTCAAGGCCACCGATCACCTCTCGCAGGAGACGTCGATCGTCGTGACCGGCACAGCCCGGGCGGACAAGCGGGCGCCGAGCGGTTACGAGATCGACGTGAAGAACGTCGAGGTCATCGGCGCGTCGCACGACTACCCGATCACCCCGAAAGAACACGGCGTCGACTACCTGCTCGATCGCCGGCATCTCTGGATCCGGAGCGAGCGGCAGCAGGCCATCCTCCGCGTGCGCCACGAGATCATCAACGCGGTCCGTGACTACTTCAACACGCGTGGCTTCATCCTGGCGGACACGCCCATCTTCACTCCAGCGGCGTGCGAGGGCACGACGACGCTCTTCCCGGCGCAGTATTTCGAGGAGACAACGGCCTACCTCACCCAGAGCGGACAGCTGTACAACGAAGCCAACGCGATGGCGCTCGGCCGGGTGTACTGCTTCGGCCCCACGTTCCGCGCCGAAAAATCCAAGACGCGCCGCCACCTCACCGAGTTCTGGATGGTCGAGCCCGAGATGGCATACGCGGATCTCGACGACGTGATGAACCTGGCGGAGGGGCTGGTGGTGGAGGTCGTCGGACGCGTGCTGGACAAGCGCCGGCGGGAGCTCGCGGTCCTCGAGCGCGACACGGCGAAGCTGGAGTCGGTCCAGCGGCCGTTTCCGCGCATTTCCTACGACGAGGCGGTGAGCACGCTCCAGGCCAAAGGCCTGCCAATCGAGTGGGGGGGCGACTTCGGCGGGCCTGACGAGACGACGCTCTCCGAGCAGGCCGATCGGCCGATCATGGTGCACCGCTATCCGTCGGCCGTGAAGGCGTTCTACATGAAGCCCGACCCCGATCGCCCCGAGGTCGCGCTCGGCGTCGACGTCCTGGCGCCCGAGGGCTACGGCGAGATCATCGGTGGCGGGGAGCGGCTCGCGGACCTGGATCTGCTCCAGCAGCGGATCCGCGAGCACAACCTGCCGCAGGATGCCTTCGAGTGGTATCTCGATCTGCGGCGGTACGGCACGGTGCCCCACGGCGGCTTCGGCATGGGCATCGAGCGCGTCGTCGCGTGGATCTGCAAGCTCGAGCACGTCCGCGAAACGATTCCGTATCCGAGGATGTTGTACCGGTTGTATCCATGAAAATCGGCCTCATCTCCCTCGGCTGTCCCAAGAACCTCGTCGACTCCGAGGTCATGCTCGGCCTCGCGCAGCAGGCGGGCCACGAGCTGACTCGCAATGCAAGCGAGGCGGACGTCCTCGTCGTCAACACGTGCGCGTTCATCGACTCAGCCAAGCAGGAGTCGATTGACACGATCCTCGAGATGGCGCAGTACAAGACGCGTGGGGCGTGCACGCGTCTCGTGGTTACCGGCTGCATGGCGGAGCGCTATCGAGACGCGCTGATCAAGGAGATCCCCGAAATCGACGCCGTGCTCGGCACCGGCGAGGTGCCAGATATCGTACGCGCGATTGGCGCCGGCGCTCGGCTCCAGGCCGTTCCATCGGCGCCCGCACCCCTGCAGTTCTTCCGAACGAACGCCAGCACCGTCAGCGAAGCCGCCAGCACCCTCAGCGAAGCCGCCAGCACCCTCAGCGAAGCCGGCAACACCCTCAGCGAAGCCGCGATCACCTCCCGATCGCGTCCCACTTATCTCTACGGCGCCGACACCCCGCGTCTGTTGGCCACGCCAAGACATTACGCATACATCAAGATCGCGGAGGGCTGTGACTACAAGTGTGCGTTTTGCATCATCCCGACGCTGCGCGGCGCCTACCGCAGCCGGTCGTCGGACTCGATCCTGCGCGAAGCGCGGATGCTGGCCGCTCAGGGCGTGAAAGAGCTGCTCCTGATCTCCCAGGACACCACCTTCTACGGCAACGATCGACAGGAGCGGGGCGCACTGGCGCGTCTGCTCCGTGAATTGAACGCCGTCGACGGTCTGGCATGGATCCGCCTTCTGTACCTCTACCCCACCACAATTGACGATGGCACGCTGGCGGCGATGGCCGAGTGCGAGAAGGTCTGTAAGTACGTCGACCTGCCGCTGCAGCACGCGTCGAACCCGGTGCTGAAGCGGATGAGACGGCCCGGAACGCGCCAGGGGTACGACGCCCTGCTCGCCCGCATCCGCGAGCGAGTGCCCGGCGTCGCCCTGAGAACGACATTCATCGTCGGGTTCCCGGGGGAGGCGGAGTCGGACGTCGACGAGCTCTGCGCGTTCGTCCGCGACCAGACGTTCGACCACGTCGGCGTTTTCACCTACTCGCACGAGGATGGCACCTCGGCCTTCCATCTGCCCGATGATGTGCCGGCGCGCGCCAAGGCCACGCGCCGGGCGCGGGTGATGCGCCTCCAGAAGGGGCTGGTCAGAACGCGGCAGCAGGCGCGCATCGGTCAGCGGGCCCGAATCGTGGTCGATGGCCCCTCCTCGGACCACGACCTCGTGCTGAAAGGGCGCCTGATGACACAGGCACCGGACATCGACGCCGTCGTCTACCTGACCGAATGCGATCCGTCGAGCTTTAAGGCGGGAGACTTCACGGACGTCGATATCGTGGACGCCCGCGAGTACGACCTGATCGCCCGGCCGGTGCTATAAGTGATATAATTTCAGATTCGGAGCCTGGGTGTGGGACCGAAGTGGGCGTGTGCCCACTTTTTTCGTTTAGGGCGCCGAAAAATGGCGGACGTCGTCGAACAGATCAGGGGGATTTCAAGCCGCGTGGCGGCAAACTACGGGCTTGACCTGTTCGACGTGCAGTTCCGGCGCGAAGCCCAGGGCATGGTGCTCCGGGTTCAAATCGACCGGCCGGGGCCGGCCGCGACGGCAGACGACAGCGTCAGCGTGGAAGACTGCGCGAACGTCAGCCGCGACTTGAGCGCGATTCTCGACGTCGAAGACGTCGTACCGACCGCGTATACCCTGGAAGTTTCGTCGCCGGGTCTTGACCGACCCCTCCGGCACCCGCAGGACTACGTGCGGTTCGCCGGGCGGCGCGCCAAGATCGTCACGCGCGAGAAAGTAGACGGGCAGACGTTCCTTCGGGGCCGCCTGGCGGGTACAGACGGCGACGCCGTTCTCGTGGATACGGACGACCACCGGCAGCATCGCGTGCCGATGGCCGCGATCAGACGGGCGAATCTGGAAGTGGACTTTTAGAAGCAAAGAGCATGGCTAATCCGCTGCAGCAAACGATTGAGGCGCTCGCCAAAGAGAAGGGCATCGAGCCGGATGTCGTCATCAGCGCGATCGAAGAGGCGGTGGCAACCGCGTCGCGCAAGTATTACAAGACCGGCGAGAATCTGAAGACGCGGTTCAACACCGAGACCGGCCAGGTCGATCTCTTCGCGCTCAAGACCGTCGTCGAGGACGTCACGACCGCCGCGACCGAGATCTC
>DASZFS010000121.1:0-24831 GCA_035939575.1 Vicinamibacterales bacterium | reverse complement strand
CGGTTCGTTCCAACGGTGGGCGGTCGAAGCCGCCGGAGATGTCAAGGTGTGTCCGGTTGTCTCTGGGCGTCAGCCGTCGGATCGCGGCGGTCATCGCCTCCATTTCGTGTCCTGTCGCCGCCCGCACGTCCACGACCCCCTGTGCCTCGTCCGCGATCACGTTCGGGCGCGTGCCGCCCGACACGGTGCCGACGTTCAGTGAGATCCCGGGCGAAAGTCTTGGGAGCTCGTTGAGCTGGCAAATCTGGTAGGCGAGCTCGTGAATCGCGCTGGCGCCCTTGGCCGGATCGATCCCGGCGTGCGCGGCGACGCCCCGCACGAACAGATTGAACTGACCGCACCCCTTGCGCGAGGTCTTGACCGCCCCGCCGGGCAGTGAAGGCTCGAGGACCAGGACCGCGTCGCTGCGTCGCGCCTCGTCCTCGATGACACCCCGCGACGAGCCGCTCCCGATTTCCTCGTCGGTCGTCCAGAGCATCACGATCCGCCGGCCGACAGGCGTTCCTGTTTCGATGATCGCACGCGCCGCCAGCATGGCGATGCCGATCCCGGCCTTCATGTCGAACACGCCGGGGCCGTGAAGCCGGCCGTCGGTTCGGGCGACCGGCATCCGCTCGATCTGGCCGATGGGCCAGACGGTGTCGAAATGGCCCAGCATCAGAACCTGCGACGCGCCGCACCCGAACTCGGCCAGCAGGTGGTCGCCGCGGTCGGCGCGCGGCAGGCGCGCGACCCGGCCGCCGATGGCCTCGAGTCGCCGCGCCAGCTCGGCTCCGCAGCGGTCGACGGAAGCCTTGTCGGTAGTCGGAGACTCGAGCCGGGCAAGCGTCTCGATCGTGTCGAGCAGCCACTCCCGCTCCGCGCGACAAAAGTCTCGGATTTCAGCGATCACGAGACCGCCGTCTCCTTCGTCGGGTGGCCACCAGAGTCAGAATGGGGCTGGAGACTCTGTCTGAGGCGGGCCGACGACTCGTGGCCGCGTGCAGTTGCCTACGCCCTCGATTTCTGACGACCGTGTCCAACCCTTGAGAACCTTGTTTTGGGGGCGAGGCAACTGCACGCGGCCATGAGTCGTCGGCCCCGTTCTGAGGAGGCAACTGCACGCGGCCATGAGTCTTCAGCCCCATCCTGAGCATCGGGTTGCAGCACCCGCCAGCTTGGCTCACAATCGTGTTCATGGTGTGCGCTCTGCTTCTCGCAGCGGCTCTACAGCAGCCGCCTGTTCCACAACCGTTTCCACGGCCCGGCCAGCCGTCGCGGCCGTCACCGCAACCAGCGCAACCAGCGCAACCAGCGCCGGCCGTCCCCGGGCCCGCACCACGCACGGCGGGGGCAACCGATCAGCAGCCGACCGACGCGATGCTCGGCGTCCCGATCTACCCCGGCGCCCAGTTCATCGCCTCGTACGACGCGGGCCGCGGACAGCGCTACTACATCTTCGGATCAGCCGCGTCGTTTGTCGATCTGGTGGCGTATTACCGGACCGTGCTGAAACAGCGGGGCGAGCTCGTGTACGACGTCCCCGCGACTCACGAGTTCGATGTAGGCAAGTACAACGAAGACACCATGGCGTTCCCGCCCGGTGTGACGATCAAGGACTATCAGTCGGAAGTGTCACAGGGGTACCCGAACCCGAAGCCGGGAGGCCAGCCAGCCCGGTTCCCGACCCTGATTCAGGTCGTGCCAGTCTCAGGGAAACCCTGAATCCTCACATCCTCAGATCCCCAAATCCTCAGATCTTCGAGCTCTCAACATAGATCTCGCCCTTCTTCCTGAATTCCACGGACATCTCGTCCATGCCCGCCTTCGCAAAGTCGCGGACCTGCTGCGTCAACTCCATCGAGCAGAACTTGGGTCCGCACATCGAGCAGAAGTGCGCCACCTTCGCCCCGTCGGCCGGCAGCGTCTCGTCGTGATACGCACGCGCGGTGACCGGATCCAGCGCCAGGTTGAACTGATCCTCCCAGCGGAACTCGAAGCGCGCCGCCGACAGCGCGTCGTCCCATTCGCGGGCGCGGGGATGGCCCTTGGCGAGATCCGCGGCGTGCGCCGCGATCTTGTAGGTAATGACGCCCGTCTTCACATCGTCCTTGTTCGGCAGCCCGAGGTGCTCCTTCGGTGTGACGTAGCAGAGCATGGCGGTGCCGTACCAGCCGATCATCGCCGCGCCGATGGCTGACGTGATGTGGTCGTATCCCGGCGCGATGTCCGTGGTGAGCGGGCCGAGCGTGTAGAACGGCGCCTCGGCGCACCATTCCAACTGCTTCTCCATGTTCTCTTTGATGAGGTGCATCGGGATGTGGCCCGGGCCTTCGTTCATCACCTGGACGTCGAAGTCCCAGGCGATCCGGTTGAGCTCACCCTGTGTCTTGAGCTCGGCGAACTGCGCCTCGTCGTTCGCGTCGGCGATCGAGCCGGGCCGCAGCCCGTCGCCGAGCGAGAAGGAGACGTCGTACGCGCGCATGATCTCGCAGATCTCGCGGAAGTGCGTGTACGTGAAGTTCTCCTGGTGATGCGCGAGACACCACTTCGCCATGATCGACCCGCCGCGCGACACGATGCCCGTGACGCGGCGCGCGGTCATGGGAATGTACCGCAGCAGCACGCCCGCGTGAACCGTGAAGTAGTCGACGCCCTGCTCGCACTGCTCGACGAGCGTGTCGCGGTACACCTCCCAGGTCAGATCCTCCGGTCGTCCGCCGACTTTCTCCAGGGCCTGATAGATCGGGACCGTTCCGATCGGCACCGCGGAATTGCGGACGATCCACTCGCGCGTCTCGTGGATGTTCTTCCCGGTGGACAGATCCATGACTGTGTCCGCGCCCCACAGCGTGGCCCACCGCAGCTTCTCCACCTCTTCGTCAATCGACGACGACACGGCGGAGTTTCCGATGTTGGCGTTGATCTTCACGAGGAAATGGCGGCCGATGATCATCGGCTCGAGCTCGAGATGCCTGATGTTGGCCGGGATGATGGCCCGGCCGCGCGCGACTTCATCTCGAATGAATTCGGCGGGCAGGCCCTCTCGGCCGGCCACAAACGCCATCTCCTGTGTGATCTCGCCCTTGCGCGCGTAGTAGAGCTGCGTCACGCTCTCGCCTGCGCGCCAAGACTTCTGCCGGGCGCTCACCCACGGCTGTCGCAGCTTCGGCAGGCCTTGCGCGACGTCGTGTCCCTGCGGACCGCTCGTGTCGTAGACGCGAATGGATGAACGGCCGTGCTCGAGCGCAATCTCGCGCATCGGGACGGCGACGGCGCCCTCGCCGCCCGGCCATTCGGCGTCGACGAACACTTTTCGGGAATTGGGGAAAGCTGATGAGAAATCCGACATTGTCCGCGCTCCCTCCGCCGGTTTGAACCGGATCAGGTTCCTAGGGTGTACTCTCAATCCCGGCTAGCGGGGATACCCCTGGCGGTTAAGCTCCGACTATAGCACGCGCTAAACGATCGGTCCTCGCCCGGTGACACCCTCAGAATGGAATGGCGAGCGCCGCCCTGATGTAGGCAGCGTCGAACGTGAGAAAGAACACGTACGCGATGGAGCACGACCAGAAGGCGATCAGCCCCCTCTGGAGTGATTTGGGGTAGGTTCGAATCGCGATACAGCTGAGCGCGAGCATCAGAAACAGCTCGTACGTCACCCGCTGGCCGTTTCCAACGTGGAGCCAGACTGCAGCGTAGTTCAAACAGATCGCCATGATCGCGTAGATCAGCGCGGCAGCGCTCGTGGCGTTGCGGACCGTCCACACCAGCGCAAGCGCCATGACGCACCCTCCGAGCAGAAGGAGCGGATACACGATCCCCGCACGCGACAACCCCGGTGCCCCTGGGAAGTAACGCCCATGAGCAATCGATTGCCATAGGTCACGAAGACCCGCAAACGGCCACCCGAAGTTGGGAGCCGTGTAGAGAAGCCCTTGGAGTCCCCACTCCGGAGAGAGGATCCAGGCCACATAAAGACGCCACGCCAGGAACGCGCCTCCCGCCAGCGACGCGACGAGCGCCGCTTCGCGCCTGCGGCCGGCCATCATGGTTGCACCGATCGCGCATCCCACAGCCACCGCTCCGGTTTCCCGAGTCAGCAACGACAGCGCAAACGAGGCGCCCGCAAGCAACGGTCTGCCTCGCGACAGCGAAAGCAGCCCGGTCAACAGCGTGGCGGCAGCGATCGGCTCTGGCAGGCCCGACTGCAGCGACGGCCAGAACCCAGGGACCGCGATGACCAGACCGCCCAATGCCGGCGTGAGACCGTGCTCCTGTGCCATGAGCGCGAGGACGAATGCCGCCAACGCGAGCGAACACGGGATCATCCAGATCATCGTCGGCGGGTAACGTTCCCAACGTCCGATGGAGAAGACCCACGTGAGCCAGCTGTATCCGATTCGGCCGAAGCGGTACGGCGCCGCATCCATCACATCTCTGTACAGAGCCGGATGGTCCTTGAACGCCCGCAAGAAGGGATCGAACGCCGCAAAGTACATGAACTGACCGTCGTAGCCACCGCCACCCGGCTCGAACGCGAGGGTTCGGCGGACATCGTCTCGCGACGCAAAGAGCGGGTTCCTGTCAAACAGCCGCTGCGACACGAGAAGCATGCCGCTGTAGTTGCCATGATACGAGTCACGCACGCGGGTGCGCACGACAGCGCCATAGACCATGAACACCAGGAGCGCCACGACGCCCGCCCTGGTGATGGCCGTCGATTGAGCGTAAGCCGCCTCGATCCGCCGGACCATCCAGCGGATCGCGAGCGCAATGTGCGGCGCAAGGAGCCACCCCAGCCAGATCGCAAACGTGTCAGCCGCGATCACGACACGAAAGCCTGAGAGCCACTGCGAGCATTGAATGACCGCCAGGAGGACTGCCTGGGCTCCACCGAGGATCAGGTAGGCTCGCCGCGCCCCGCGCGGCCACGCCACCCGAGCCGGAAAGGCGGCCAGCACGAAGATCAGAAACGACGCAACGCCCACCCACGCCCATGACGGACGCACGTAGCGATCTGAAGACCCCGGGAGCACGACGAGATTGTGGGTCGGCGATACGCTGCCGAAGTGTGTCGCGAGCTCGAGATAGTCCAGCGTCCAGCCGACAGACGGACCTTCGATCGTCAACTCATAGTCTGTCGCCGTGCGCAACTCACGCGTGACGGCGCAATCGATGCGTCGAGGCGGACCCGCAGGGACACGCGCACTGCAGATAGCCGTTCCGCCGATGGCAAACGAGAACGTGGAGGTCTCGGCCGAAGCGTTGTGGATTCGACTGATGAGCGCAAGCGGCGAACGCAGATCGTTCACCTGCGGGAACCGGATCGTGGTCGTCCAGACGCCGCCATCGGCGGCGACGGGAGATTGAACGATCTTGATCCGGAAAAGATCGATCGCAACAAAGGCGTGCGTGGACAGGATGAGGGCGGCGGCGCACGCTGCGGCAGCTGCGGCGACAACGCGCGACAGGAGCATCGCGCCGGCCAATGTAGCACAGCAGCGATCCTGAGATAATCTGTCGTCTATCCCGTGACCACCGGTCCCGATCGCGTGCCTGCCCCGGCTCTGACGTTTCGTGCGGCCGCCGCGCTCTTCATCGGATACACGCTCCTCACGCTTCTCATCACCTATCCAGTCGCCTGGCACCTGTCGACGCGCGTGCCGCACGATCTCGGCGATCCACTGCTGAGCACCGTCATCCTGTGGTGGAACGCTCATTCGATGCCGCTCGGCGCGCAGTGGTGGAACGGCTCGTTCTTCTGGCCGGCGACCGGGACGCTGACGTTTTCGGATCATCGTCTCGGCGCCAGCCTTCTCGCGTCGCCGCTTCAGTGGACGGGTCTTCGTCCGCTGACCGCGTACAACATCACGCTCCTCGCAACGTTCCCGCTCTGCGCGCTCGCCGCGCACTGGCTGGCCTACACGCTGACCGGACGCTACGACGCAGCGCTGCTGGCCGGCCTCGCGTACGGCTTCAACCCGTACCGGTTCGCCCACATCGAGCACCTCGAGCTCCTCGCCGCGTTCGGGATGCCGGCGGCGCTTGCCGCCCTGCATCAGTACCTGACCCATCGAAGCGCGAAGTGGATCGTGGTCTTCGCCGGCGCGCTGCTGCTGCAGGCGCTCTCGTGCAGCTACTACTTCCTGTTCTTTCTGATCCTGCTCGGGCTGTGGATGCTGTGGTTCCTGCGCTGGGGCAGTCTGACCCCATACAGGATCATCGCGGCGGTCGCCATCGTCATCGCCGTCATGAGCCCGATCGCCGCGCGGTATCTCGCTGAGCACAAGCACTATGGGCTGACCCGCGGCCTCGGCGACATCGTCACGTTGAGCGGCGACGTCACCTCCATCGTGACCGGCCCGCCCCTCAGCCTGCTCTGGGGCTGGACGAGCTCGCTGAACGGACCCGAGCGGCAGCTGTTCCCCGGAGCGGTGATCGTCATCCTGACGGCCGTCGGCGTCGTAGCCGCCGTCCGCTCGCAGCCACCGTCAGCGCGGAGCAACCGCGTCCCGGCTGCGCTTCTCGCAGTCGGCGCGGTGTTCGCCCTCATCGCCGCCAGCGTGTGGCAGTTCGGGCCATGGCGCGCGGCGGGCATCTCGGTCGGCACACCGTTCAAGCCGTTCTCGCTCGCCTTCTTCTCGTGGCTGGGTGCGCTCGGTTGTTCCTCGTGGGTAAGGGACGCATACGCGCGCCGGTCGGCGTTTGCGTTCTTCCTGCTGACGTCCGTGTTTCTCTTCGTTTGCAGCCTCGGACCGAAGCCCGCCTTCCTCGGCCGGCAGATCCTCTATCAGCCGCCCTACGCCTGGCTGATGCGCCTCAGCGTGTTTGGCGAGAGCGTTCGCGTGCCGGCGCGGTTCGCGATGCTCGTGGCCCTCACGCTGTCGATGGCCGCAGCGCTCGCCTACGCGCGACTGACACGACGGCGGCCATCGACCGTGCTGATCGCGACCGCAATCGCGGCCGCTATCCTGGCCGACTCGTGGAACCGGCCACTGCCGGCCCTCGCGCCGCCCGCAGCCTGGCCATCGGAGGTCTCGACCGTCGGTGTTCACGCGTTCGTCGAACTGCCGCTCGGCGAGACCACGCACGATGCCGCCGCGATGTACCGATCCACGCTGTCGGGTCTCCCGACCGCGAATGGCTACAGCGGATACTTCCCGGCGCACTACGAAGCGCTGCGTCTCGCGCTCGACGAGCGCGACGAGACGGCCCTGGACGTCCTCGCCGCGCCCGGACCGCTCCTGGTCATGGTCGAGCGCGCGTGGCCGTACTCGAACGAGCGGCTCGCGTGGCTCCGCGGGAACCCTCGCGCGCGACAGGTTGCCGAAAACGCCGACGCCGTGTGGTTTCAGGTGGTCGCGCGCCCGCGGGCCGCGACCAGTTGCGGATCGTCGACGCTGCCGATTGCGGCGCTTGCAGACACGTGGGGCCCTGCCGATCTTCCCCCGGTGACCGACGGCAACGACGATACGTTCTGGTCGACCGGCGAGTCTCAGCAGGTTGGCGACATGCTGACGCTCGACCTCGGCCGCGTCGCGCAGCCCTGCTCGGTCCGACTGTCGCTCGGATCGCACGTGGGATCGTTTCCGCGGATGTTGAACGTCTCGACCTCGGCCGATGGCAGCTCGTGGCAGACGTCCTTCATGGGCAAGCTTGGCGGCGAGGTGGTCGCGAGCGCGCTCGTGCATCCGCGCGCCGTCGCCGTGGAGCTCCCGCTCGCCGGTCAGCCCGCGCGCTTCATCCGCCTGCGGGTCGAAGCCGAGCAGCCCGAGATCGCGTGGATCGTGACCGAGCTCGCCGTCACATCGCGATAGATGCGCGCGTCACGCCGTCGCCGGCTTGCTCGCCACGGCGACCGGTATCTGTCGCGTCTTCACCCACGTGGCCAGGTACGTGTAGACCACCGGCGTCAGGTACAGCGTAATCAGCTGCGACACCACCAGCCCGCCGACGACCGCGAGACCGAGCGGCCGCCTCGCCTCGCCGCCGGCGCCGAAGCCGAGTGCAATCGGCACCGCGCCCAGGAGCGCCGCCATCGTCGTCATCATGATCGGCCGGAAGCGGATGAGGCACCCTTCGTAGATCGCGTCGGTCGGGCTCTTGCCGTGCTGCCGTTCCGCCTCGAGCGCGAAGTCGATCTGCATGATTGCGTTCTTTTTCACGATCCCGACCAGCATCACGAGGCCGACGAAGGAGTAGATGTTCAGCTCGTTCCCGAACAGATAGAGCGTGACGAGCGCGCCAAGGCCGGCCGACGGCAGGCCGGACAGGATCGTCAACGGGTGAATGTAGCTCTCGTACAGCATGCCGAGGACGATGTAGACGACGCCGATGGCGACGAAGAGCAGCAGCCCGAGGTTCTGCATCGACTGCTGGAAGGTCTTGGCCGAACCCTGAAAGGCCGTGGTCACCGTCTGGGGCAGGACGCCGGCCGCCGTCTGGTTGATGTGGTCCACCGCCGCGCCGAGCGACACGCCCGGCTTCAGGCCGAACGAGATGGAGACCGCCGGGAGCTGGCCGACATGGTTGACCGTCTGCGGGCCCACGGTTTCCTCGCGCCTGATCACCGCCTCGAACGGCACCAGTGCGCCGCTCGGCGCCTTGAACGCAATCTTGTCCAGCGAATCCGCCTGCTCCTGATAGCGCGGGTCGAGCTCGAGCAGGACTTTGTACTGCGCAGTGGTCCCGTAGATCGTCGACGACCACTGGGGGCCGAAGCCGTCGTACAGCGCCGCCTCGATGTCGCTGGCGCTCAGCCCGAGCTCAGCGGCCGTGTCCCGATCGATCACGAGATTCACGCGCGGGCTCTTCATCTGCATGTCATCGGAGACGTCCTGCACTTCGGGCAGCTGCGTGATGGCGGCCTCGAGCTTCGGCGCCCAGTCGTACAGCGCGTCCGTGTCCGCGCTCTGGACGGTCAGCGTGTAGGAGCTGTTGCCGCCGCGCCCGCCGATCTGGATGGCGGGCGGAAGGCTCACGAAGGCGCGGAACCCCGGGAACCGGAGCAGCTGCGGCCGGATCTGCTGCGCGATGTCGCTCGCCGAGATCGGTCGCGTCCGCCGCGGCTTGAGCTGCAGGTTGAAGCGCGCCTGGTTCATCGACCCGAACCCGCCGCCGGTGCTCGCAAAGAACGTGTCGACGTAGGGATTCGCGTTGATGATGGTGGCGATCCGGCCCACGTAGTCCACCATGTCGTAGTACGACGTGCCCTGCGCCGCCTGCACGTTGACGTTCAGCGAGTCATTGTCCTGGTCGGGGATGAATCCCTTCGGAACGATGCCGAACATCTCGATTGTCGCGACGAAGACCGCGAGGAACACCCCCAGCATCACAGGACGATGGCGAAGGACGATTGCCAGGGTCCATTCGTACAGGTGGTACAGGCGGCCGAACCCCCGCTCCATCAGGCGCGCGAAGCGCCCCTTCGCATGAAGCGACGCGGCGACCAGGAAGCGGCTGCACAGCATGGGCGTCAGCGTGACCGACACCACGCCGGAAATCAGGATGGCGGAAGTGATGGTAATCGCGAACTCGCGGAAGAGACGGCCAAGGATCCCGCTCATGAAGAGAATCGGGATGAACACCGCAGCCAGCGACGTGGTCATTGACAGGATGGTGAAGCCGATCTCGCGCGACCCTTTCAACGCCGCCTCGAGCGGCTGCTCGCCGTGCTCGATGTGCCGCACGATGTTCTCGAGCATGACGATCGCGTCATCGACGATGAAGCCAATCGACAGGATGAGGGCCATCATGGAGAGGTTGTCGAGCGTGAAGTTCAGCACTGACATGACGGCGAACGTGCCGAGGATCGAGAAGGGCAGCGCCAGCGCGGGGATGAGGGTCGCCGATCCGCTGTGCAGGAAGGCGAAGATGACCGCAACCACGAGCAGGAGCGTGATCAACATCGTCCACTGGATGTCGGTGAACGCCTCGCGGATGTTCTTCGAGCGGTCGCCGCGGATGGTCAGGTGGACTGAGGGCGGCAGCTGCAATTGGAACGCCGGGAGCAGCGTCCGGATCGCGTCGGTCACCTCGATGGTATTGCTGCCCGGCTGGCGCATCACCTGGAGGTTGATCGCGCGCCGCGCGCCGGCTTTCGTGTAGAGCCACGACGCGTTCTTGTTGTCCTCGACGTTGTCCAGGACCGTGGCGAGCTGCTCCAGCCGCACTGGGGCCCCGTTGCGGTACGCGATCACGATCGGCTTGAACGCGTCGGCGTTCATCAGCTGGCCCGCCGCCTGGATGTTGTAGGTCGCGTCGGTTCCGAACAGCTGCCCTGTCGGGATGTTCACGTTCCAGTTCTGGAGCGCCTGGTTGATCTCGTTGATCCCGATTCCCTGCGCGTGGAGCTTGTTCGGATCGAGCTGCACGCGGACGGCGTACTTCTGCGCGCCCTGCACCTGGACCTGCGAGACGCCCGAGATCATCGAGATCCGCGGCGCGATCATCGTTTCGGCGTAGTCATCGAGGACGTACATCGGCACGACATCCGATGTGAGACCCAGGAACATGATCGGCTGGTCGGCCGGGTTGAATTTCCGGAACGATGGCGGCGCGGGCATCCCCGCCGGCAGGAGCGGCATCACCGCGGCAATCGCCGTCTGCACGTCCACCGCCGCGCTGTCGATGTCCCGATTGAGGTCGAATTGCAGCGTGACGTTCGAGCTGCCGGTGGAGCTCGACGACGTCATCTCGTCGATGCCCGCGATCGTGGTGAACTGGCGCTCGAGCGGGCTGGCCACCGCCGAGGCCATCGTCGTCGGATCGCCGCCCGGCAGGCCCGCGCCGACGTTCAGGGTTGGAAAATCAACATTCGGAAGATCGCTCACCGCGAGCACGCGATATGCGACGACCCCCATGACGGCAATGCCCAGCATGAACAGGCTGGTCGCTATGGGCCGCTTGATGAAGATCTCGGAGATGTTCACCCATCGATCCCAACACGGGTCGGGCCCTCTGCGCGAAAGTTTTCCGTAGGTTCGTCAGAAATTCACGCTTATGGATGACTGCAACTCTGGGGAGACGTTTATCGACGTTTGGCCAGCGGAATGACGAACTTCTCCGCCGTATGGGTCGGTGAGAAGCTCACGACCTTCACATCGACCAGGCCGGCTGCCTTGCCTGCCGCCATGACTGCCGACTCAGCAATTTCAGGACGGCCCTTCGGCCGCACCACCCACACCGCGCCGTTCGGCTTGAGCGATGCTTTGAGGGCCTCCAGGCGGGTGAGCTGCGCCGCTCGCGTGGCACCGAAGAAGATGGCGTCGTTGTTCCTGGCCAGGCGGCCGACCGATAAGTGCGCGACCGCGCCTTCGAGCTCGCGGAGGAAGGTCGGGTCGTCGAGGCCGACGACCGACGCACGCCAGTCCGGCTTGACGCCGATCTTCTGCAGCCGCGATGGCGGATTCTTGATCTTGTCGGCCCATCGTGCGGCCGCGGCGCCGAGGACGAACGATGCCACGCCGCCCGGCGCCGAGACACTCAACGTCCCGTCGACCGCTTCGACCTTGGTCATCGCCTTGAAGGGAATCGACATCTTCAGGCCGCCGCCTCGAAATTGCAGGACGTCGGTCTCGAGACGCGCGGTGCCGATGGCGCTCTGGCCCTTGAGCCGCGCGCTGCACTTCGCTTCGCTGCCCACGTCTCAAGTCTCGCACAACTTCTCGATCAGAATGGGGCTGAAGGACTCATGGCCGCGTGCAGTTGCCTACGCCCTCGAGTCCTGACGACCTTCTGCAAACGCCGACCATGAGTCCTTCAGCCCGCCTTTCGCAGGATGAAGCACTTGAGGTAGTACGTCTCCGGCACGCCAAGAAGGACCGGATGGTCGCGCCCCTGCATGCGCTTTTCGACGACCGTGACGTGTGCCTGAGCGTCCACCGATGCCTCGTAGACGATCTCCGCGAACAGCGCTTCATTGACGTTGTAGGAGCAGCTGCACGTGACCAGTGTCCCCCCAGGCCGCAGGAGCCTGAAGGCTCGGAGATTGATCTCCTTGTACCCGGCGCGCGCGTTGGGTACCGCCGCCTTGCTCTTCGCGAAGGCTGGCGGGTCGAGCACGATGGTGTCGAACCGCTCGCCGAGCCGTTCCAGCCCGCGAAGCTCGTCGAACACGTTGCCGACGCGCGCGTCAACCGCGATGGCGTTCCGCGCGGCGTTCTCCTTCACCCTGGCGATGGCCTCTTCCGAGACGTCGATCGCGATCGTCTCCTGACAGCGCGGCCCGAGCGTCAAAGCAAAGCCGCCGGTGTAGGTGAAACAGTCCAGAAGGCGCCCGCGCGCGTACTGCACCGCCGCCTGACGATTCTCGCGCTGATCGAGGAACAGCCCGGTTTTCTGGCCGTGCCGGAGGTCGGCCTCGTACTCGACGCCGGCCTCCCGGACGGCCACCGTCGCGGGCACGTCGCCGGCCAGCACCTCGACGCGCTGATCGAGGCCCTCCAGGAGGCGCGACCGCGGATCGTTCCGCGCGAGGATGCCTTTCGGACTGATGCGCTCATTCAGGACCGCAACCACCTCGGGCAACAGGCGATCCATCGCCTGCGACAGCGTCTGGACGACCAGGTAGTCACCATACCGATCGACGACAAGCGAAGGAAGCAGATCGCCTTCACCGTGCACGAGGCGCCAGGCGGTTGCGTCGATCTGGAGGGTGTCGCGGAACCTGATCGCGGACTCGATGCGCTGCTTCAGCCAGCCGCCGCCGTCAGACGTCTCCCCGATCTCAATCGCGCGGAGCGCAATCTGCGAGCGATCGCTGTAGAGGGCGCGTCCGAGCACGCGTCCCCGCGGGCCTCTGATCGTGACCACGTCGCCGCCGCTCGCGCGCGCGTCGGAGACGTCGCTGCGGTAGATCCAGGGATGGCCGCCGCGCAGCCGATCCTCTCCGCGCGCGGAAATGACGACGGAACTCACTGCACGATTCTCAAGGCCCGGCTGTCACGTTCGGGAGAGAGCGTATAGTAAAATCGCGTGTCGTGCGAATTGCGATTGGTGCCGACCACGCCGGCTTCGTTCTCAAGGAGCACCTGAAGCAGACGCTCCGCAAACTCGGCCACGACGTCGACGATCTCGGGACCGACAGCGAAGCGCCCGTCGACTACCCGCCGATTTGTCTTGCCGTGGCGCGCGCGGTCGCCGGCGGCCGCGCTGACCGCGGCATCGTGCTCGGCGGAAGCGGTCAGGGCGAGCAGATCACGGCAAACAAAGTGCCGGGAATCCGAGCCGCGCTGTGCCACGATCTTTACACCGCCCGGCTCTCGCGCGCCCACAATGACGCGAATGTCCTGTCGATGGGCGGCCGCATCGTCGCATTCGGGCTGGCGGACGAGATCCTCGGGCTGTGGTTGGCAACAGCGTTCGAAGGCGGACGCCATCAACGCCGCATCGATCAGATTCTCGCAGCGGAGCGTGACCCCATATCATGACCACACAAACGACCCCGACAACCTGGCGGACCCTCGCCGAAGTCGACCCCGAGATCGCGGACGCGGTTCGCAACGAGCGACATCGCCAGAACACCGGGCTGGAGCTCATCGCGTCCGAGAACTTCGTCAGCCGCGCCGTGCTCGAGGCGGCCGGATCGGTGATGACGAACAAATACGCCGAGGGCTACCCGGGCCGGCGCTACTACGGCGGCTGCGAGTTCGTCGATGTGGCCGAACGCGCCGCGATTGCGCGCGCCAGGGCGCTGTTCAGTGCCGATCACGCCAACGTGCAGCCGCACTCCGGCGCTCAGGCGAACATGGCCGTGTACTTCACGCTCCTCAAGCCGGGCGACACCGTTCTGGGCATGAACCTGTCCCACGGGGGCCATCTGACCCACGGTCACCCGCTGAATTTCTCCGGGCAGCTGTACAACATCGTGCCCTACGGCGTGCGGAAGGAGGACGAGCGGATCGACTACGACGAGTTGGACCGGCTCGCGGACGAGCGCAAGCCCAGGATGATCATCGTCGGCGCGAGCGCGTACTCGCGCGTGATCGACTTCGCGCGCATTCGCGCCGCGGCCGATCGCGTCGGCGCGAAGGTGTTTACGGACATGGCCCACATCGCCGGGCTCGTCGCCGCTGGTGTCCATCCCACGCCAGTGCCGCATTCCGACTTCGTCACGACGACGACACATAAGACGCTGAGGGGACCGAGGGGCGGGCTCGTGTTGTGCCGCGAGGCGTACGCGAAAGACCTGGACCGCAGTGTCTTCCCCGGCGTCCAGGGTGGCCCGCTGATGCATATCATCGCGGCGAAAGCCGTCTGTCTCAGAGAGGCTGCCGATCCGTCGTTCGCAGACTACCAGCGGCAGATCGTCGCCAACGCCGCGGCGCTCGCGCAGGCGCTGTCCCTCGCGGGATTCCGGCTGGTCAGCGGCGGGACCGACAACCACTTGATGCTCGTCGATGTCTACTCGAAGGGAACGACCGGCAAGGTGGCGGAGGCGGCGCTCGGCAAGGCCGGGATCACGGTCAACAAGAACGCCATCCCCTTCGATCAGAACCCGCCGATGGTGGCGAGCGGCATCCGCATCGGGACGCCCGCCGTCACGACCCGCGGCATGCGCGAGCGCGAGATGGCGATCATCGGCGACCTCATCGCCCGCGCGTTGCGGACGCCGAATGACGACGGGGCGCTCGCCATGGTACGGGCGGAGGTTGAGGTGTTGTGCGGCAAGTTCCCGCTGTACCCGGAATCCTGAACGTGGGCCAGCAATCCGCCTCCGCTCGCTCGAGTGGCGCCGCGAGCTACGGCGAACCCGCCGAAGCGTGGAACGCGACGGCGAGCCAGTAACCATCTATTTATGTCGCCGCGCGCGCTCGTTGAGTCCGTTGCCGCCGCATTCGCGGAGGACGGCCCACTCGCGCGGGCGTGGCCGGACTTCGAGCCCAGAGCCGGACAGGTCGAGATGGCGCGCGCCGTCGCGCAGGTGTTCGATCGCGGCGGAATACTGCTCGCCGAAGCCGGCACAGGAACCGGAAAGACACTCGCGTACCTCGTGCCTGCCATCCTGAGCCGCGAGCGCGCGCTGATTTCCACCGGCACGAAGAATCTCCAGGAGCAGATCTTCTTCAAGGACATCCCGGCGCTCCGGGACGCGCTCGGCATCCCGTTCACCGCGACCTGTATGAAGGGCCGGGCCAACTATCTGTGCCTCCACAAGCTCGATCAGCTGACCGACGGCGCCAGCCCGGCGGCGCACGACGTGTTCCTGCCGATCATCAGGCAATGGTCGACCCGCACCGAAACCGGTGATCGGGCTGAGATCGAGGACCTGCCCGAAGATCTCCCGTTCTGGACGGAAGTGGCCGCCACGGCCGACACCTGCCTCGGCACGGAATGCCGGCGCTACGACGACTGCTTCGTCACGAAGATGCGCCAGCGCGCCGCGGCTTCCGACGTCGTCATCGTCAACCACCATCTGCTCTGCGCGGACGCGTCGGTCCGGCAGAGCGCGTACGGCGAGGTGATTCCCTCATGCTCGCGGGCGATTCTGGACGAGGCACACCAGCTGGAGGACGTCGCAACGCAGTATTTCGGCTTCAGCGTGAGCAATTATCGCCTCGAGGATCTCGCGCGCGACGCCGAACGCATCATGGTCGCGGGCGGATTCGACCAGGATCACGCACGCGACATCGAAAAGGCGGTGGCGGGAATCCGCGATCGCGCGCGGCATTTCTTCAGCGATCTCGCGGACGCACACCGCGGCGACGGTCCCGCGAGCGAGCAGGGGCGGGGCCCCGCGAGCTTCAAGCCCGCGAGCTTCAAAGAAGCCCGGCGGCGCGCGACGGTCGAGTCCCTGTCGCATGCCGGCGACGCCGCGCAGCACCTGAGCGGCGCGCTCGACCTTCTGCAGTCAACGCTGGCCCTGCTCCCCAAGCCCAAGATCGACGACGTCAAAGACGCCTCGACTGCCGTCGATGACATCGCCGCCCTCGTACGGCGGTCCGGAGAGGTCCGGGACGAGCTCCGGTTTCTCATGCGCGCCGGCGCGGACGAATACGTCTACTTTGTCGAGTTCCGCGGCCGCGGCGTCTTCCTTCGCGCCGCGCCCATCGACGTCTCCACGATCCTCCGCGAGGTCCTGTTCGATCGGATGACGACAACGGTCCTGACGTCGGCGACACTGACGGTCGACGGCACGTTCGCCTACATCCGCGACCGTCTCGGTATCGTGGCCGCGAGCGAAGTGAGGCTGCCGTCCGAGTTCGATTTCGCGCGTCAGGCCATCCTGTATCTGCCGAAGCGGATGCCCGATCCGCGCGCCGACGAGTTCTGGGTCGCGGCCGGGCGCGAAGTGGTTGAGATCCTCAGGCGCACCGAGGGTCGCGCCTTTGTCCTCTTTACCAGCTACGCGGCGATGCGCGCCGTGCAGGCGATGGCGGAGCTGGCCGTTCCCTACCCGATCTTCGCCCAGGGCGTCGCGCCCCGATCGCATTTGCTGAAACAGTTCCGGGACACCCGAAACGCGGTGCTCTTCGCCACGTCCAGCTTCTGGCAGGGCGTCGACGTGGTCGGCGAGGCACTCAGCTGCGTCATCGTGGACAAGCTCCCCTTCGCGTCACCCGGGGAGCCGATCACCTCGGCGCGGATTGACGCCATCCGATCACGCGGCGGCGACCCCTTCGCGGAGTATCAGGTACCCCTTGCGATCCTCGCGCTGCAGCAGGGGCTCGGCCGGCTCATCCGGCATCGTCACGATCGGGGCGTGCTCGCCGTCCTCGACCCCCGGCTTCGAACCAAGGGATACGGACGGCGCTTCGTCGCGTCATTGCCGCCAGCGCCGGTCGTCCACGATCTGGCGCAACTGACGGCCTTTTTTTCGCAGTAGACTACAATCGGTACGTTTATATTCATTTTAGGGAGGGATTCCATGGTCCGCCGATTGAACGGCCGGTTTCTGTGGTTGGCGGGCGTCGCGCTCTGCGCTCTGGCCATCGCGGTGCCCGCCGCGGCCCAGTCCACGGGGATGGTCAAGGGCGTCGTCAAAGACGCGTCCGGGCAGCCCGTCGACGGCGCCAAGATCAACATCGACATGACCGAGGGCGTCAACCGCCACTTCGAGACGAAATCGAACAAGAAGGGCGAGTTCGTGCAGATCGGTCTCCCGTCGGGCCGGTACACCATCACGGCTGAGAAGGACAAGCAGACGTCGGGGCCCACACCGGCCGCCGTCAGCGTCGGTCGGCCGGCCGACGTCAGCCTGGTGATCGGCGCGGGCGGCGGTGGTGCGGCATCGAAGGAGACCGCCGCCAAGAACGCCGAGTTGAAGAAGGCATTCGAAGAGGGGATCGCGGCAAGCCAGGCGAGCAACTACGACCAGGCCATCGTGAGCTTCGGTCACGCCGCCGAGATCAACCCGAACTGCTTCGATTGCCACTACAACATCGGTTACATGTACTCGCAGAAGAAGGACTACGACAAGGCGGAGGCGGCATACAAGAAAGCGATCGAGCTCAAGCCGGACTACGCCGAGGCGTACAGCGGCCTGGCCAACATCTATAACCTGCAGCGCAAGTTCGACCTCGCCGCCGAGGCCAGCAAGAAGGCGATGGACATCGGTGGGAGCAGCGCGGCGGGTGGCGCGGCCGGCGGCAACGCCGACGCCATGTATAACCAGGGCGTCATCCTCTGGAACGCCGGCAAGATCCCGGACGCGAAGAAGCAGTTCGAGGCCGCAGTTGCGGCCAATCCCAGCCACGCCGAGGCGCACTATCAGCTCGGCATGGCGCTCGTGAACGAAGGCAACTTGACCGGCGCCGCCACCGAGTTCGACACATACCTGAAGCTCTCGCCAACCGGACCGAACGCGGCGACCGCCAAGGGGATCCTGTCAACGATCAAGAAGTAGCGCGTTCGGATGTTCGACGTCTCCGCGCTCCGCGACCGGCTGGCGGACATCCGCGCGCGCATCGCGCGGGCCGCCGGCCGGGCCGGGCGCGACCCATCCACCGTCCGGCTGGTTGCAGTGTCGAAGACGTTCTCGGTCGACCACGTCCGCGCCGCAGCCGCCGCCGGCCAGATGGATTTCGGGGAGAACAAGGTCCAGGAGGCCATTCAAAAGATGGACGCGTTGCAGAAGACCGACGCAGCCAGCGGCCTCCGATGGCATCTCGTCGGTCATCTCCAGACGAACAAAGCGAGAAAAGCCGGCGGGCGATTTGACGTCGTCCATTCCGTCGATACGCCGATACTGCTCAAGAAGCTGGATGAGGCGGCAGCCGAGGCCGGCCGCCACCTCGAGGTCCTGGTGCAGGTGGATCTGGCGGGCGAGGCCACCAAACACGGCGCCCGCGAGGCGGACCTGGCGGGCATCTTCGACGCGGCCCGATCGGCCTCACATGCTCGCCTCGTCGGGCTGATGCTGCTGCCGCCGGCGGTCGAGGAAGCGGACGCGGCGAGGGGGTATTTTCGCGCGCTGCACGGGGTTCGCAGCCGGCTGATCGCGCTCGGCGTCGATCCGTCGATGCTGACCCAGCTCTCCATGGGTATGAGCCACGACTTCGAGGTGGCCGTCGAGGAGGGCGCCACTATCGTCCGCGTCGGTACCGCCATTTTCGGCAGCCGGGCCCTGGGTGAGGCGTGATGTTCGACCCAGCCCTGTCAGCCCGGTCAGCCCAGTCAACGTCGTCAGGACTGTCGCGCGACGGACAATCGGCCGATAAGTCAACTGGAGAAAACACGCGCATGAATGTGAGCCCTCTTGACCTCCGGCAGCAGCGTTTCAACACAACGCTCAGGGGATTCGACAAGGTCGAGGTCACCTCGTTCCTGGCGGCCGTCGCAGACGACTACGAACAGGCGCTCCGCGAGACCGACCGCCTCCGTCAGGACGTCTCCCACATGGAAGTGAAGCTGAGCCAGCACCGGGAATCGGAAAAGAGCCTGACAACGACGCTCGTCGCCGCGCAGCGGCTGGCGGACGATATCAAGGCGAATGCCGAGGAAGAGGCGCGCCGCATCATCCGCGAGGCCGAGGGCCGCTCGACCCTGCTGCTCGAGAAGACCCAGGCACGGCTCGAGGACATCCAGCGCGAGATGGACGGCCTCAAGCTCAAGCGCAAGGACGTGGAGACGACGATCGAGTCCACGATTCAGGCGCTTCGAAACACGCTCGATTTCGTCCGCGAGCAGGAAACGCGCGAGCGCGAGGACAAGATCCTGCTGCACCGGCCGAGAGCGGTCGAGCAGCCGCCCTCACAGGACGTCCAGGACGCCCAGACTTCTCGCAAAGCGATCTGATTCCGGACGTCGTCCACCGATAGAATCTCTTCGGTGGTCGCCGACTTCCTCATCCACAATGCCTCGGAGATCCTGACATGCGCGGGCCCCGCTCCGCGCACGGGCGCCGCGCAGCGTGACGCCGGATCGATCCCTGATGCGGTCGTCGCGGCGCGTGACGGTGTCATCCTGTTCGTCGGACGGGCCGAAGACTGGGCACGCAGCGGCGCGCTGACCTCCGACGCGACCGCAGTCGACGCGCGCGGCGGTGCGGTTGTCCCCGGCTTGGTCGATCCGCACACCCATGTGATCTTCGCCGGCGACCGGCGGGACGAGCTTCGCCGCCGCCTGGCCGGCGCCTCCTACGCCCGCATCGCCGCCGACGGGGGCGGTATCGTCAGCACCGTGCGTGCGACGCGCGACGCGTTGACTGAGGAGCTCGCAGCCGCGACGAGATGCCGGCTCGATGAGATGCTGGGCGCAGGCACCACGACATGCGAGGCCAAGAGCGGCTACGGGCTGACAACGGAATCCGAGCTGAAGATGCTTCGCGTTCTCCGGGACCTGAACGCCACCCACCCCGTCGACATCGTGCCGACGTTCATGGGCGCGCACGAAGTGCCGCTCGAGTACCGCGACCGCCGCGCCGACTACGTCGCGCTGCTCATCGACGAGATGATTCCCGCCGTCTCGCGCGAGCGGCTCGCCGAGTGGTGTGACGTCTTCTGCGAGACCGGCGTCTTCACGCCAGCGGAGTCTCGTGCGATCCTCGGCGCGGCGCGCCGGGCGGGATTGAAGCTTCGCATCCACGCCGACGAGCTCGGTTCGAGTGGAGGCGCACTGGTCGCGGCCGAGTGCGGCGCCCGCTCCGCCGATCACCTCATCTTCGTGGATGAAGCCGCGTCCGAGGCCATGGCTGAAGCAGGGGTCGTCGCGACGCTGCTGCCAATCGCGTCGTTCTATCTGAAGCTCGGCCGGTTCGCGCCGGCGCGAGATCTGATCGCCCGTGGCGTGGCGGTCGCGCTCGCAACGGACGTCAATCCCGGCGCCGGCTATTCGCCGTCAATGCCATTTGCGATGTCGCTGGCGTGCTTTGCCATGGGGATGACGTTCGAGGAAGCGCTCGTCGGCGCCACGCTGAACGCCGCCTATTCAATCGACAGGCACGATCGGATAGGGAGTCTCGAGGTCGGCAAGCAGATGGACGCAGTGGTGGTCGACGGACCAGCGGTCGATCTCCTGCGGGTCGGCGCGGCGACCATCCGCGCCGTGATCAAACGCGGGAAGGTCGTCGCCTGATGGCCCTTGTCGAACGTTCGGTCCGCGATCTAATCGCGGCTTTCAGCTCCACCGACCCCACGCCCGGCGGCGGCTCCGCGTCGGCGCTCGCCTCGTCAGTGGGCGCGGCGCTCTTGATCATGGTGACCGGCCTGCCGAAAACGCGCGACGGGTCGGACCAGGACCGGTCAGCACTGGCGTCCGCCGCCGCGACGCTTCTCGGCGTCCGGACCGAGCTCGTCAACGCGATCGACGCCGACACGGCGGCGTACGATCAGGTTGTCGCGGCGTACCGCCTGCCGAAGGCGTCACCCGGGCAGATACACGCTCGCAGCGACGCGATTCAGCGGGCGCTTCGCCTGGCGACCGACGTCCCCCTGAGCGTCATGCGCCTGTCCGCGCAGGCGCTGGAGCAGGCAGGCGTCGTCGCTGCGCACGGCCACCGCGCCGCCGCCAGCGACGTTGGTGTTGCCGCCGCGTTGCTGCACGCGGGCGCGGCCGGCGCGCGCCTGAATGTCGAGATCAACATCGATAGTGTGAGTGACCCGGCCTACGGCGCAGCCGTGCGCGCCGAAGTGCGCGACCTTTCCGCAGCGATCGATTCCTGGGATCACGCCGTCGACAGCGCCCTCCGCAAGCGCTAACGCGACGGCGCCATCGGCGCTTCGCTGAACGTGTCGAGATGGACTTGGAACGTCCAGGGGCGTGCGTAGCCCGGCAGCAGATCGATCGTCTTCGAGTACGAGCTGTCGACGATGGTGTGCTGTGACTCGCGCTTGATGGAGAGATCGTCGTCGCCGATCGGTACGTCGTAGTCGGCTGCGAGCGCGATAATGCGGGTCCTCAGCTGGTCGATGCTCTTGTCGTTGCCGAACTGCGTTGTCTGCTGCACGGCGTCCTTGAATTTGTAGTACGACATGTAGGCGGACATCATGTGCCACGCCGCGTTGGCCACGAGCGCCACGATCGCCAGTTTGATGATGAGCTTCAAAACTGAGCTCAATCAGTGAATCTGATGCAGCATGCGATCCCAGCGCGTCCGCGTGAAGAAGTGGACGAACACCGAGCCCAGACCGCGGAGCGTCGCCCCCGCACCGTTCTCCTGATAATCTTCGCGTCCCGATTCGTACGACCAGTAGATGAAGAGCGCTTTCCCCTTGATCAGGTCCCGTGAGAGAAAACCCCAGTAGCGGCTGTCCTGGGAGTTGTCGCGGTTGTCGCCCATCATGAAGTACTGATCCGGTGGGACCGTCACCGGACCGTAGCGCTCGCGCACGTCGAACGATGTGAACTCCGCCTGCTCCGACGTGGAGGATGGCGGCTGCAGGAAATGAACGTATGGCTCGTCCAGCGCCCGCCCGTTGATGTAGACCTTCTTCTCGCGCACCTCGAGCGTCTCGCCCGGCAGCCCGATGACGCGCTTGATGAAGTCGCGCTCCGGCTCCTCCGGGTACTTGAACACGATGACGTCGCCGCGTTTGATCCGGCCGACCGGCATCAGCGCACGCTCGAGCGCTGACTCCGTCGGGCCGAAGATCAGCTTGTTGACGAGCAGGTGGTCGCCGATGAGCAGGTTGTTCTCCATCGATCCGGTCGGGATCTTGAACGCCTGCACGACGAAGGTACGGATGAAGAGCGCAAGAATGACCGCGATGACGATCGACTCGAAGTACTCGCGCAGTGTCGATTTCTTGAAGTCCTCAGCCATGAACCCCTCAGCTCTGATCGTCCGTCCCCATCTTCAGGACGGCCAGAAAAGCCTCCTGGGGGATCTCGACCTTGCCGACACGCTTCATGCGCTTCTTGCCTTCCTTCTGCTTCTCGAGCAGCTTCCGCTTGCGCGTGATGTCGCCCCCATAGCATTTCGCCAGCACGTTCTTGCGCATCGCCTTCACCGATTCGCGCGCGATGATGCGCCCGCCAATGGCGGCCTGGATGGCGACCTCGAACATCTGGCGCGGAATCAGCTCGCGCATCTTCGACGCCAGCGCGCGGCCCCGCTCGTATGCCATGTCCCGGTGGACGATGATCGAGAGCGCGTCGACCGGATCGCCGTTCACAAGGATGTCGAGCTTGACGAGCGGCGAGGCCCAGTACCCCGTTACATGATAGTCGAGCGACGCATAGCCCCGGGAGAGGGTCTTGAGCCGGTCGTAAAAGTCGAGCACGACCTCGTTGAACGGCAGCTCGTAAGTAATGAGCACGCGGTCCGAGGCGGTGTATTCGAGCTTTTTCTGCACGCCGCGCTTGTCCTGGCACAGTTGCAGGATGGCCCCGACGTGCTCCGCCGGCGTCATGACCATCGCCGTAATGACCGGCTCTTCCACGACTTTGATCTGACCGGCGTCGGGCAGCTTCGCCGGGCTGTCAATCTCCCGGACCTGACCGTCGGTCGTCGTCACGCGGTACAGCACCCCCGGCGCCGTCGTGATGAGGTCCATGTCGAACTCGCGCTCGAGCCGTTCCTGCACGATCTCCATGTGCAGCAGCCCGAGAAACCCGCAGCGGAACCCGAAGCCGAGCGCCGCCGAGGTCTCCGGCTCGTAGAAGAACGACGCGTCGTTCAAGCGAAGCTTCTCGAGCGCGTCCCGCAGCTCGGAGTACTTGTGCCCCTCCACCGGATACAGCCCGGCGAACACCATGGGCTTCAGCTCCTTGAAGCCCGGGAACGGTTCCACCGCCGGCCGCCCCGCCTCGGTGATGGTGTCGCCGATCTTCGCGTCGCTGATCTTCTTGATGTTCGCGACCAGGAAGCCGACCTCGCCGACGCCGAGCTCCGCCACTTCAACCGGCTTCGGCAGGAACACGCCCACCTGCAACGATTCGTAGTCCTGACCTTCCGCCATCAGCCGAATCTTCATCCCGGGCGCGAGCCTGCCATCGATCACCCGGACGACGATGACGACGCCGCGGTAGGGGTCGTACCAGGAATCGAAGATGAGCGCCTTCAGCGGCGCCTCGGGATCTCCGGCCGGCGGGGGCAGGCGGTCGACGATCGCCTCGAGAATCGCCGGGACCCCCGTGCCCGCCTTGGCGCTCGCGAGCATGGCGTGATCGCCGTCGAGCCCGATGATGTCCGAGATCTGGCGTCGCGCCTCCTCCGGCTGCGCGCCCGGCAAATCGATCTTGTTGATGACCGGGATGATCTCGAGGTTGTTCTCGACCGCCAGGTACGCGTTCGCCAGCGTCTGCGCCTCGACGCCCTGCGACGCATCGACGAGCAGGAGCGCGCCTTCGCACGCCGCGAGCGAGCGTGTCACCTCGTACGAGAAGTCGACGTGCCCGGGCGTGTCGATCAGGTTCAGGACGTACTGTTGTCCGTCATCCGCCCGGTAGTGCAGTCGGACCGGGTGCGCTTTGATCGTAATCCCGCGCTCGCGCTCGAGATCCATCGCGTCGAGCACCTGCGCCTCCATCTCGCGGGCCTGGAGCGCGCCGGTCAGCTCGAGGAACCGATCCGCCAGCGTCGACTTGCCGTGATCGATATGGGCGATGACCGAGAAGTTTCGAATGTGTTGAGGGTCCACTAGCGAATGACTTCAGTCCTGCCCGCTAACGGTTGTCGATCGATTCGTAGCGTTGAGGATAGGCCGGCCCGATGTACTCCGCGCGCGGCCGGATGAGCCGATTGTTCGCGTACTGCTCGAGAACGTGCGCGGTCCAGCCTGACACACGGCTGACGGCGAAGATCGGCGTGAAGAGATCGATCGCGATGCCGAGCGCGTGGTACGTGGAGGCCGAGTAGAAGTCGACGTTCGGGTAGAGCCCCTTCTCCGCCTTCACCAGCGCCTCGATGCGCTGTGACATCTCGTACCAGACCGGCTGGCCGGCTGTCGCCGTCAGCTCCTTCGACATCTGGCGCAGGTGCGTCGCCCGGGGATCCTCCGTGTGGTACACGCGGTGCCCGAAGCCGGGGATCTTCTCTTTGCGCGCGAGCTTTGCCCGCACGACCTCTTCGGCCCGTTCCGGCGGCGCGGTCGGCCCGATTTCGAGCAGCAGCCGCATGACGTCCGCGTTGGCGCCGCCATGCAGCGGGCCCTTCAAGGTCCCGATGGCGGCCACGATTGTCGAGTGGATGTCCGTCAGCGTCGCCGCGGCGACGCGAGCCGCAAACGTCGAGGCGTTCAGCTCGTGGTCCGCGTGCAGGATGAGCGCAACGTCGAACGCGCGGGTCGCCAGACCCGTTGGACGTTCGCCGGTCAGCATGTACAGGAAATTGGCCGCGTGTCCCAGCACCGGGTCTGGCTGGATGAGGCCGCCCCCCACCGCCAGGCGCCCGATCGTCGCCACGAGGGAGCTCGTCTGCGCGGTCAGGCGAACCGCCTTCCGATAATTGGCCTGTGGCGAGCTGTCGGC
>DASZFS010000120.1:0-8130 GCA_035939575.1 Vicinamibacterales bacterium | reverse complement strand
CCAGATTCAGGCGCTGGGTGACGCCGTTGAAATCGTTCACGATGCCGACGTAGTAGCCGTCAGCGTACACCTCGGCGTCTCGCGGTGCTCCCTGAATCCTGACGCCGCCATACGTTCCGACGCCGACTGCTCCGGCTGGATAGCCATACGCGGGATAGCCGTACGCGCCGTATGGGTATCCATACGGGTATCCGTACGCGCCATAGTACGGATAGCCATAGCCATAGTACCCATAGTACGGGTAACCGTAGCCGAAGCCGAACCCCAGGCTGATCCCTGGTCGATAGTACGGATAGTAAGGATAGTACCCGTACCCGCGGTAGTACGGCCGATAGCCCGGCCGGCCGGGCACGACGCCGACCGACGGCCTCGGCACGGCGCGACCGGAGGCGACCGGCCCTCCGGAACGCACGCCCGCGCGTCCACGCGCTTGCGCAGATGCGTCCGGCGCCGCGCCGGCAACGCATATGGCGGCGACGAGAAGAACCGGCAATGACCTTGAGAGACTCATGGCAGACCCACTACTCAGGCGGCTTGGCTGGCAAGCTCTATTGTAACGCAGTTTTACACGGGGTAATAGCGCACGAGCCATTCGGCGACGCAGCACGGCTTTCCCGACCCTTCCCGCTCGACCGTCACGTTCCAGGTGGCCTGGACGGCGTCTCCCACCGGCTCGATCGCGGCCAGCGTGAACCGGCCCCGAACCCGGCTGCCGGACGGCACCGGCGACACGAAGCGCACGCGATTCAGCCCGTAGTTGATCGCCATGCGAGTGCCGGCGAACTGGATCGCGTCACGGAGGAGCGAGCTGATCATCGATAAGGTGAGGAACCCGTGCGCGATCGTCGTCTTGAAGGGCGACTCCCGAGCGGCCTTCGCGGCGTCGACGTGAATCCACTGGCGATCCCCGGTTGCGTCCGCAAACCGATCGATCATCTCCTGGGTCACGGCCATCCAATCGCTGACGCCAACTTCCCGGCCGACGGCGTCTCCGAGCGCGCGGATGTCGACGGTGATCATCAGCCTCAGCGCGACACTGGCGCGACCGTGCCGTCATGGAATCCGCGGCCTTCCGCGACGAGCCGCTCCAGCAGCGGCGCCGGCTGCCAATAGTCGCCGAACTGCGCGCGGTACTCCTTGACGTGTGCCAGGACCGTGGGCAGACCAACGGTGTCCGCGTAGAACATCGGCCCTCCACGGTACCGTGGAAATCCAAATCCGTAGACGTAGATGATGTCGATATCGCTGGCGCGCGTCGCGAAGCCGTCCTCGATGACACGCGCCCCCTCGTTGGCGAGCGCGGTCGTGATGCGCGCGATGATCTCCGCATCCCCGATGGAGCGGCGCGCGACACCGCGTGTGGCTGCCGCTTCCTCCGCCAGCCGCTCCACAAGCGGATCCGGCGCGCGGTTCCGGCCCCCGGGCGCGTCGTACTTATACCAGCCCGCGCCGGTCTTCTGTCCGTAGCGGCCCATTTCGAAGAGTCGATCCGGCACCTCGGACTGCGGGCCATCGGCCCGCGACTTCCCGATTGATTTCAAGTACTGACGGATGCGGGCGCCGACGTCGATCCCGGCGATGTCCTGCATCCCGAAGGGTCCGACCGGCAGCCCGAAGTCGGTCAACGCTTTGTCGATCTGCTCGACGCTCGCACCCTCTTCGAGCAGCAGATAGGCCTCGCGCATGTAGTAGGCGAGCATCCGGTTCGCGACGAACCCGAAGCAGTTGCCGACGACGACGCCCACCTTGCCGAGTCGCTTGCCGAGTTTGAGCGACGTCGCGATCACGTCCTTGCCCGTATCGCGGCCACGGACGATCTCCAGCAGCTTCATCACGTTTGCCGGGCTGAAGTAGTGGTGACCGAGCACCTGCGACGGCCGTCCGCTCGCGCGCGCGAATTCGTCGATGTCGAGCGTGGACGAGTTCGACGCCAGGATGCAATCCGGTCTCGTGACCTTGCCCAGTTCCGCGAACGTTGCCTTCTTGAGATCCATGTTCTCGAAGACCGCTTCGGTCACGATGTCCACTTGATCGAAACCGTCGTAGGTGGTCGTCGGCGTGATGAGCGCGATCGTTTTCTCGAACTGGTCGGGCGTCATCTTGCCCTTGGACATCGTCACGTCGTAGTTCCGTCGGATCGTGGCCATGCCGCGGTCGAGCGCGGCCCGGTCGACTTCCTTCAGCAGCACCGGGATGCCGGCGTTCGCGTAGTTCATGGCGATGCCGCCGCCCATCGTTCCCGCCCCGACGACGGCCGCGCGCTTGATGTCCTTCGTCGGCGTGTCCCTCGGGACATCGGGGACTTTGGCGACCTCGCGTTCCGCGAAGAAAAGATGCCGCAGCGCTTTCGACTCGGTCGAGACGACGCAATCGGCGAAGATCTCGCGCTCGCGCACGGACCCGGCGTCGAACCCGCGCTGCAGGCCAGCCTCGATGGCGTCGACGACGGCGTAAGGGGCGCGCATGCCTTTGGCGGTCTTGGCCAGCGATGCGCGTGCGGCGATGCAGGCGGCCAGGCCTTGTGCCGCGACCTCGCTGCTGATCGCGATCTCGCGTGTCTTTCGAATGTCGCGCTTCGCGGCTTTTTCCTTGGCGAAAGCAATTGCGCGCTGGACGAGATGAATGGGGGCGTCAGCAACGCCGGATTTCGGGGGGACGTCGGCGGTCTCGTCGATCATGCCGGCGGCCTGGGCTTTGGATGCGGAGACAGGCTTGCCGTCCGTGCACATCTGGAGCGCGAGCTGGGCGCCGGCGAGTCGGGGCAGGCGTTGCGTACCGCCCGCGCCGGGAATGATGCCGAGCAGCACCTCCGGCTGGCCGACCTTCGCGTCGCGCGCAGCCACGCGGAAGTGGCACGACATCGCGACTTCCATGCCGCCGCCGAGCGCGTTGCCGTGAATCGCGGCGACCAGCGGTTTGGGGGAATCCTCCAGACGGCGCAGCAGCGCATGGGTCGTCGCGGATCGCGCGAGCGAGTCGTCACGTGTCTTCAGCGTGTCGAAGATCTTGATGTCCGCGCCGGCGATGAACGTCGTTCCGGCGCCAACCAGCACGATGGCGTCCGCGTTGGCGTCGGCGTTCGCGCGTTGGACCGCAGCGTCGATCGCGGTCCAGACCGCGGGGCTGAGCGCATTGACCGGGGGGTTGTCGATCGTGACGATCGCGACGCGATCCCGGACGTCGTAGTGGACAAGTTCTTTAGGGTCAGTCATAGGGTCACGGCTCCAGCGTGCCGCGCGGCGGCTCGACGATGATGCAGGTCGTTGTCCCGTGCGCGTAGAGCTTGCCATCGCCGCCGTGAATCCACGCTTCGGAAATGGCGGTCCGGCCGCCGAGGTGAATGATCTTGCCCTCGCACCGCAGCGGGTTGGCGGCCACCGTCAGAGGCCGGGTCAGGTTCACTTTGAGCTCGAGCGTGGTGAAGCGCTTGCCCGCCGGCGTCGTGGAGTTGACGGCGCAGCCAAGGGCCGTGTCGAGCAGCGCGGAGGCAAAGCCGCCGTGCGCGACGCCTGTGCCGTTGTAAAAACGCTCGTCCACATTCGCGGTGAAGACGACGCGGCCGGAGTCGACCTCCGTCAGCCGGATGCCCAGGAGGTTGAGCATCGGAGGATGCGGGACCTCGCCGGCCTGCATCTGCTTGAAGAACTCGAGACCGCTCATGAGGAGGCGGATGTCAGTGGGCATTGAGAGTCAGTGAGTATTGCCAATTGTAGGGCTCACGAGGTTCCTTTGGCCGCGGCGTGTTCGTCTCGCAGCACGCGATACAGGATTTTACCTACAGCGCTCATCGGCAGGCCTTCACGCAATTCGATCGTGCGGGGGATCTTGTATTCGACCAGGCTCGCCTGACAGTGGGCGAGGACCTCCTCCGCGGTCAGCGCCGCTCCCGGCTTGACGACGACGCAGGCTTTGACGACCTCGCCGTGGTATGGGTCGGGAATGCCGATGACGGCGGCCAGTTTCACGGCGGGATGCAAGTACAGGACGGCTTCCACCTCCGACGGATAGACGTTGAAGCCGTCGACGAGAATCATGTCCTTCTTGCGCTGCACGATTGTCGTGAAGCCATCGGCGTCCACCGACGCGACGTCACCCGTATGGAACCAGACGCGGCCGTCGCTGTCGAGGCGCAGCGCGGCGGCGGTTTCCTCCGGCCTGTTCCAGTACCCCTTCATCACTTGTGGGCCGCTGATGCACAGCTCGCCGGCTTCGCCGACCGGCAGCTCGCGCGTGCCAGTCTCGACGTCGACGATCTTGAGGTCGGTGTCTGGCATCGGCAGGCCGATGCTTCCGAACCGCCGCTTCGTGAGCTGGGGCGTCGAGTGGGTGACGGGAGAGGTCTCAGACAGGCCGTAGCCTTCGTTGAGCGGCCGGCCGATGCGGCGCTCCCACTCGCCGAGCACTTCGACCGGGCACGGCGCGCCCCCGCTGTTGAAATTGCGCACGCGGTCCAGACGATAGTCCTGCACGTTGGGGTGGTTCAGGAGCGAGACGAACAGCGTCGGGACGCCCGGGAAGTACGTCGGCTGGAAGTCACGGATCGACGCGAGCACCTGGTCCGGGTCGTACTTCGTGTGGATGATCTGCAGCGCGCCGAGTCGGATCCCGGTCATCATGCAGACCGAAAATGCGTAGATGTGGAAATAGGGGATGACGACCAGGTAGCGCTCGTTGCGGGCGTAGACGTACACGGGGTTCGTCCAGGTCTCGGTCTGGATCACGTTGGCGAAGATGTTCCCGTGCGTCAGCATCGCGCCTTTCGGCGTCCCGGTCGTTCCGCCCGTGTACTGGAGCACCGCCAGATCCCCGGAGTCGATTTCCGGTGTCTGAAGCGGTCGCCGGCCACGGGCGACGCCGGCGCCACGCTCGGAGGCGACCAAGTGGGTCATTGTGAGGGCGCCCTCGACCTGCGGGGCGGCGGCAGCGGCAGACGAGTACTCGGCGAGCGACGTGACGATCACCTGCTCGATCGACGTCTGGCCACGGATGCTCTGGACCAGCGGCGCGAGGACGTCGAGCGTGATCAGCAGGCGCGCGCCGGAGTCGCCCGCGATGATGGCCAGCTCGCGCGGCGTGTAGCTCGGGTTGATGTTCACGATGACCGCGCCGATCCGCAGTATCGCGAACGTCGCGACAATGTATTGGGGGCAGTTCGGCAGCATGATGCCGACGCGATCCCCTTTGGCGATGCCGAGCCCGGCGAGCGACGCCGCCAGCGCGTCGGATCGTTGCTTGACGTCGGCGAAGGTGAGCTGCGCGCCGAGGAAACTCGTCGCCGGGCGGTCGCCCATGTCGACGACGGTCAAATCGAGGATGTCGGTCAGGGGGCGGCTGGGATAGACGAGATTGTGCCGCACCCAGTAGTCGTGGTGGCGCCGCCATGGCCGCGCGGCATATGGCGACACCGGCGGGTCGGTGACCCTCGGGCCCGTCACGCGATCGTCCGTCCACCGTCGACGACAATCGTCTGTCCGGTGATGTAGTTCGACGCGTCGGCTGCGAGGAACACGGCGACGCCTTTCAACTCGCCGGCGTCGCCTACGCGCGGAATCGGGCTGGTCGCCTTGATGGACGGCTCGGTCATCGCGATGGCCGCGTCGGCCAGCCGCGAGTGGAAGAACCCGGGCGCAATCGCGTTCACGCGGATACCCTGCCGGCCCCATGATGCGGCCAGCTCTCTCGTCAGGCCCATCAGCCCGGCCTTCGTCGCCGCGTACGGCGCATAGTGCGGACCTTGGACAGAGGCGTGGAGGCCCGCAATCGACGCCACGTTGATGATGCGGCCCCACCGCCGCGTCAACATGTCGCGGCCGGCGGCCTGCGAGAACAGAAACGCGCCTGTCAGGTTGATGTCGATGACCTTCTGCCATTTTTCGAGCGGCATCTCTTCGGGCTCGGCCGCCCAGGTCACGCCGGCGTTGTTCACCAGGATGTCGACCCGGCCGAACGCGGCGACCGTCGCGTCGACCACCGCCTGGACGTCCCCCGGCTTGGCCACGTCGCACACCGCGCCTTCGACGAAAAAGCCCCGATTGCGCAGGCCGCTCACCGCAGGCGTCAGCCATTCCTCCCGCCGCGCGCAGAGCATCAGCCGGGCTCCCGCCTCGGCCAGGCCCTCGGCGATTTCGAGCCCCAACCCGCGCGATCCGCCGGTCACGATCGCGACCCGGCCGGCCAGCGAGAACAATTCGTTGATGGTTGGCACGCTGGGCTTATACTTCCGACCGATTGAGGGAGTCAACCGGACGGTCGGTAGGTGACCCCCGGCAGGTGATCCAGGTGATCGCAGGTGATCCATGTCACAGGCACACGCAATAGCGATCGGCGGCCAGTTTCTCTCGTCCGCGATCCACGCGGACGAGGTCTTCGTGCGCGAGGACCTGACCGAAGAGCAGCGGATGTTCGGCCAGACCGCCGCCGAGTTCATGCGGAAGGAAGTGCTCCCCGTCGTGGACCGGCTCTACAAGCATGACTGGGAACTGACCCGCCAGCTCCTGCGGCAGGCCAGCGAGTTGGACCTGCTGCGCCTGGAGATCCCGGTTCAATACGGCGGTCTCGGCCTCGATTTGATCAGCGCGTCGTACGTCGGGGAGCAGATTGCGGTCAACCCGTCGTTCGGCGGATCGCTGGGCGCGCACACATCGATCGGCACGTTGCCGCTTGCCTACTTCGGGACGGACGAGCAGAAAACACGCTACCTGCCGCGGCTCGCGAGCGGCGAGCTGATCGGCGCGTACGCGTTGACGGAGCCGCAGTCTGGATCCGACGCGCTGGCCGCGCGCACCACGGCGACGCTGACCTCCGACGGCGCCCACTACCTGCTCAACGGCCAGAAGATGTGGATCACCAACGGCGGATTTGCCGACCTGTTCACCATCTTCGCGAAGGTGGACGGCGACAAATTCACGGCCTTCCTGGTCGAGCGTGGCATGGGCGTCATCAGCGGGCGGGACGAGATCAAGCTCGGGCTCGATGGCTCCTCCACGACCGCGCTGATGCTCGACAATGTCAGGGTGCCCGCCGCGAACGTGCTGGGCCCGATCGGCCAGGGGCACAAAGTCGCATTGAACGTCCTGAACTTCGGGCGCGTGAAGCTCGGCGCGCGCAACATGTCGGGCGTGAAGCTGGCGCTCGCGCACGCGGTCAAGTACGCAAAGGAGCGCCGCCAGTTCGGGCGCGCGATCGCGGAATTCGGGCTCATCAAGCAGAAGCTCGCCGGCATGGCGATCCGGGGCTTCGTCGGCGACGCGATGTCGTATCGCACGCTCGGCGACGTGGACCGCGCGATCGAGAACGGCGGCGGTGATCGGTCCGACGGCCAGCGGGTCATGAAGACCATCGAAGGGTTCGCGGTCGAGTGCTCGATCAACAAAGTCTGGACGAGCGAGGCGCTCGCGTGGGCAGTGGACGAGGGCGTGCAGGTCTTCGGCGGCAACGGCTATTCGCGCGAGTTCCCGCTCGAGCGGATGTACCGCGACGCGCGCATCACGCGCATCTACGAAGGCACCAACGAGATCAATCGCCTGCTGATTCCCTCGCGGCTGCTCAAACAGTCGCCGGAGCTGTTCACGCTCGACGCGGCGGCCGCCGCCGGCGAGGCGCTTCCCGCCGCCGATCGATCGGCGCCTCTCGCGCGCGAGCGCGAGTTCGTGGCGCGGGCCAAGCGCGCCGCGATACTGCTCCTGGCGCAGGCGTCGGCTTCCTACGGCGCCGCGTTGAAAGACGCCCAGGAGGTCCAGGCGCAGATCGCGGACATCGTCATCGAGATCTACGCGGCGGAGAGCGGCATCGCGCGGGCTGAGAAGATGGCGCACCGCGGCGACAGCCGCGCGTCGCTGGCGGCTGACGTTGCGCGCGTCTACACCTGCGAGGCCGCCGATCGGGTCGCGGCTGCGGGCCGGCAGGTCGTCGCGGCGCTCGGCGCAGAGCCGGCGCTCGCGGCTGCAGCCGCGCGCCTGACGGCTCACTCGGCGGTGGATACGATCTCGACGCGCCGCCGCATCGCGGACGCGGCGATCCACGCGGGAAAACATCCGTTCTAGGCGCCGGAGCGCGAGCGCTTCAACAACCGGGGGGAACCGTGGGACCAGGTGCAGCGTACGCGCTCGTCGTGCTGTTTGCCATCAACCT
>DASZFS010000119.1:0-1704 GCA_035939575.1 Vicinamibacterales bacterium | reverse complement strand
CCTCGCGGCGCTCAAGGTCATGATGCAGCATGCCGGCTTCCGGGACATTCAGGTCGCGGAGCCTTTCCCGGGCTGCGCGAGCCGGTACGCCGACATGGACCGCGTCATCCTGTTCGCGAGGACGCAATAGCGATTCTTTAGAGCGTTTTTGATTCCGCCGTAGCACGATAGCCGCAGTGGCGCGCGTAGGCCGCGCATTCGTCGGGCGTGAAGAGCTCGAGCGCGATCGCGGTGAGGCTGCAGACCTGCTCGAAGTTGCGCGGACGGGCGGCGCGCAGGAACGCTTTCAGTTTGGCGAACGCCAGCTCGATCGGATTGAAGTCAGGACTGTAGGGCGGGAGGAATCGGACGAGGGCGCCCACCTGCTCGATTGCGGTCCGCACCGCCGGCTGCTTGTGGACCGCGAGATTGTCGAGGACGACGACATCGCCCGGGCGCAGCGTGGGCACCAGGACTTGTTCGACGTAGGCGAGGAACGTCGGGCTATCAATGGGCCCATCGAACACCGCGGGCGCGCCCAGCCCCTCAAGACGGAGCGCGGCGATCACGGTGTGGGTCTCCCAGTGGCTGCACGGCGTGTGATCGCGGAGTCGCGTGCCGCGCGGGCTGCGGCCGTAGCGCCGGAGCAGATCGGTCGTCACACCGCATTCATCGAGCCAGACAAACTGCCGGGCATCGTGGAGCGGCTGCCCGTCGCGCCACCGCCGACGCTCAGCGGCGACGGCGGGCCGACGTTGTTCGTCGGCGTGGAGGGTTTTTTTTGACGGTGAGGTCCAGTCGCTCGATTTCCAGCCAGAGCGTGCTCAGCGCCGCCGTCGTGGGCAACGCCTCTCGGAGTTCGGCCAACGTCGCGTCGGGACGGGCGGCGATCAGGGCCGCCAGCCGCGCCTCCTGGCCCGCCAACACCCGCGAGCGAAATTTGGTTTGTGCGCGCGGCGCGATCGACCCCGTTTCACGATGCCGTTGCGCCAACCGGTGGACCCATGCGCGGCTCACCCCGAAGGTCGCCGCCACGTCGTCCGCGTCGCCGCTCGCATCCCACGCCTTCAACACACGCGTCCGCAAATCCATCGAATACGGCGCCGCCATCGCAACCTCCGCTGGGAGGAGTACCATGACCGCCGTACTATGTACAAGTCAAAAACGCTCTAGGCCTTACTTGCCGACCAGGTGCCTCAGGTCCTTTTCGTTCTCGGTGCAGATGTATTCGATCATCTCGGTGTCGGGCTGATACACGAGCGGCAGCGTCACGTCCCACGGTTTCGTGTACGCCTTCGGGTCGTCGATGGTGATCTGCACGTCCATGTGCCCGAAGTCTTTCCGCCGGAAGCGCTCGGTCACGCGCAGGCTTTCGGTCGCGGGGTGGCCGTTGTTGTCCAGCCACACGTTGTCGTTGAAGCCGGCGGAGGAGACGACGAAGGTGTCGCCTTCCCAATGTCCGACCGAGTAGCCGAACCATTGCGGATTGGGATCTTTGGGGAGCTCGCGTCCGTCGGTGAAAATCTGCCGATATGAATGCACCGCCTCGAAGAGCATGACGACCATGCCCGTCGTGTTCAGAATCTTGAAGGGATACGGGACCGCGGTCGAACGCGGCACGCCCCCCGGGACGCACCATCCGGTCGGGTCCTCTTTGCTCAGCGTGTCGCGGCGGTGCTTGAACAACTCCGCGGCCCACGGCTGGAACGGAACGCCTTCCTTGAG
>DASZFS010000118.1:0-5205 GCA_035939575.1 Vicinamibacterales bacterium | reverse complement strand
CGAAATTATAATCGTCGCCTGATGCTCCAGACCTTTCAACCTCGCCTCGTGGTGGTCGACACGCTCGGCCGCCGAATCGTGAGCATCGACAAGGCGGTGTTCACTATCGGACGCCGGACCGAATCCGACCTGCGCCTGCCGGGAAGCGACATCTCGCGCCTGCATGCCGACATCACCGTCGAGGGCGGCGTGTACGTGATCCGTGACCGCGAATCGCGGTTCGGGACGTTCGTCAACGACGAGCGCGTCGTCGAGCGGGCGCTGGTCCACGCCGACCGGATTCGCTTTGGTCAGGCCAACGACACCGAGATCGTCTTCTTCGTCGATGACGAGGCGCCCTCGGTGGAACGGAGCGCGGTCCTCGCAGTGTCCGAGCTCCGGCAGATGGCGGCGCTGCTCGAAGGCCTGCGCGCCCTCGGCTCGGGACGCGTGCTCGACGAGGTCCTCGCGCTCGTGCTCGACTCCGCCATCGAGGTGGCGGGCGCCGAGCGGGGCTTCATCATGCTGGCCAACCGCGATCGCCAGCTCGAGTTCAAGCTCGCGCGCGCGCGGGGGAAGATCACGCTGCCGGGCCGGACGTTCGAGACGAGCCGGAAGATACCGGAGGCGGTCTTTGCGACGGGCGAGCAGACGATCGTGGATGACCTGATGCAGGGCGACCTCGCGCAGCTGCACACCGGGACGGTCGCACTCGGCATCCGTCACGTCCTGTGCACCCCACTGCGGCTGGTTCGCTACATCGAGCGCGCCGACCAGAAAGGCGCGGATGAAGCGATCGGCGTGCTGTATCTGGACAGCCGCGAGCGCGGCGCGCTCCGCTCGGTGCCCGCGCAGCAGGCGCTCGACACGTTGTCTGCGGAGGCGGCGATTGCGATCGAAAACGCCCGCCTGTACCGCGAAGCGCTCGACAAGGCAAAGTTCGAACAAGAGCTGAAAGTGGCCGCTGCCATCCAGCAGTCACTGCTGCCGCCCGCGGCGCGCCAGGGGGCGTTCTTCACGACGGCTGCCGCGTCGATTGCCTGCCGCGCCGTCGGGGGCGACTTCTTCGACTACGTGGACTTCCCGTCAGGCCGGTTCGGGTTCATCGTCGGCGACGTGGCGGGCAAGGGATCGCCGGCGGCGCTGCTGGCGGCGGCCGTTCTCGGGATGTTCAGCGCGGAGGCCACCTATCAGACCAGCGCGGCCGCTGTCATCACGCGGTTGAATCACGGTCTGTTCCGCCGCGCGATTGAATCGCGTTTTCTGACGACGTTTTACGGGCTGATGGACGCCGACGGCACCTTCACGTACTGCAACGCCGGGCACAACGCGCCGATGCTGTTGTCGGCGTCGGGCGTGCGGCGCCTCGAGACCGGCGGAATGGTGCTGGGCGTGTTCGACGATGCGTCATTCGAGGAGGAGACCCTGACGCTCCAGCCGGGCGACGCCATCGTCGCGTTCAGCGACGGTGTGACCGAAGCGTTGAACGCGCAGGGTGAGGAGTTTTCCGACGATCGGCTGCTCGCGTCGGTTGGCCGCCACCACGGCCGGGCGCCCCAGGCGGTCGTTGACGGTGTGCTTGCGGATGTCCGCGCGTTCTGCGCGGATGCGGCGCAGAGCGACGACGTGACCATCCTGATGGTCCGGTACGAGCGGGAGACGTGAGGCAGGCTGCTGAAACGCACGCTCAGCGCCGATACATGAGGGTGGGGGAATGGCGTGGCGAATGTCGTCGGTGGCGTGCTGGCGTTGACGGTCAGCGCGGTTGTCCCGCTCGTCGTGGCGCGCGCGGCTCTGTCCGTGGTGCTGTCGTTGATGGGGCCGAGACGGTCGGCTGACTGAAGTCGTTCAGGGGGTCACGTCGACCGCACGATCGCGAACGGCGCTGAAGGCTGAGTCGCCGTCCGAATCCGGTTCCGCCCCTCCCGCTTCGCCTGATACAGCGCGGTGTCGGCGCGCTCGAGGAGCGCATTTGCACTGCGATCGCCGGGGTTCGCGGTGGCTACGCCGATGCTCGCCGTGACGCCGAGGGTCGTCTCGCCGGACGACAGCTGCAGGCCGGCCACTTCTTTTCTGACGCACTCCGCGACGTGCTCGGCGCCGGTGACAGGCGTGTCGGGCAGGATCACCAGAAACTCATCGCCGCCGTAGCGGCAACGAACGTCGGTGCTCCGCAGGATGCGCATCAGGAGGGTGCCAACCGTTTGCAGGAGCTCATCACCTTTCAGATGCCCCAGCTGGTCGTTGACCGTCTTGAAATGGTCGATATCGCACATCAGGATCGAGACCGGACGCCCCGATCGGCGCGAGCGCCGGAGCTCGGTGTCCATCGTCTCGAGGGCATGCGCGCGGTTGAAGCATCCGGTGAGGCCATCACGCAGGCTGAGCTCGCGCGTCTCGTTGAAGACCTGCATATTGCGGACGCTGACGGCCACGAGCGCCGCGGCGGCGCCGAGCGCCTTGCGCTCGCCGACTGACAGCGCCGGAGTCGCGCTGACGCCCAACACGCCGACTGGCACGCCTGCGGCGACGAGCGGCAGGCGGAAGTCGTCAGCCATTGCCAGGTCCGCGTGTGCCCGGCCGGCGTCGGCCGACACGGCGTCAACCGCGAGCCGTTCCAGTTGATGAAGGGTGCGCGTCTCCGCGGCATCCTGGAGCAACGCGTCCCAGCGGTCGCCCTTGCGGGTCAGGACCCAGAACGTGCGGCGGGGCGCGAATCTCGGCAGATGCTTCCAGAGCACCTGTTGCAGGCTGGGGGGATCGAGCGCGTTCGCCATCTCCTGGCTGAACATCATCAGCTCCTCCAGCTCTTCGGACCGGGTTCGGGCCTGTGCCGCTTCAGCCGCGGCCGCGCGCGCATCGGCGGCAGCGCGTGCGTGCTTCTGATACTCGTGGAACACCAGCACCACGATGAGGAGGATGAGCGCCGGGATGAGATCGACTTGGTACCGCGCCTCGAAGTCGTGCGCCGCCTCGAAGAGCAGCCGCAGCGGCTGGCGGAACAGAATGACGGCAGCGACGACGAGGGCCGTCGCCAGGGACGCGTCGTTCCGGGTAATCAGGCGCACGCTACCGCCGGACGTAGAGCGCGGCCAGCGCCGTGATCGCCAGGCCGCCCCACGCCAGGCCGGCCATGACGAACAGGGCGGTCAGCCAGGTGCCGACAACTAGGTCCACACGATGACTCGCATGATCGGGGGCCGACTCAAATGCCATACCGTCTGAGATTGCCTGTCCGTGCGTGGTTCCGCGCCGGTCGGGCTGACGAAAACGTCAGCGCTCGGCAGAATCGGTGGTTGGCGGCCGGAATTCCGCGGTGGCCAGTCCCAACCAGTCGGCGGCGCGGATGGCGGTCCTTATAATGAGGATTGCAATAATGAAGATTGGCATCACGCAGAGCCGATGAAGCCCCCCAACAGCACCTATCTGAAAGCGCTGATCGCCGCAATCGACGGCGACGCGAACGTGCCGGTCGAGATCCGGAACGAGTGCCACCGCCTGATGCAGGCAATCGACGGGAACAACGCCGCTTCGATCAGCGACTCTGTCGCGCGGATCGAGCGCCTCGCGGCCGAATCTTCGCTCAAGCTCCCGCGCCGGTCGTAGCGCGCCGACGCGCGACCGACGATCAGGCGGGCAGGCGAAGAACGCTCCTAAAACATCAGCAGCGTGCTGAGCACGGCGAGATACGTCACCGCCGCGTACGCCGATGCAATGACGGCGCGCTCAAACCGTGGCAGAACACGCCACGCTGCGTACGGATGGACGCACGCGGCGGCGGTGCGGCCCAGAAACACGGCAAAGCCGTGAGACGGCGCGTCAGCGATCGTCTGCTCAATCATCTGCTCACCTGTGGAGGCAAGTTCATGACCAGCCGACTATCCAGTTCCTGCAGGGAAAATCGACGATTCGGCGGCCAAAAGTCCAGGCGGCGCCGACTATAGTCCAACGTGGCGGCGGGCGCACCTATTTTTCGCCGCGCCGCGACCAGGCGGGGCCGGCGCGGTCCGGAACGTCGAGAGCAGTGAAGACACCGACCGGCTCGACCGAGGCCACAAGCGCATCGCGGTGCGCGTCCAGCGCTTCGCGGTCCGCGCGACGGAACTCCTTGTGCTGCTCGTAGACGAGCATCTCGCTCCAGTACTCGATGACGAGGTAGCGCGAGGCGTGGTTCTGGTCCCGTAAGAACGACGTCCCCAGGTACGATCGGCTGTGGCGGTTCACCGCGGTCCATTCGCCGTCCACGCCGTAAAACTCCTCGAACGCGTTTTCGCTGCCCGCCTTGATGTCGAACTGCCACACGATGGCGATCATGGGCCCGCCTCCATGATGGTCGTAAGAAATGTCAAGTCTCTCAGGATGTCCGCGTTGCGCGCGACAAGCGCTGGCCTGCGCGCAGAAGATTGTGGCTGGTCGCCCCGTACAAGGGCAAGGACGAGCTCGTGATGAAGGCGGCAGGAAAGTAAGAAGAGACCAGCTACGGTCGAGCTGGCGCGAATCGAATCGGAGAAAGCGGGACCCCCGAGGGAGAATTCTCGGAGGCCCCATCGCGCGGTTGGTACGAGCGGGTTATCGGTTCGCGCTGCCGATGCCGGTAGCGTGCGCAGTTCAGCACGGGCTCGTTCCGCTGCCCGCGTCTGAGTCTGGCATTTGCACTCCCGGCCGCTATCCCCCAGGCATTTGCACTCCCGGCCCCTATCCCCCGGGCATTTCCACTCCGGGGGCCCCTATCCCCCGGTCATTTCCACTCCGGGGGCCCCTATCCCCCGGTCACTCCGCTTTCAACAGTCTGATGCTGCCGTTGACCGTCGAAAGGGTGAGGCTGCGGCCGCCGCTGCCGACTGTCCCGCGCAGCCGACGCGGCGTCATGACGCCGGTGACCGTGATAGGGAAGTCCGAGGTGATGCCGCCGTTCACGGTGTCGGCCCTGAGGTCGGCGTCGAAGACGCTCGGCAACCTCAGCGTGATGCCGCCGTTGACCGTCTTGAACGTGGCGCCGTCCGGCCAGTCCGCCCGCCCCATCGTCACGTCCACCGAGCCGTTGACCGTATTGGCGGACGCGAGGCCTGTCGTCGACAACTTGACGGAGCCGTTGACCGAGTAGCCCTGCGCATCGCTTTGCAGCCCGCTCGCCTCGATCTCGCCGTTGACCGTCCGCGCGATGAAGTCGACGCCTGCCGGCACGTGGACCTCGAAATGGACCATCGTGTCGTTGTTGCGCGTGTT
>DASZFS010000117.1:0-25783 GCA_035939575.1 Vicinamibacterales bacterium | reverse complement strand
CGCCTCGCGATTCAGCGTGGTCACGAGGGCGCCGCGCCCATCCCGCACCGTCGGGTGCACCACTACGAGATGCGTGTCCGTGTGAAAGGGCGGCTGCTGGGCCCCGACCGAAACGGCGAGACACACCAGCACAAGCGCGAGCCACGGACTCGGCCGCGTCACGGTTGTGGCGACGGCCCGGGCGCGAGCCGCACCTGTATCGGCGTGTCGGCCAGGAACGTCACCTCCCGGCCCTTACCGACGACATGCGTATACAACGTACGCACCACGCCGACCGCAGCGAGCGCAATGCCCGCAGGTCTGGATACTTGACTGAGGGCAATCCCGATCACGCTGAAGCCCAGAAACCCGCCGACACCGCGGCTTCCGATCCCTGAGCCGGCCGTGTGAATGCTTCCATCGCCATCCGGATCGGCGAATCGGTGCCCGTCCCCGCCGACGGCGCCACGAAGAGCAAGAACGCCGAGCGTGGGCGCGATGAAGCGCGTCTTGGAGTTCGTCGTCTTCGTGCCGCCCTCCTCGTCCACCGCCACGTGGTCGTCCTTGCTGGCATCAACCGAGAAAAGAGCGGCGGGCAGCGCCATCGATTCCTGTCCGGGCGCATGCACCGTCTCGAACAGGAAGCGGAGCTGGCCGTTGCGCTGGAACGCCCGCGCCTCCTTCGCGTAGGTGACTTCACCCGCGAGCGTCGTGCCTTCCGGAAGGATCAGTTGATGATCCGCCGAAAAAACCGGTTCGGTCAGCACGGCTTCGAACGGCGTGCCCCTCGGCGTCTTCGACGAATCGAGCGTCGTCGCCAGCCTCGCGGTGAGAACGCTGTCGGGCGCCGGAGCCGTGCCATTGAGCGCACGCGGAGTCGGCTCGACCGAACCGAAGCTGACGGGCGACATGAGCTCCGCGTCGTACACCAGGCCCTGCGCGAGATATTGTGGGTGAAATGGCAGCCGCGAAACGATCGCGTCCTTCAACCGCGACATTCGACCCGGTTGCTTGATCGCCGCCATCGCACCGCTGAATTGCGCCTTGACGCTCGCGGCGGCATCGCTCGCCGCCTGGCGCGCGGCATCGCTAGCCTTCGCGACAGCGCCCTCGCCGATCTTTTCGGCGTCCGGGTGACGTGGCTTCGTGGCTCCGCCCGCTACTTCGCGCTGCACGTTCGCCACGCCGCCCGTCACGGTGGTATCGATCGGCATCTCGCGGCCGTCGCTCAATACCAGCGTGTCGAATTTCAGGACGACCTGACGCGGTGGTGAGAAGTCGCCGCCGGCATACGAGCTGACATGCGCGCCGGTGGATTCACTTGTGAGCTTCGCGATGTGCCCACGCACCTTCGTGCCCGCGGGAATCACAATGCGGTCGTACGCGTATACGGGTTCCACGATCGTGCCCGTGACCGGCTGACCGACACGTTTGACGGAGATCTTCCGGTCGAGCACCACGCGAAGCGGGCGCCCTGTATTAAGGACGAGGTCGATGGACGGTGATTCGGCGCGCGCCGGACTGGCGCCTGGCGTGAGGAGTAACGCTGCCGCAACTGCGACGATAGATCCAGGTCGCACGGGGCACCTCATGGAAGAACCCATTCATCTTACGGCGCCGCTCCTCGGAGGTTCCCCGAACTTTTCTTCATGTTGGCGTGCTTACGCTTTTTCTGTAACCCATGGTCGCGGGAGGACGACGGCGCGAGGGCGGGGGCTACGTGCGTCGACCCAGCCGGCCGCCGGCCCATCGGGCGCACATTACCCGCCACCGAGTGGAATCGGACGCGGCTTCTCGGCTCACCGTTCATCACGGCCGCCCCACGCATTGCTGCGATCCGGAACGAGGGTTCTGTTTCAGGCGAGCGGATCGTGCCAGGCACGACCGTCTCGAACGAGCAGCGCGTCGGCATCAGCCGGTCCCCAGCTTCCCGCGGCGTACTCGGAGACGGGGGCCGCGCCGACGCGCCAGGCGTTGAGCACCGGAGCGACAATCGTCCATCCGGCCTCGACAATGTCGGCGCGGTGGAAGAGCGTCGCGTCGCCGACCATGCAGTCGTACAGCAGCGTCTCGTAACCTGTGTTCGACGACTGGCCGAAGTACTCCGCGTAGCAGAAATCCATCTTCACCGTGCCCAGCCGCACCCGCGGACCAGGCACCTTCGCCTCGAACTGGAGCGAGATGCCCTCGCGCGGCTGAATTCGCAGCACGAGCCAGTTCGGTTGCACGCACTCGACTGGCGTCTCGCGGAACAAGGCCAGCGGCGCGCGCTTGAACTGAATCGCGATCTCAGTGGCGCGTGTGGGTAGTCGTTTCCCGGTCCGGAGATAAAACGGCACCTTCGCCCATCGCCCCGCCTTTTGCTCCCTCGCTGCGGGAATAATTCGGCTGCCCGTTTGGTCTAGGTTGTTGTGAGGCCCAATCGAAGGGCATCCCGAGGGAGGATGAGCAGATGGCGCATGATGACGACGACCAAGAAGATAGCGGACACAATAATGATGGAAAACACGTCAGCCGCCGTCGCGCCCTCGAATGCATGCTTTGGGCCGGCACCGGCGTTCTTTGGACGGTTTCGGGCGGTGTGCCGAAATCGCTGAGTTTACTGGGCCGGGCCCAAGCCGCGATCGCCGCCTCGTCATTCACGTTCCTTCAGATTTCCGACAGTCATGTCGGCTTCGACAAAGCCGCCAACCCGAACGCGCTCGGCACGCTTCAGGAGGCCATCACCAAGGTCAAAGCGATCCCCAACAAACCGGCCTTCATGCTCCACACCGGCGACATCACGCATCTCTCGAAGCCGGCCGAGTTCGACAATGCCGCGCAGGTCATCGGCACCTCAGGGCTCAACGTGCATTATGTGCCCGGCGAGCATGATTTTCTCGGTGACGATCAGGGCAAGGCCTATCTCGATCGATACGGCAAGAACACCAAAGGTGCCGGCTGGTACTCGTTCAACCAGAACGGCGTCCACTTCATCGGCCTCGTTAATGTCGTGAACCTCAAGGCCGGCGGCCTCGGCCTTCTCGGGCCCGAGCAGCTCGCTTGGCTCGCCGACGATGTGAAAGGGCTTTCCGCCTCGACCCCGATCGTCGTCTTCGCCCATATTCCATTGTGGACGATATCCCAGGACTGGGGTTGGGGCACCGACGATGCCGAGCAGGCGCTGTCGCACCTCAAGCGCTTCGGTTCGGTGACGGTGCTCAACGGCCATATTCATCAATTGATGCAAAAGGTCGAGGGTACGCTCACCTTCCATACCGCCCGGTCCACGGCGTTTCCGCAACCGGCGCCGGGCACGGCGCCGTCGCCCGGGCCGATGGTCGTCCCGGCGGACCAACTCCGTTCCGTCCTCGGCATCCGGGACGTCGTTTACACCCAGGGTAACGAGCTGCTGGCCGTCACCGATGTGTCGTTGGCGCAGAGCTGACCGACACGCTTCCAGAACAAGGCCTCGATCAGGGGCGAATGGGTTTGCATCAGGGGGATGAGTATGAAGACGTTCATGATCACTGCCGCCACGGTTGCCGGCGTCGCCCTCGGCGCGCCGACCATGGCGCAGACGAAGCCCGTAATTGCGGTCATCGTGAAAGACACGACCTCGCCGTACTGGCAGGCGGTCCTGGCCGGCGCGCGCAAAGCCGGTCAAGAGCTGGGCGCCAAGGTCGTCGAGCTTGGCGCCCAATCGGAAACCGATGCGGTCGGCCAAATCGGCCTTCTCGAAAAGGCGGTGGCGGCGAACCCGGCGGCGATCCTCATCGCGCCCGCGCAGTCCGCGGCGCTTGCCAAGCCGATCGATGAGGCAGCCAGGAAGGTCAAGATCATCGGCCTCGAATCCGGCGCCGATACCAAATCCATGACCGCGCTCGTCGGCACCGACAATGCGAATGCCGGCCGCATCGCCGCGGGCGCGCTCGCGACCGCGATCAAGCGGTCCTACGCGGATGCCGAGGGAGATGTCGTAGTCATCACGGCCGTTCCGGGCGTCGCTTCGCTCGATCAACGCGCGAAGGGTTTCAGGGACGAGATCGCCGCGCATTTTCGCGCGATCGACATCGCGTCCGAAAGGGTCGGCGATGGCAAGCCCGCGACCGCCACTGGCCTCATGAACGACGCCATCGCCAACACCGCGGATCTGCGCGGCGTGTTCACGCCCGACCCGCTCTCGACCGAGGCCGTGGCTCAAGCCGTGATGGAGAAGAAGTCGGGCGACAAGATCAACGTGATCGGCGTCGGCGCCGATGAAAAGCTCGTCAAGCTTCTGCAGGACGATGTCATCGCCGGGCTCGTTGTGGAGGACCCGTTTCGGATGGGGTATGACGGCGTCAAGACAGCACTCGCCGCCTCCAAGGGCGAGAAGGTGGCGGCCAATGTCGATACCGGCGCCACACTCGTCACCAAGGCCAATTTGAGCTCCGCGCGTTCGCAGGAACTCTTGAAGCCGATCGTCAAATAACGGCTGTTCACAGATTCGAGTACAGCGATCCGATTATGCGGCAAGCCGGTTACGTCGAGCCCGTACCGATAGACCATGATTTTCGCGAGCTGATGGATGGGAGCGACCCGTGCTTCGTCACTGACGCGCAGTTGAAAGACTTCAGAGCCGCTTTGGCCCGTACGGAGGGAGAGATTCGAACCCGAGAGTGAGCCGGCATCAGCTGGGACACGATGTGCCTCACGACGGTCTCTGGAGTCCGCACCTGACCCGTCATCTCGCATTCTTCTCTGAGCCCCGCCACGTTGGATCTTTCCGTCCGGCCAGTACCGGAAGTTCGGATACTGATACAGGAGCACAAGATGGCTGGCAATCCACGCCGCCACGCGATGCATTAGGTTCAGATGGATCGGCGCGACGACCACCGTTCGACAACTTTTCTATTGACGCCGTGAGTCCACGCTCGCTAGGATTTGCGAACTTTCACCTCAGATAGCGCCGAACGGCTGGTTCGACCGAGCTCTTGGTAGCACCAAACCGCCATAGCGTACAGCGTTTCCGCGGCGTCACTCTTCCGGGAGGAGCCATGCGTGTAGTGAGAACGGTTGGTGTGTTGCTCGTGCTCACGGCATGCGCTGGCATCGCCAGGGCGCAAACCGCGGCGGGCTTGACTGGCATTGTGAAGGACGCCACCGGGGCCGTGCTGCCCGGTGTCAGCGTGGAAGCGGCCAGCCCGGCCCTCATCGAAAGGGTTCGAAGCACGGTGACGGACGGGCAGGGCCGGTTCAACATCGTGGATCTCCGACCGGGCGTCTACAGCGTCACCTTCACCCTCACGGGCTTTGGCACGGTGAAACGCCAGGGGATCGAAGTCTCGGCGGGCTCTACGGCCACGGTCAACGCGGACATGAAGGTCGGCGCCGTCGAAGAGACGGTCACAGTGACCGGCGCGGCCACCGTGGTCGACATTCAGAACACCCGGACGCAACAGGTGCTCAAGGAGGACGTGCTCGAGGCGCTGCCGTCGGGCCAGCGCGGGGTCGAGCAGTATGCGTCGCTGACGCTCGGGGCGACATCCACCACACAAGGGCGTAACGACGTCGGGGGCGCGCAGGGCGAGACCAACACGGGCATCGCGATTCATGGCGGGCGCGGCGACGATGGCAAGATCAACTACGACGGGATGAACACGAATGTGTTCTACGAGGGTGCCGGCGGCCAGCAGCGGATCTGGAAGTTCAACACGATGGCGGTGCAGGAGACGGTGATCGATACGGGTGGTGCGAACGTCGAAAGCGAAACCGGCGGCGCCAACGTGAACATGGTGCCGCGCGACGGCGGCAATCGATTCAGCATGCGCGCTATCGCGAACTACACGAATCAGAACTTGTCGGACGGCCAGGTGCCGGCCTCCGCGATCGCACGTGGCGCGCCGCCGGAAGCGAACACCGTCAAGAAGGTGTACGACTATGGCTTCGGCGCCGGTGGCCCTATTGTGAAAGACAAATTGTGGTGGTACAACGCCGACCGATGGTGGGGGGGGCAGCAATACGGGACCAGTCCCTGGGCGTTTTTCAACGCCTCCACCAACCCGCTGCAGTACGTCCCCGACCACTCGCGTCCGGCGTTTGGCGATACGTACTACACCAACATCGACGGCCGCCTCACGTGGCAGGCGACCTCGAAGATGAAAGTCACGACCAGTCTGGACTACGAGGTCGGCTGCAACTGTTATCTGACGATCAGTCTCGGGTCACCATTGGCCCCCGAGGCCGCGATCAGCTTTGGCTATGGCGAGGACAACACGCATCACCAAGGGATGTATCTGTCGCAGACAAGCTGGACCTACGTCGCGACCAATAAGTTGTTGTTTCAAGCCACCGCCTCATTCCTCGTTCAGGCGGTGAGCTTCACGAATGCCAACAAGCCGGGTCCCCTCGGCTTCGTCTTCGACGCCTCGCAAGGGTTCGGATGGGGCGCACTGCCGGGCGGCTCGGCAGATGGGTATGACCAGCCGCAACAGAACAACAACTTCACCCAGAAAGCGACGATGTCGTACATCACCGGGTCGCACCAATTCAAAACCGGGGTGCAGACGCAGGAAGGGATCTACAACACTCACGGGGATGCGGCGCCCAACGGCTACAACGTGATCCTGAATGCGACGCCCACCCCGGGCCTGATGCTCCTGCAGCAGTACGCCAGCCCCTTTGACAACAACGTGAGTGTCCGCGCCACTGGCGTGTTCGCGCAGGACCAGTGGACGATCCGGCGCATCACCCTGAACCTGGGGGCCCGTTACGATCACTTCAATGCCTTCGCCCCTGCCATTACCGTCCCGGCCGGACCCTTCAAACCGCAGCAATCGTTCGCTGAACTCGACAATGTGCCGAACTACAACGACATCACAGGCCGCATTGGCGCGGCGTGGGACATCTTTGGCAACGGCAAGACGGCCCTCAAGGCCAGTTTCGGTAAGTACCTCGCGGGGCTCGGCGGCGGCGACGCCAAATCGCTGTCCCCGTCGAACACGACGGTCCAGAGCGACCTCCGGCCGTGGTTCGACTTCAACCACAACGGTGTTCCCGACTGCAACCTGGGGCCCTCGATGTTCTTCGCTCCGTTTGGGACCAACGGCGAGTGCGGCGGGTTTATCAACCCGAACTTCGGCGGGCAGGCGACGACGCAAACGTGGGATTCGCGGGCGGCGAACGGGTGGGGCGTCCGGGAGTTCAGCTATCAGACGTCAGTCGCGCTGCAGCATCAGCTCCGGAACAACCTGGGGGTCACGATCGCGTATAACCGGAACGACTGGCGCAATGAGCAAGCCGTGATCAATATGGCCGTCTCGCCATCGGATTACACGTCCTATTGCATCCAGGCGCCAACCGATCCCCGCCTGGGATCGGTCAGCGGGCAAAAGGTCTGCGGCGTGTACGACCTGAACCCCAACGCATTCGGTCGGCTTCCGCAAAACGTGCGGATGCGGATCCAGGACATTCCAGGCAACAATGGCGGTCAGCCGAAGGACGTCTTCAACGGCGTGGATATGGGCGCGACCTACCGCTTTGGTCATGGGGGCCTCGTCGCGGGCGGTGTCACCGTCGGCCGGACGACCGTCAACACGTGCTGGATGAATAATCTGCCGAACGTGGATCAGGTCAATTTCGGCGTCGACGGGAGCAACGGCGGCTCGCCTGTCCTCAGTCCACGCACGAATGGCTTCTGCAACGTGACATCGCCCTGGTGGGATGGCGTCGGGTCGCAGGCCAAGGTGCAGATCGTCTACCCCTTGCCGAAGGGCTTCATCTTGTCCGGGTCGTACAAGAACCTGCCCGGCATTCCCATCCAAGCCGCGGTGAGCAGCATTCAGGCGCCGCCGATCAACTTGGGGCGCGATCTGACCGGGACTGGATTTGCCTATTACCAGTTGGCGCCTGCGCCGTTCGCGGGCTCGACCACGTTGACGGCCACCTTGTTCGACAATCGGCTGAACGAAGTGGACATGCGGGTGACGAAGAGCTTCACTATCGGGCGGTATAAGTTCCAGCCGGTCGCGGAGCTGTACAACGTGTTCAATTCCCGACCCTCGCAAGGCAACAACGACACCTACGGGCCGACTTGGAACACGCCTGGAGAGCTGCTCGGCGGGCGCTTGTTCAAATTCGGCGCCCAGATGGATTTCTGACGGGCAACTCGGTTCATTGCGCGGTTCGGGTTCTGTCGCCGTGACAAACCGAACCGCGCAACCGAATCACATTTCCAGGGGTGGCCGCCGCCTTCCTCGGTGAACTGATGGTGCTGGAAAATCGCCTGTCGCGAGGTTATGGCGATGGACAAGCACAGTTCAACCAAGACTACCTCGACCACATGATAAGCTCCCCTTAGCTTTGACTGGAGGTATCGCATGCGCAGCGCGCTGAAAATGCTCGCGATCGTGTTTGCGGCCGTTGGATCACTAGTGCCGACGCCGGTCGGCGCGCAAGTGGTCAAAGAAGAAGTCCCCGGCATCACCAACTTCAACCACATCGAATCGACCGTGGCCTGTGCGGGAGCGATCACGCCGGATGCGATACCCAAGATCAAGGCGATGGGCTACCAGTCGATTATCAACTTGCGGCTGGAGACCGAGCCGGGCGCAAGGATCGAAGAATCGAAAGCCGCCGCAGAGGCCGCCGGCATCACCTACGTTCACATTCCATTCAGCGTGTCGAATCCGGATCCCGCCGCAGTGGACAAGTTCCTCGAAGCGATCGGAACGCCGGGCGTCGAACCGGCGTTCATTCATTGAGCGGGCGGTGGTAGAGCCGCCGGGATGTGGCTCATGAAACGGGTGATCGTGGACGGCTGGCAAGTTGAACCAGCGGTGGAAGAGGCGACTGCGCTCGGAATGACGAACGAAGCGATCAAGAAATTCATGCTCGATCAGATTGCAGCGCGCCGGAAGTAGTCTCGCAAAACCGGTCAGCCGGCGTCAACAATCCTGGCTGACCGGTCGCTCAATCGGATGCCCTTGTTCGAGACGTCGAATGATGGAATCGCCCGACCCCTTTCGGCCAGGACGCGGTGGAACTCCAGCTCTTCGTCCGTGAGGCGCTCCAGTGGCACCACCGTCACGCTGCTGTGGAGGGTGAGGCTGTTGCCCAACGGCGGCGGCGGCGCCGGCGAGCCCGTAGACGCCCGCGTGCCGCAGGTATTCCAGAATGTCCTTCAGCCTTTCGGAGTGAAGCGCTCGATAATCCGCGGCTCTCGCGCGACGGCACGCAGCTGTTCTTCGAGCGTTTCAAAGGCGACTCTGATATCTGGCTCGCAACAAGATTCTCGTGGAGAATCCGCGCCGCGCGATCGCGTTCGTCCCGAAGGCGACCTAGCCGTCCATCAGGTTGATGACGACGAACTCAATCAAAATCCGGGAAATAGGCCGGACCGCTTTCTCCGCTTTTCCTTAACGATGACAATGACCGGTTGCACGGTCGCCGGAATCGTGCCCGCGGTACGGAGTTGCTCGAGGCTGTTTCTCACCTCGTCCATCAGACGCCCGTCCCCGCGGCGGAGCTGTTTGATGACCTTACGCCGTTGCTTGCCCAAATCGACGACGATTGGCGCGCGGGCGTCCGTCTTCGGTGTGTCATTCACGGGCAATGCTCCTATTCAGGTGTGAGTCCGAAATGACCACGGACAAAGACTCAGAGACCGAACAACCTGACGGGATTGACCTTCTTGAACCCGTCGCGGGTGGCGCGGAGCACATTGGTCGGCATGTCGAGCGCCCAGCCGTCGCGGCTCTTGCGATTCGAGTTCTTGTGCCGGCGTGCGTAGGCGCCGCGAGCGGCGTCGTCCGCGTCGACGAATGAGCGCACTAGGCGCTCGAGCGGACGAAGCGTGCGCGTGCCCTTCTTCTTCTTTTTGCGGCCGCTTTCATAAAGGACAACGGGGGTGAGGTCTCCGAGGTCATCCTTCTGCAGCAGAGTGATCCGTTTGACCGACTTGCTCAAACGTAATATGTCCACAGGCAAGGCTCGCCTCCGTACTGCCGAGTCTTCCGACGCGACACGCCTGTATAGCATAAGGCCTGAGGAGGGGCAAGCGCACAGACCCGCTCGCCGCGTTCCTAGTGTATGCTGAGCCGCGCGCGCAGTCCTCATGCTGGATCGTGCCAGAACCCCCACGCGCCTCATCGACCCGAGCGAACGACCACCGGTGGTTGTGGTCGAGCCAGCGAGGCCGTCGCGCTTTCGCCCCATCCGCGTCGTTGTCCAAGCGCTGGCATTCGCCTTTCGCCTGACAGGGCTCAAGCTATTCGGGCGCCTCAGTGATCGAGACGTCGGCATCCTTCTGCGCACCGCCCTCGAGAACCTGGGCGGGCTGTGGATCAAAGCGGGGCATTTGCTCTCGCTGCGCATTGACATCTTTCCTTCGACGATTTGCGAAGAGTTGGCGAGGCTGGAGGACCGGCATTTCGGATTCCCCACCGATCTGGCGCGGCGAATCATCGAAGAAGATCTCGGCGGCCCGGTCGAGAAATATTTCGACGAGTTTGCCGACGTCCCTTTCGCGGTGGCGTCCATCGCTCAGGTTCATCGGGCGAGACTGCGCCACGAGCAGCGTTACGTCGCGGTCAAGGTCCAGCAACCGTACGTGGCGGACGTCTTCGCGCGTGACCTCGCCTTGATCGGGCGCGTGGTGAAACTCATCGCGCTGCTTCGGTTCAGGCCGCACCTGCGCTGGGACTTCGCTCTGGATGAGTTGCGCGACCTGACGTCTCAAGAGCTGAACTTTCACTACGAAGCCTCGGCGATTCGTCGGATGCGCAAGCGCTTGCGACGCCAGAAGGTGTACGTACCCAGAGTATTCAGCCGCTACACCACGGAGCGCGTGCTGGTGACGGAATTCATTCACGCGGCTCTGATGGCCGACGTGATCAAGATACAGGATCGTGACCCGGTCCGCCTGGACGCCTGGTTTACGGAGAACAATATCGATCCACGGCTGTTGGCGCGGCGACTCATTGATTCGATCCTCCGTCAGATTCTCGAGCACAACCTGTATCACGGTGACCTCGCTCCCTCGCACATCGTGCTCCTGCGCGACAGCCGCGTCGCGCTCATCGACTTCACGATGACGACGTTCACCGAGCGCGAGTACCTGGAGAAATATCGCCTCTTCGTGAAAGCGCTCGCGATGCGCGACTACGCGAAGGCTGCGGATCTGTGTCTCATGCTCTGCGCCAGCCTCCCGAGCCTTGACCTGGAGGAAGTGAAGGAGCACCTGGTGCGGTCGCTCCGCATGTGGGCCACTCGCACGCTCGTCAAAGAGTTGCCGTACCGCGCAAAGTCGATCGACAACGCGACGATCGAGGTCGTCAACGTCATGTCGAAATACCAGTGCACCATGGACTGGGGCTGGCTGAGGATCCGGCGCGCGCTCATGACGTTGGACATGTCGCTCGAACGCCTCTATCCAGAGGTCAACTACACGCGCGTCGTGCAGAAATACGTCGACAGGGCCGAGCGGCGTAGTCTCCGCAGTCTGATCGGGCCGCCGCTTCTCAGGCGCTCGCTCGGGAGTTATGTGACCGCCCTTGACATCCAGGACCGTGTGAATGAATACACGATGTTCCAGGGGGCTTTGGTCCGCCGTCATGCCCAGGTCTTTCAAGCCGCGACGAACAAGGTCGCCGCGGTCGCGGCCACGATGGTCGCCCAGCTCGCGCTTGCGGCGGTCATCGTCGGGATGCTTTCGCTCGGCGCGCTGCTCGACCAGTGGTATCCGGCGCAGATCAGACCGTTGATTGGACCGCAGTTGGCCCGCCTCAGCGATCTCGCTCCTCGGCTCGATCGTACCCTCGGCGTGGTGTTGTTGCTGGTGCTGGGGTACGTCTACGTGGTCCTATCGAGCCTTCGTCGGCGCCTGAGACAGAAGGACTTTCGCTCACACGAGCGCGGGGCCGCGCTATGAACGGGACGTCGTGAGCCACGGATTCTCATGCGGTTGCTGCCGTCCGGCTGCCGATGTTCACCTCGCGTCGCGTCAGCACGCGCCGTACTCGCCGCAGCGAGGACCAGATCAGCGCATCGGCCAGGAGGATTAGCACGCACAATTGCGGCTCCAGTCTCGGCAAGCGCTCGGCCACCGAGGACAACTGCGGGCCTCTCAGCGCACCCGGTAATTGAATGGGCCACGAGCTGATGAGGATGGCGACCACCGCGGCCGCCTCCACGATGATGGCGGCCATCGCCAAACCCAGCATGGCCCCGGCCGCGCTTGTCAGTGTCTCGATGACAGCTCGAAATGCCTGCGCGTGTTCCCGGATCAGTATGGCCTCGAACATGGCGTAGTCCCGTACGCGATCCTGGATGTCAGCGGCCTTCTCACCGACGCGCAACGTGGGGCGCGCTGCCTGCCCGCTGGCCAGGGCCCGCACACGGCGGCGGTGCGCTTGCTTGAAGTACTGGACCACCATCTTGTGGTGGTCGAGCTCCGGATAGAGCTCGATCAGCGTGGCGTCGAGCGTCGACATCGCGCGGTGGAGCCGGAGCCAGCCCCACTCCATCGTGCACCTGAATCCCAGGAGGGCCCGCATCACGTTGAGGGTCATCGTGTGCAAGGACTTGTCGTGATACGGCAGTTCTCTTACGAGCGTCCTCGAGACCCACGACTCCAGGACGCGCACGAGCCGCTCGCGTACGAGCTGGATGTCGATCGCAGGCAGACTCGCGCACAGCATCAGGCACATGTCAGCGGCCTTCGCGTAGTCGTCCGTCGCGATCGACCGAGTGAAGAGCGCGAATTTCCGCAGATACTCAGCCTCGGTGAAATTGGTTGTTCCGAAGTCGATGAGTGCGATACGGCTCCCTCGCAACAGCGCAATGTTGCCAGGGTGCATGTCCCCGTGAAACAGGTTGTCTTCCAGCATTTGCCTCTGGAGCGAGCGGCCGAGGTGCCGAGCGACACGGCGTGGATTCACGTCGTTCTCGGAGAGCCACCGCCGGAGTCTGACCGGATCCTCGTGGGCAACACGGATATAGTCAGCCATGAACACGGCGGGCAATAGCTCGGTCACGAGCACGCGCGGTGTCGAGTATCGAGAGAATACTTTGGGGACGTAGACGCCGTGTTTGCGGAGGTTCTTGCGCATGCGTCTCGTCGAAGAGGCTTCGTAGCCGAAATCGAGCTCCTCTTTCATGATCTCGCGCAGCTCGCTCAGGCCAGCGTCCCACTTCATATGCGGGTAGACACGCAGCAGTTTCAGCGCGGTGACGACAAACCGAATCAACAGAAGGTCGCGACTGAACAGCTCTGACGATGCCGGTTTCTGGACTTTGACCGCGACCCACGCGCCCTCGCGCCGGAGCCGTGCGCGATGGACCTGTCCAATCGAGGCGGCGGCAATCGGCGCTGGCTCCCATCGATCGAACCACTGATCGAGCGGCGCGCCGAGCTCTTCTTCGACGATGTGCCGGGCGATGTCGTGAGGGAAGCCGAGGGCCTGGCTCTGCAGGTTTGCAAGCTCCTTGCAGATCTCCAGTGGAAAGATGTCGATCCGCAGCGCAAGGATCTGTCCCGCTTTGATCCAGAGACCGCCCATGCGCTCGAAGACGCCGCGCAGCCGCCTGGCGTACTTCTGGCGATCGAACCGCCGCACGAGGATCAGGCTGACCAGGACGATCGTCAAGCCCGCGAAGTTCGCGAACACATAGAGCGTCCGGAAGCGGGAGGGATCGTGCGCTGCGACGATTGGCACGGGCACACGCTCAGGCGGCGCGACGAGCGGCGTTGGAATCCACGAGTTCTTGAGCACGGCGCGCGACAAGTCTACATCGTGGAGGAGCTGATCGATCGATACCTGGTTGCACACCTTTCTCGTCTGCGAAACAATCATGCTCCACACACGGAAAGGCACGGTTGACGAGCAATGACACGACCAACACAAGCTACCCGCCAGCGCTGGACATGTGCCGCCTTCCTGGTTGCGGTCGTCACGAGCCCGCTCCTGGCTCAGGATCGTGCAGACAGCGTGCAGAGGCCAGCCGCCGGCGCCGCAGGACCGACGGCGCAGACGAGCGTGGCGAGCAGCCTTTCCCTGCGCACGGCGATCCAACAGGGGTTGGAGTACAACTTGACCGCCGTTGGCTTGAGACATCTGCTGACCGAGGCGCAGGGTCGGCAGCAGGTCGCTCGAAGTGCCTTGCGCCCAAACGTGATCGGTACTCTCACCGCGTCGGAGCAAAGAGTGAACGTGTCGGCGCTGGGCGTGCGCTTCGACCTGCCGATACCAGGCTATTCGCTGCCGGCAGTGGTGGGGCCGTTCAACGTCGTCGAACTCCGAGCGCGCCTCACGCAATCGATCGTCGACCGCGTCGCCTCGAACAATTATCGGACCACTACAGAACTGCTGCGAGCGAGCGAGCTCTCGCTCGAGGACTCGAGAAATCTCGTCGTGCTGTCCGTTGCCGGGGCATATTTGCGGACCATTGCCGGGAAGGCCGGAGTAGAGTCGGCGCGCGTTCAAGTCGACACCGCTACGGCTTTACTCCGCCGGACTACCGAACAGCGAGACGCCGGTTTGGCGACGCCAATCGACGTGAATCGAGCCCAGGCTCAATTGCTCACGCAGCAACAACGTCTGGTGTCGCTGCAGAACGACGTGGCCAAGCAGAAGATCACCCTGGCGCGATTGATCGGTATGTCCCCGGGCGGTCGATTCGACGTTTCTGACGACGTGGCCTTCGAAGCGCCACCGACTCTCACCGTTGAGCAGGCGTTGAGTCAGGCGGCGGTGCAACGGGCGGACCTCAAAGCCGCTGAAGCGCGCCAGCGGGCCGCCCAACTCGCGCTTGATGCCGCGCGGGCCGAACGGCTTCCTTCGCTGTACGCCAGCGCCGATGTCGGCGCGAGTCAAGCGGGCTCGGCGCAGGGGCACGGAACATTTTCCCTTGCCGGAACCGTTCGTATTCCCCTCTGGGAAGGCGGGCGGGCTGGAGGACAGGTTACGGAGGCGAGCGCGGAATTGGCTCAACGCCAAGCGGAACTCGACGATCTCAAGGCCGAGATCGAGGGTGACGTCCGAAAAGCCTACCTGGACCTCGAGGCCAATTCGAGCCACGTGGAGGTTGCACGGCGGCATCTCGAGGTGACGCGAGACAACCTGGTGCTCACTCGGCAAAGATTCGACGCCGGAGTGAGCGACAACGCTGACCTCGTTCAATCCCAGGAGTCCGTGGCCACGGCCGAGCTCACCTATATTGACAGTGTCTTCGCGCATAATGTGGCCAAGCTCGATCTCGCGCGGGCTCTCGGTCGCGCGTGGGAAGACCTGCCGCAGTTTCTTCAGATTCGTTGAACGATACTCGGTCCGTCGTGATAGAGTCCCCCGTTCGCATGCCCAGTGTCTGGCCTCGGTTGACGCTGCCCGATCTCGGGCTGGGCATGCGGCGGGCGTGTCGACTCTCCGGTCCGCTTGCCGCCCTTCTGGCCGCGCTCTCGTGCGCTGCGCAGCCGCCCACATCGAAGCCAGGGACACCACAATCAGCAGCCGACGCCGACAATCAGGGGATCGGTTGTCTCGGACGCGTCGAGCCGGGAGATGGCGTGGTCCTCATCGCCGCCCGCAGCCTGACCGGTCAGCCGTCGATCGTCGGCCGCCTGCTGGTGAATGAAGGCGACGCTGTACAAGTCAATCAGGTGATCGCCGAATTGGACAGCAGGAGTCAACTGGAAGCCGCCGAGCGCCAGGCGCAGGCGCGCATCGACGTCGCTCGGAGGCGCCTGGATCAAGTTCAGGCTGGGGCGAAACCCTCCGACGTCGCGGCGCAGCAGGCCGAAGTCGAGCGCTGGCAGGTCGAGCTGGAAACAGCACAGAAGGAGTATCAGCGCTACGCCTCGCTCGGCAACAACGTGACGGCCTCACAAGTGGACGGCCTGCGCGCACGCGTGGACATCAGCACTCGCGCACTGGACCAAGCCAGGCAGCGGCTCAATAGTCTCAGCGAGGTGCGCCCCGCGGACGTTGAGCTCGTGCGTGCGGAGCTCCAAGAGGCCATTCAGAACAAAGCGTTGGCCCGCGCTGAATCCGAGGCGAGCCTGTTGCGGTCGCCGATCAACGGTCGTGTCATCAAGATCCATGCGCGGCCCGGAGCTGCGGTGGGGGCGGACGGCGTCTTCGAGCTCGCACCGAACGAACCCATGTATGTCGTCGCCGAGATTCCGGAAGGCGACATCGCCCGCGTGCGGGTCGGCCAGCGGGCCCGGATTTCCGGCAAGGGCCTCGTCGGGCCGATCCAGGGCACGGTGGAGCGGATAGGGCTGCTCGTACAGCAAAAACAGGTTCTGCCCGCGGATCCGGCGATGTTCTCGGATGGACGAGTCGTCGATGCGTGGATCAAGGTCGACGACGCTCGAGCCGTCCAGCGTCTGATTCACCTGCGCGTGAACGTCGTCATTCAGCTGTAACGAGGGCGCCGTCGTTCATGCTCCACAAACTGGCCTGGTATCAGCTCGTCACGGAAAAGCGACGGCTGCTCGCGGCGCTTGCGGGCATCGCCTTCGCCGTGCTGCTGCAGCTGATGCAGTTCGGGTTCCGCGAGGCGATGTTCGTCAGCGCCACGCTGCTGCACAGGCAATTCCACGCCGATCTCATCCTGGTCAGTCCGCTCTACGAGTACGTCGCAGCAACCGGCTCATTCCCGCAGCGGCGCCTGTATCAAGCGCTGGGACTATCCGACGTGGAATCGGTCGCGCCCGTGTACGTCGGTTTCGCGCCGTTCAAGAACCCCGAGACGCACGCGGACCGGCAGATTGTCGTGATTGGATTCGATCCCGACGACGTCGTGCTCGATATACCGTCCGTCATCCAGAACGCGAAGTACCTCAAAGTGCCGGACGCCGCGCTCTTCGACCAGCGCTCACGGCCCGACTTCGGCCCAATCCCACGCGAGTTTCACCGGACACACGCCGTCATCACGGAGGTCGCTGGCCGGCGGACGACCATCGGCGGACTGTTCGAGCTTGGCGTGTCGTTCGCGGGCAACGGGAACATCATCCTCAGCGACTCCAGCTTCCGCAGCATCTTCCATCGGTCGGAGGACGTCATCAACTTCGGGCTGGTCAACCTGAAGCCCGGTGTCGATCTCCCGGCCGTCCAACTGACACTCACCCGTCTCCTCACGCCTGAGGTCAAGGTCTTTACGCGCCAGCAGCTCATCGAGCTGGAGCAAATTCACTGGGACAAGAATACGCCGACCGGGTTCATCTTCACGATGGGCATGATTGTGGGCCTGATGGTCGGAGCCGTCATCGTGTATCAGATCCTCTACACAGACGTCACGGATCACCTCGGCGAATACGCCACGCTCAAAGCCATGGGCTACACGGATCGCGCGCTCTACCTCGTGGTGCTCGAAGAAGCGCTGATGCTGTCGGTGTGCGGATTCCCTCTGGGCTTCGCATTGGCGGAGGCTCTCTACAAGGTGGCCCGCAACTACACGCTCCTTCCGATCGAGATGACCGCGGCGAGAGCCCTAGTGGTGCTGGCGATGACCGTCGGGATGTCCTGCGCGGCAGGCTTATTGGCCATGCGGAAGCTCAGGACGGCAGACCCCGCGGAGGTGTTTTAGGAGCATGGAACCCGCCATACGTATCAGTCACCTCAATCACCATTACGGCGCGGGCAATCTGCGGAAACAGATACTGTTCGACATCTCGGCCAATCTCTATCCCGGGGAGATCGTCATCAATACGGGCCCATCAGGCTCAGGCAAGACAACGATGTTGACGCTCGTGTGCGGCCTCCGAACGGTCCAGGACGGCAGCGTACGCACGCTCGAGACGGAGCTGAACGGTGCCGCCGCGGATCGGCTTGTCCAAGTGCGCCGGAACATTGGCTTCATCTTTCAAGGACACAATCTGCTGAGTACGCTGACTGCGTGTCAGAACGTGCGAATGAGTCTCCAACTCGACCGGTCCATATCACCCGCCGAATCGCGCCGACGGGCCGTCGCCATGCTGGGCGCCGTCGGACTGGATCGGCAGGTCGATCTCTACCCACACCAGCTTTCAGGCGGTGAAAAGCAACGCGTCGCGATTGCACGAGCGCTCGTTCGGCACCCTCGGATCGTCCTCGCCGACGAGCCGACCGCGGCGCTCGACAGAGCGAGCGGTCGTGATGTGGTCGAGCTCATGCGGAAATTGGCGAAGCAGCAGGGGTGTGCCGTACTGCTGGTCACCCACGACAACAGGATTCTCGACGTCGCGGATCGGATTCTCTCGCTCGAGGACGGCCGGATTCTCTCGTTCGCCGCCGGCGTCAGCGCGAACGCGGAGCATTTGCTCACCGCTTTCGCGCAGATGCACCGCAAGGGCGAGCTGAAGCGCCATCTCCAGCATCTTCCCGACGACCAGTTCTTGCACGAGGTCAGCGATGCAACCTCGGAGTTCGAAGGCGTCCTGCAGACGATGGATGTGGCCAACGCCGAGGCGACGCGAACGCTGCTGGATGACGTGCTGGAGGTTGCCGCGGACCGAATCCGGCATCTGCTGCGCGCAGAGCGAACGACGCTCTATCTGTTCGACCCCGTGCGGCGGGAACTGCGCTCGAAGATCGCGCATCATGTCGGAGATGCGCCGCTCGACATCAGGCTGCCATTGGGCCTGGGAATCGCCGGTCGCGTGGCGGAAAGTGGTGAATCGATGAACATCGCCAATCCGCAGAGCCACCCCTCTTTCAACCCGGAGGTCGATCGCCGCACCGGGTTTCGCACGCAGTCGATTCTCTGCCTACCGATCAGAGATCGGGCCGGCGTGATCAACGGCGTCGCCCAGGTCCTGAACAAGCAGGATCAGAAATCGTTTTCTCAGGCAGACGAACACACACTGCAGGAGTTCACCAGGCCGCTCGGCATCATCCTTGAAACGTGCACACGACTGTTTTCGACGGCGGACCGTGCGGCCCCGGTGAACAGATTTCCAGAATGATTGCCTGGGGTGAACAGCAAAATGCAGGTGGTCGGACTCGCGGGTTCTCAGTGCCGTCTTCAAACCCACTCGCTCGCCCGAAATTGAGTCGGCGTCTCTGTTGGCAACGTTCAGGCCGCAGCGTCGAGTTCCGCGAATTCTTCAGGCGTGAGCGACAGGCCAGCCGCCGCCACGTTTTCTTCCAAATGCGCGACCTGCAGCGTGCCGGGGATCGGCAGGACAACTGGGCTGCGCTGGAGCAGCCACGCCAGCGCGACCTGGCCCGCAGTCGCACCACGCGCCCTCGCGATGCGATCAACAAGCCCGCCAGGTTGGATCAGGTCGCCCGCGGCGAGCGGAAACCAGGGAATGAAACCGATGTGGTTGGCGGCACAATAGCCCAGCACGTCTTCGCTGCCGCGATCGGCCAGATTGTAGCGGTTCTGCACCGTCGCCACAGGGAATACGCGTCGGGCCGCCTCGATGTCGGCCACGGAGACCTCGCTCAGCCCCGCGTGGAGGATGATGCCCTCGTCGAGCAGTTGACGCACGGCGCCGAACTGTTCGTCGCGCGGCACCTTCGGGTCGATGCGATGAAGTTGCCACAGCGCGATCTGTTTGACGCCAAGCTTTCGGAGGCTGCCCTGGGCTCGCGATATTAGGTAGTCCGGGTGCCCGTTCGGCTCCCACTGGTCTGGCCCTGGGCGCGTCAGTCCTGCCTTCGTCGCGATCAAAAGGCCATCGTACGGATGCAGCGCCTCGCGGATCAGTTCTTCCGATACGTCAGGTCCGTAGCTGTCGGCGGTGTCGATGAAATTGACGCCGATCTCGGGTAGCCGGCGCAGCGTGGCCAGCGCGGCCCGACGATTCGGCGGCGGACCCCAGATACCGCGGCCCGTGATCCGCATGGCGCCGTACCCAAGGCGATTGATGGTGCTGTCGCCAATCTTGAATCGACCGGCGGCGCTGGCGTTGATTGAGTTCATGACGGCTATGCCTAGGTTTCTCTTGTTGCTCCACTGCCGGTTGACCAGGATGTCGAACGCTTCTAGAACTCCGCGACTTCCGTGAGCTCTACGGTCATCAGGCCATGCTTGGAGAAGAGGAGTCGTGCGACGTGCTCCTGCGCCTCTGCGATGTTTCCGACGCGCCAAATCAAGGCCACGCCTTTTCCATCGGCTCGTTGATATGCCTGCGCCACGATCCCAGCGGCTTTGTGGGCGTGGATGGTCGCGACCTCCGCCTCAGCGTACGGGGCGATCTTTGATGGATCCGTGAACGTGCCGAGCGCGAGGACGAGCATCATCACATCCTTTCGTCGTGTCGAGGGGTCAGAATACGGCCGACTCCGATGCGATCGAGAGAAACGCTCCCGCGTGTCTGGTAAAGGAGTCCGCATACTGGAAGAGCGAACCATGTCCGGCATCGGGATGCGGATCAGTCACCGCCGGGTCCCAATTGTCGAGGGTCCCGGTGAAATGCTGCAGGCAGAGCAACGGCAGCCCAGAGCCATGACCGAACCGCCGGTACGCGTAGGAATGATCGTTCACCTGGAGAACGCGCGTGGCTGCGGTGGTATTACTCGCGGTCTTGGTTGATGACATCGTCCTCTCCATTACTAAGCCCTCCGAGGGCTGCAACCTCGCTCGACAGGACGTTGGTCGTTCAGCGGTGCATCCAACCGGATGCGTTCGACGAGGTCGAGATTTGCGATGTAGGCCCTTCCATCGAACGCCTCGAGGACGAGAGCCTTGTTCCGCTCTTGTTCGAGATCCCGCACCACCTACGTACCGCTCTTCTGGCCTGCGCGAAGCGAGCAGCACATCGAACCACTCGGTATGCGCACCTCATCGGCTGCGGTCATGCTGAAAGCCGCCGCTCACCCATTGCGTGACGATCGACTCGAACTCGGGTGCTCGCTCCTCCCAGACGCAGTGGCCAGCCTCGAGAACATCCAGGCGCGCATTGGGTAGGCGTTCGCGCAGAAGCGCCGCGTCTCGAGCGAGTCCGTAGGGGTCGTTCCGACCGATCACGATCGCGACGGGGACGTTGAGCGATGCCAGGTGCGGCGCCAGAGTAGCCAGGTCTTTCGGGTACGCGCGAACGAGTGCCGCAGACCGCGTCAGGCGATCGCCCTCGTAAGAGGCGAGATAGTCGTTGCGGACGAAGCCCGGCACAGCGTACCCGCGAATCGCCGCCAGGAACCCGGCGACGATTTCGACGGAGTTGAGGGCGGGCAACGCGTCCGCTTCGATCATCCACTTGAGGGTGCCCTCGACCGCGAGCGGGTACGTCGCGGCCCCAGCGCCCACGATGAGGCTGCGAAAGAGTTCTGGCCGCGCAAGCGCGGCGAAGAGCACCGACGGCGCGCCGACGTCAAGCCCAACGGCGTGGACCGACGCGAGCCCGAACGCGTCGAGCGCCTTCGCGATGAACGCGCCCATTGCCTGCGGTGCGAACAGATCGCCACGCGCCTCTGACTGCCCGAAGCCAGGAAGGTCGATCGCCAGCACCTCGAACTGCTTCGTCAGCCCGGCCCACACAGGGGCGAACGCAAAGATGCTCTCCGGCCATGGACTGAAGAACACCACCCTCTCGTCGCCTCTGCCGTTCGTTGCGTAGCGGACTCTGAGTCCGTCGATGGTCCGCCAGGCAACGTCGAACGGCGGCTGCTCTTGAACGATTTCGTTGGTCACCGCGCCATCCTTTCGTCAACACAACCAGGTTCTGCCTCCCTCGCGGCTCAGCACGCCGAGAGGCGTCAGGACCTGGACGCGAACAGCGCGCACGTTGCTTTGCGCCGCCGCATTGACCGCGGAAGGCGGAAGGCGATGGATGTACGCGGCCGCGTTGTTGGTGTGGGTCGGTCCCGGATTGATGACGCCCTCGGCTCTCAGGAGGGCGGCCGTGAGTTCCGCCGCGAGCTCTCGATCAGCCTGTGCGGGGAACAGGTCGGCAGCGGCATGGACGTCAACCATCGGCATGGGAGGCCTCTCTGGACTCGGCCATTCAATATGTACGAACGTATTGAATGGTGTCAAGCCAACCGCTTACCGCCGAGCGATCGCGTCAGCGAGGACGGCGGCGGCCAAGTCGCTTCGATGGCGGACCGGCTTGGGGAAGTACGTGGCGAAAAAGGACGCGCTCGAAGCGTTCCACCGGGATCGGGCTTCGCTGCGACTTAGCCACCAGAATGGCGCCTTGGAGCGAGCTGACGATGAAGCCGGCGAGCTCTTGTACGTCGGTCTTAGGAGCCAGCTCCCCGGCCTCGATCGCGGCTCCCAGGCAGTAGGCGACCGATGCCTGATTCTCCGCGAACACCGAGGCGACGCGAAAACGAATCGCGTCGCTGGCCTCGCTCGCTTCGGCACTGAGGTTGCCGTACAGACATCCTCGACGCATGTCGTCCTTGCGCAGGTACGAGAGCTGCCCCTCGATCCACGCCCGCAACCGATCAAGGGGCGGCAGCCGTTCGTTGCGTAGCGTCGCTCTGACCGCTGCGCTCGTCATCGCTCGGTAGCGCTCGAGGATCTCGAGTCCAAATGCTTCCTTCGACGCGAAATGGTTTGTGAATGACCCCTGCGGCACGCCGGCTGCTTGAGTGATGTCGCGCACGCTGGACGCCCCAAACCCGCGCTCGTGCACTAATCGCAGGCCGTCGGCGAGCAGCTTTTCCTTGTTCGACGGACGTGGCATGTCCCATCAATGCGCACGTTCGTCGGATTGTCAAGGCAAGATGTCCGGCGTTCTTGGGGGCACAAGGCGCCTCGACGTTGCCGTCGTCAGCGCGCCGAGATCGTCGCCGACTCGCGGGCCGACGCCGGGAATAATCCTCGCCGACGAGTCGACGGCGTCTGACTTTGACTATTTTCCTGGAGCTCCGAGCTGCCGGAGAAAACTTCTGTAGTCCGTCCGTACCGGCGACGAGGTCGTCGCGCGTTCTAGACACATTCTCGGACATGCTGTCCTCGCGCGTTGCTCCCACATTCACTCCTCAGACGCGCTCAGGTTCTCAACCAGTCGACGTAACGTCTCGTTCAGTCTTCGACGCCCCGCCCGCGTGATCTTGGACAGCATGCGTTCCTCAATCCCGAAAACGGTTCTGTGTGCGACCTCGACTTTGGCGCGGCCCCGCTTTGTGAGCCGCGCCTCGATGACACGGCCATGCGTGGCATGCGCCGCTCGCTCCACCAGTCGAGCCCGCTCTAGGCCGACGAGGATTGCGTTCATCGTTTGCGCCGTGACGAAACAGCGGCGCGCCAGTTCCGCCCCAGAGAGTGGCTCGTCGGCTTCGAGGTGGGTCAACGCGGCGTACTGTGGGGTTGTCAGCCCCTGCGCTCGCAGGCCCTCATCCATCGCCGTGCGCAGCGCCTGCTGGGCACGCTTCAGGTGGTACCCGACAAGGTCCAACATCCGAACCGATGTGTTCATTCCCCACTTGCCATATTATCAGTGTCCTTATATGTTTCTCAGGACACTGATAATATTACAACGCTGGAGGCTCACATGGCAACGGAGACATCGACGATTCGCGCGGGAGCCGAGATCCAGACCGACACGATGACCGCGCGATGACGATGGACCAATCGGTTGTCCGGCGCACCTACTTGCTGCCCGTTGCCGTCTGTTGCGTCCTCCAAACGGCACGAAAACCGCCCGGTCTGTCGATGATCACCGGCCTTTCTGTCGAATTCGACGCCGCCGACCGGGTCACAACCTTGCGAAAACCGAGAAATGCTTAAGAATTTGCAATTCGCCACCATCAGTGCGTGTCAACAGTGGTTCGGTGGTGAACGCATCAAAACGGTCGAAACAAATTGTTTGATTCTCGATCATGCACATCACACCTGCGCGGCGACAAGAACTGACAGCGGCGGCTGACGAACTGTGTCACCTGAAGGATGACCACGAGTTGTCGCCCCCGTAAGTTCTTGCCCTTCAACACCAAGTTCACCGTCTCTCAGTGGCATGACCGTTGCGTTAGCCGAGATCTGATCGGAATGAGGGCATCGATGAACGTGTGGCTACGCGTGTTCGCGATCATCGTCATCATGGTCGCGCCGGGGGTGCTCGGGAACTCAGTGGCTACAAGCGGATCCGCTACCGTGGTGTCGATCTGGGGCGGCGCGCGCCATTGCATCGTTTTGAAGTCCGACGGAACCGTTTGGGACTGGGGCTTCAACTGGTTCGGCAAGCTCGGCGACGGCACCGTGTCGACGTTTTCGCCGGCGGACTTCAGCAACGATCGCCACACACCGATCCAGGTGCACGGGCCGGGGAACGCGGGATTCCTCACGTCCATCATCGCCGTGATGGGCGGCGAAGCTCACAACTTCGCGCTGCGGTCCGACGGCACGGTCTGGTCGTGGGGCGGAAATTCGTTTGGCCAGCTCGGTAATGGAACGACCACGGACCGATCGACGCCCGTCCAGGTGACTGGGCTCGGTTCGATCGTCAGCCTCGGCGGCCGCGGTTATCACAGCCTCGCGCTGGCATCGGATGGCACGGCGTGGACCTGGGGGATGAACGGATCGGGTCAGCTGGGCAACGGCACACTGACCAACAGTGCCGTGCCGGTCCAGGTCGGCGGTCTCACGCAAGTGATCGCTGTGACAGGAGGCTACAACTTCAGCTTGGCGATCAGAAACGACCGAAGCGTCTGGGCGTGGGGAGGCAACCAGCACGGTTCGCTCGGAGACGGGACCACGACAAACCGGACGGTCGCAGCACAGATCAGCGGCTTGACCAGTGTCGCCGAGCTCTCGGCGGGATGGGAGCATGCCGTCGCGGTTCGGACGGATGGCACCGTCTGGACATGGGGACAGAACTTGAACGGAGAGCTCGGTGACGGCACGACGCTCGACGCGCTGGTGCCGCATCAAGTCGCGGCGCTGACCGGCGTCGTGGCGGTTTCAGGAGGTGACTGCCACACCTCGGTCCTCAAGTCAGACGGGACCGTGTGGACCTTCGGCTGCAACGATCGCGGGCAGCTCGGCGACGGGACAAACACCGAACAGCACACGCCGGTGCAGGTCGTCGGCTTGAGCGGCGTGACCGCGATTGCGGCCCGCGACTATCACAATATCGCAATCAAGTCAGACGGTTCCGTCTGGACCTGGGGTTGGAACATCAACGGCCAGCTGGGTGACAACACGACCGTCGATCGAAACAAACCCGTGCAAGTTGTCGGCCTTGCCAGCGCCCCGCCGGCGACGCCGCTGAATGTGCGGATCATCGGCTAGACGCTTTACTCGCATCCAAAAAAGAGGGGATGCGCGAAAAAGCCGAACAAGGCCACTGATCGTCAATGGCCCGATCGGCTAAGTCAACAGTCTGCGGCCGCTGACGCCCACCCTCCAGCCCCTGCCGAACGACAGTTGAGGCACTCGCTCAGCTGTTCCGTGAGTCTCCGCAGACTCGACAGTTTCCGAATCGTCAGCCGATGTTCTCGGCGAGCGCGACGAGGATGAGCCGATAACCTAGCGAGGTACCAAGGCTCTCAGGGTTCGATGAAGGGCTGAACGAGCTCTACGTCGCGTCGTTTCGGTGGGAATCCCGGTTTCCCGTCATCGGCTGCTAGCTCTTAGGTGGGGGCCAGTCTCTCAGCATGGAGTCGGCGACTCGCTCGAGGTCTCTTCGCGTCGCCCCTGTCGTTGCCTGCACCGTCAAGCCGTAGTTCACCGTGAGGACGAAATGCGCGAGCGCGTCAGTGTCAGATCCCGCCGGGAGGTCTCTTGCTGCCACCGCACTGTCGAAGCGCTTGCGGAGGAGCGCGTGGCCGTCGGCGCGCTGGGCTGCGAACTCGCCGCGTAACCGACCGTCGCCAGACGAGAGCGCGCAGCGGACCCACATGCACGTCGCCGGCGAACCGGGCCCCGTCAGCATGTTGATCGCGCCGTAGAGGATCTTCTCCACCACCGC
>DASZFS010000116.1:0-10721 GCA_035939575.1 Vicinamibacterales bacterium | reverse complement strand
GGACCTATCAACTGCAGGCGCTTGCCCGATACGTAATCGGGCATGATATTGGCGTCTCCGCGAATTGGCGGTATCAAAGTGGCTTCCCCTATTCGCGAATTATCCCCGACGGCGAGCTGCCGAATCTCTCGCCAGCGCCGTTCTTCGTCGAAAACCTGGATCAGCACCGTTCCGACAACGTCTCGCTGGTAAACCTGCGCATCGACAAAGCGTTTCCAGTGGGCAGAGCCAGGGTCATCGCGATGCTCGAATTGGACAACGCGTTCAATGCGAACCCGGTGACGAACTTCAACCTCTTGAACGACGATTTCGGCCATGTGATTGCGGTGCTTGATCCGAGGGTTGCGCAAATCGGGCTGCGATTGACGTTCTGAGCGTGCCGTTATCAGGCTCGTCGATGATCGGTCGAACTCTTTCACATTACCGCGTGATCGCGCCGCTGGGCGGCGGCGGGATGGGCGTGGTGTTCAAGGCCGAGGACACGCTTCTCGGGCGCCTGGTCGCGATCAAAATGCTGCCGCCGGAGTTGGCCGATCGGCCCCAGGCCATCGAGCGCCTGCGGCGAGAGGCGCGCTCGGCGTCGACGCTCAATCATCCGAACATCTGCACGATTCACGAAATCGGCCAGGATGCCGACAGCGGCCAGGTCTTCATCGTGATGGAGCTGCTCGAGGGGCAGACGCTGCGGACGGCGATCACCGGCCATCCATTGCCGACGCCACGCCTGCTTGAGATTGCGGTCGACATCGCCGACGGGCTCGAGGCGGCCCACGCCGCAGGCATCATCCACCGCGATATCAAGCCGTCGAACATCTTCCTGACGACGAGAGAGCACGCCAAGATCCTCGATTTCGGTGTGGCCAAGATCGGGCTACCGCTGCATGCCCGAGAATGCGCTCCCCCGGGTCCCACGGTCACCGAACCCGAGACGCTCACGGACACCGGGGCGACAGTTGGCACGATCGCCTACATGTCGCCCGAGCAGGTGCGTGGCGAAGACCTGGATGCCCGCAGCGATCTGTTTTCCTTCGGTCTCGTTCTCTACGAAATGGCGACCGGTCGGGCGGCATTTCAGGGTCCGACGTCGGGTGTCATCGCGGAGGCGATACTCAATCGAGACCCGGTGCCAGCCGCGCAGTTATGCACTACTGTTCCCGCGGCGCTCGAGGCAGTCATCGCGAAGGCGCTCGAGAAAGATCGCCGGCTGCGTTACCAGGCCGCCGCGGATCTTCGCGCCGAATTGCAACGACTTCGCCGCGAGATTCCGTCATCGGCAGTATTGGCGAGAGGCCAATCTGGGCGAGAGCCGCGAGGGGCCACATCGCGCGCGTTGCAAGCTTTGGCCTGGCTCGCAGCCGTCTCTTTGGTGCTGATCGGTGTCGGCATGATGACGGCAAGGCTGAGGCGGGCTCCGACGCTTACAGCCCGTTACTCGATCCTGCTCGCCGATTTCCAGAACGCCACCGGCGAGGCGGTGTTCGATGACGCGCTCACGCAGGCGCTTGCGGTGGACCTCGATCAGTCGCCATACCTCGACATCGTCTCCAAGGAGCGAGTGCGTGAAACCCTCAAGTTGATGGGCCGCTCGGCCGACGAGCGACTGACGGATGCCGTGGCGCGCGAAGTGTGTCAGCGCCAGGGCGTGAAAGGAATGCTGACGGGCTCGATCGCGCCGGTTGGTTCTCACTACGTGATCGGGCTCGACGCGGTCAATTGCAGTACCGGCGACTCGCTGGCCATGGAGCAGTCGGAAGCCAACAGCCGGGAAGAGGTGATCCGCGCACTTAGCCGTGCAGCTTCGCCGCTTCGCGCCAAGCTTGGCGAGTCTTTGGCGTCGATTGAGAAATTCGACGCGCCCCTCGAGAAGGTCACGACCTCGTCGCTCGAGGCATTGAAAGCGTTCAGCGCGGGCGAGGAATATCGCGCGCGGGGCGACGAAAACGGCGCTCTGCCGTTCTACAAACACGCCACCGAGATCGATCCGGGTTTTGCGCTGGCCTACGACCGGCTCGCAGCGGTCTACGGCAACCTCGGCGACTGGAAAATGTCACGGCAGTACGCGGCTCAAGCCTTCACTCGACGGGGCACGGTCAGCGAGCGCGAGAAACTCGCCATCGAGAGTCGCTATTTCCATGTAGAAAACCGGTATGACGACTTTCGTGACACGCTCGAGCTGCGAGTGCGAACGTTTCCGCGGGATTGGTATGCATTTCACATGCTTGCCGAACTCAGCGCCGGCCGGGCCCAGTACGAAAGGGCCGTGGAACTGGCGCGCGAGGAGGTGCGGCTCAACGATACCGCGTTCTCCCAAGCGGAGCTGATCGAGAACTTGACCTACATGAATCGTTTCGACGAGGCGAGGGCCTTGGGTGAGCAGGCGCTGACGCGCTGGCCTGACGCCAGCAGCGTCCACGAAGACCTGTTTGTGCTCGCCTTTGTCAGAGGCGATCGTCCCGACATGGCCCGCCACGTCGCGTGGGCGACCACGAGAGGGCTCGGTTGGCTCTGGATTCAGGAACCTGTGAATGCTTTCGAGGGTCGATTAACCGCCGCGCGGTCGCAGTTCCGGCGCAGGCTGGAGCGTGCTGGTGCCGAGGAACAAACCGCCGATCTTCGCATCCAATGGGCATTGATGGAGGCCGCATGCGGAAATGCCCGGGCGGCACTAAGCACGTTGTCGACGGCGCAGCCCATTCAAGGATTCCACAATTTTACGTTTGCTGCCGCGGCGGCCGCGCTTGCTGGTGACACGGCTCGCGCTGAATCACTCGTGCAGGAGTGGACTGCGCGTGAGGCTCAAGACCGCTTCCACATCGCCGTCTACAAGTCCTCCGCCGAGGCGTTGGTTGACATTCAGAAGGGCAACCCGGCCAGGGCCATCGAGCGCCTGCGCGATGCGGCTCCGTACGAGCTGACGTACGGAGCCGAGTTGTTGCCGATCTATGTGCGCGGGCTCGCGTACCTTTCGCTGAAGGACGGCTCAGCCTCGGCATCTGAGTTCCAAAAACTCCTGGATCACCGCGGTGCCGCGGCGGAATCGATCTTCTATCCACTCTCCCGCTTGCAACATGCGCGTGCGCTCGCGATAGCCGACGACGTGGCGCGGAGTCGAAAATCGTACGAAGAATTCCTGACAGGCTGGAAGGATGCAGATGCCGATGTACCGGTGCTGATAAAAGCCCGAGAGGAGTACAACGCTCTCAGATAGGGGATCGAGCAGGCGTCGCCGAAACGTGTGAGGTAAAGTAGCGGCGACGGCCAACCGTGGCGTATACTCTGGTGAGCAAGGTAATAGCTCATGCTGCAGGACGTCCGCTTCGGTCTCCGGCTGCTGCGACGGAATCCGGGATTCTCCGCTGTCGCCATTCTCTGTCTCATGCTCGGCATCGGCGCGAACACAGCGGTCCTCAGCTGGGTCGAAGGCGTGATGCTGCGCCCATATCCGCTCGTCCGGGACGAGGACAGCCTCTTCGTCATCGCCGGCACCGCGCCGGAAGCCATGAAGGGCACCGACATTTGCTGGCCGGATTTCCAGGACTTCGCGCGGAGCGCGACGACGATTCAGGCGGTCATCGCGGACAGGATCAACGGCGCGGCACTCGGGCTGGTCAACCAGAAGGCCGAGCGCGCGCCGGGCAGCATCGTCTCGGCGAACTACTTCGACGCGCTCGGCGTGAAGCCGGTCGTGGGACGCGGCTTCGAGCCCGGCGAGGACGTCGGCCGGAACGCGCATCCCGTAGTCGTCATCAGCTATCAGTTCTGGCAGCGGCGCTTCGCGAACGACCCGGATGCCGTCGGGACGACGATTCGGCTCAATGGCGTTCCGCACACCGTCATCGGCGTTGCGCCCGAAGGGTTCTTCGGCACCTTCGTTGGCTATCAGTTCCAGTTCTGGGTGCCCGCGTCGATGCAGGAAGCGTTCGACCCCGGCGGCTACAAGCTGGAGGACCGCGGCGCGCGATGGATCGAAGGCTTCGTTCGTGTGAAGCCTGGCGTGACGCGCGCGCAGGCGCAGACCGAGCTGTCCGCGATCGCGGATCGCCTGCAGAAAGAGTACCCATCGACGAACCGCGGCCGCGGCATCATGCTCAAGCCGCTCTGGCAGTCGCCGTTCAACCCGATGGACGCGCTCGTGCCCACGCTGACGATTGCGCTCGTCGTCGTGGCCGCCGTGCTGCTCATCGCGTGCGCGAACGTCGGGAATCTTCTGCTGCTGAAGTCGGTCGCGCGGCGGCGCGAGCTGACCATCCGGCTCACCGTCGGCGCTGGACGCACGCGCCTCGTCCGTCAGATGCTGACAGAAGCGATCATCCTGTCGGCAATCGCGGGCGTGTGCGGCCTCGTCGCAGCCTACTGGGCACGCGGCGGGCTCGTCTTCCTCTTCCCGCCGCGCGGGACGACGCCGCTGCGCCTGCCCGCCGATCTCGACTGGCGCGTTCTCCTTTTGAGTATCGGGATCGCGTTCACCGCAACGCTGCTCTTCGGTCTGATTCCCGCGATGCTCGCGAGCAAAGTCGATCTCGTCGGCGGCCTCAAGGCGGACGCCTCGGGAGCCGTCGGCGGCCGCGCACGCGTGCGCGCAGGTCTCGTGTTCGTCCAGGTTGCCCTCAGTTTCGTGCTGGTCGTCGGCGCCGGCCTCGTCGTCGAAAGTCTGCGGCACATGCGGACGGCGAGCCCGGGCTTCGATGCGGACCGCGTCGTCGTGACCTACATCGACATGGCGGCCGCCGGCTATGACACGACCCGCGCGAACGTGTTCAAAGATCGACTGATCGAGCGGATCGATGCCCTGCCAGGCGTCGAATCCGCGGCCTTCGTCGGTGGACCGCCGTTCGCCTACGCCGGAGGCGCGTCGGCGCCCATCGCCGTCGACGGCTACGAGGCGCCGCCTGACCAGGCGCCGACGGTTGACTACGCCCAAATCGGCCCCGGCTACCTCGCAACGCTCGGCATTCCACTCGTCTCCGGCCGCGAATTCACGCGCGACGACAACGAGACGTCGGACCAGGTCGCGATCGTCAACGACCCGATGGCCGCGCGGTACTGGCGCGGGCGCGATCCCGTCGGCTCGCGCCTCCTCGTCCGCGGGCGCCCGATGCGCGTCGTCGGGGTCGCGAAACTCTCCAAATATCGGGATCTCGTGGAACCGTCGAGGCCGTTTTTCTACGTGCCGCTCCGGCAGTCGACCGCCTTCGGCCAAAGCCTGATGATTCGCACGACGCTGTCGCCCGGCGCGACGGCGACCGCGCTTGCCGCGGAGGTGCGGGCGCTCGATACGTCGCTGACACCTGACCTGCTCATGACGATGCGCGAGCAGATCAATCGCATGAACCAGTCGACGGCGATGGCCGTGATGCTGCTGACGGCCTTCGGCGGCGTCGCGCTGATCCTGGCGGCAATCGGCCTCTACGGCGTGATGTCGTTCAATGTGACACAGAACGCGCGCGAGCTGGCGCTGCGGCTGGCGCTCGGCGCCGACCCAGCGAGCCTGCTCCGGCGTGTGCTGTTCCGCGGTCTGCTCCTGACGGGCGGGGGAGTCGTTTGCGGGGCGGCCGCTGCGTTCGGACTCACGAGGCTGCTCGGCAGCCTCTTGTACGACGTCAGTCCGCGCGATCCGCGAGTGTTCGGGCTGGCACTGGCGACGATGACCATCGCCTCGATTGCCGCGTGCGTGGTTCCCGCGTGGCGCGCGACGCGAACCGACCCCGTCACCGCGCTGCGCGGCTAGTTCGGTTCGCCAGCCACTATGCCTATTCGCGCCAGACGTCTGCCCGACGTTGCGGCCGCGGGACCGATGTCAGCTCGGGACCTTCGCGAGCGGCAACCAAGCGCGCAGCGTCGTACCCGTTGGTCCGGTGTCGCTCGAGCTGACCTCGAGACGCCCGCCAAGTTGCTTGATCCGCTCGCTCATGCCGGCGATGCCTACGCCCATCCCGCCGCCGCTGGTGATATGCCTGAGCGACGCGCGCGGGATGCCGTGGCCGTGATCGGAGATCTCCAGCACGAGCATCTCAGGGTCATGCCGTAACCGGATCCGCGCGGTCTGGCTCCCGGCGTGCCGGTGGATATTGGTGAGCGATTCTTGAACGACGCGGAAGAGCGCGGTCTCGGTGTCGAGCGGCAAACGCTGAAGAGTCTCGGGCAGATCCAGATCGACCGTGATGCCGCTGCGATCGGCAAAGCCAGCCGCGTACCACCGCAGTGCCGACACAAGGCCGGCCTCGTCGAGAAATGGCGGATGCAGCAAGTAGGACACCGTCCGGATCTGGGTCATCGACTGCTCGGCGAGCGAGATGCTCTCGGTGAGGGCCTGTCGTTCGCCGTCATTGAGACGGTCGCCGGCGCGGTCGAATCGCGCAAGGAGCATCTTCAAGGCCGCCAGATCCTGGGCGGTCGTCTCGTGGAGGATCGCCGCGATGCGACGTCGTTCGTCATCCTGAGCGTGCATCAGCCGGTTCGCCAAGGCGCGGAGCTCGTTGCGCTGCTGTCGGAGGGTGTACTCGATTTCCGCGCGTTCACGCATCGTCGCGAGCAGGCGTTCAACCTCCCGCGCCGTCTGGTCGGCCGCGAGGAATTCGTCCGGCGGCACGTGGTACAGATTCCGGCAGACGACGCCACCATAAATGACTGTGGGGTGGGTTCGGATGACGTTCAGGACGAGTTCGGGCGGAAGCACCCGGCGGTTGTACTGGCACAATGCGAAACAATTGAGGTCGGCCAGCACGTGCGTGAGCTGGCTCTCGTACTCCATCCATCGCTCCCCACCCGGCGGGTTGGAGAGCAACCACTCGGTCTCGCCCGTTGCGCGCAGCGCCGAGAAGCCCTGGCGCATGGCCTCGGCCGTCGTGTCCGCCCAAAACGTGGGCATCCGGTCCGCATCGAAGGCTCCGTACTTCAGAAACGCGTCCTCCTTCGCCGCGAGCACGAGGCTGTTGGTCGCGATGGCGCGTTCGACGTCGATGCCCTGGGCGCGCATTGCGTAGCGGACCTCCGCTTCCATCCCATCGTCGGCGATGTAGATGCACTTCTCGCCGCGGTCGAGGCCGATTCGGATGAAGGGAATGGCCACGGCGAAACGATCCTCCGCGCTCTCGTAGATCAGAGATTGGTGATCGTGCGGCCCCAGCCGTTCGAGCGCCGTGAGCAACGGTGTGTCATACGTGGTGTTGATCTCCATGACCACTCCCGATGTCGACGTGTCGCACTCACTCGCCTTGTGATCGGTCGAGCTGCCGTGCTTCTCCCGAACCGCTGGGTGAGTCTGGCAACAGCTTACACCGTCGGGTCGACGTCAGATTCGCACAAAGCGCTTGTCAGCGGCGTGAAACTGTAAACACCGATTGGTCTATCGTGTGAGAGGCGTCGAGGTGTATCTTCGAGCGGGAGGGGGCGCAATGAGAATGAGGCGAGCGATCATCTCGGCAAGCGTCTTGGTTGCGAGTGTCGCGCTGGTCACGATGCAGGCGCAACGGCAAGCAAGCCAGGCGCCGGCAGCCAATGGCGGCGGTCAGCGTGGTAGCGGCGGCCGCGCGGACGCGCCCTTCGTCGGCCCGGGGAATCTGGTGACCGGCGTCTGGGGCACGGATCCAGTAGCGGTCGACGCGCATGGCTGGGGCTTCATGACCAAGTCCTACGTCGGCGCCAACTATAAGCGTCCGTTCTACAACAAAGCGAAGGAGATGCTGTTCAGCGACAAGCAGGTCACCAGCTACACCATCGGCACCCTTGATCCTGAGCTCTATTGCGAGGTCCGCAAGCACTACGGGTTCGTCTGGTTCGAGATGCAGCACAGCACGATGACGTGGGACAACATCGCGAAGATGATCGCGGCCTGCCCCGGTCCTGACGGCGCCGCACCGATGATCCGCATGCCGGATCAGCTCGAATCGAACATTCAGAAGGCGACTGACCTCGGAGCGATAGGCTTGATCTTCCCGACGGTCCGAGACGGCAATCAGGCACTGGAAGCGGCGCGGTACTCACGTTTCCCGCCGTTTGGCCGTCGCAGCTCCGGGGCGGGACAGGCGGGGTCAGTCTGGGGCAGCGTGCCGGGCGGTTACCAGAACACCTTCAACGACAACATGCTCGTCGTCGTGATGATCGAGACGCTCGACGGCATCATCAATGCGAACGAGATTGCGAACACGTTTGGTATCGACGTGGTGATCCAGGGCAACAACGATCTGTCGCGCTTCTCCGGGTGGTCGCAGGACGACCCGCGATACCAGTCGCTGCTGACCGTGAGCCGCAATGCCACGCTCAAGGCCGGCAAGTTCTGGGGCAACGCAGGCGCACAGTACCTCACCGGCAACCCGCTGAGTCCTGATACGCGGTTCGTTCAGAACGGGCCGTCGATCGACGGATGGACGCCGCCGGCTCGCGGGCGCGGGAACAGCACTGAAGAGCCGACGGTCGGGACGCCAGCGGGCCGTGGCCGTCGCGGAGGGGGAGGGGGCGCTCAGTAGGCCACCGCGATCGTTCCTGTATAGCGGACTCTCCCGGTCTGACCGACCCAGAGGGATCAGACCGGGGATCACATTTCCTTCAGTTTCCTCCTAAACGGTTGATCCACTTTCGCCGGTTTTGACGCGTGAGGGAATAGGTGGTGGACCACTGAAGGAGTAAGACATGGGCCGATCTGGTGGTCTATCGCCCCTCCGCCAACCTCTGGTACATCCTGTACTCATCGACCAACTACGGAACGTCGAGCGTCTATCAATGGGGCGCTGGCGGCGACTTGCCTTAGCTCAGAGGCGAGCAGGTCCGTGTCCGTCGGCAACCAAAGCAGGGCTTGAGCAGGCGCGAGATTCAGACGGGCTCGCCGCGCGGCGACAGCTCTGTGCCTCGCACCTTTGGATGAGAGCCGACACGCTGGTCGATTTCATCGCGAACGCATAAGATTCCCGCTCATGGCTCTCACCTCCCTGCTCGACGAAGCCCTCGAAGCCTGGCAAGACACGCGCGCGGGCGTCATCAGCGAGATCAGGAACCTGCCTGACATCTCGCTCATCTACCGGCCGGCGACGAACAGCCGGACCGCCGCCGAGATCGCCGTGCACATCGCCGAGTCGGGCCTGATGATGGCCGGCGAGCTGAGCCGGCCCGACGGCAACTTCCGCCGCAAGTCGTATCCGCAGTTCATGAAGGAATACGCGAAGGGCGTGAAGGCCACATCGAACAAGAAGCAGCTGATCCAGCTGCTGACGAAGACGCGCGAGGAGGGCGAGAAGAAGCTTCGCGCCGCGGGCGACCTGCACATGCTGCAATGCATCACGCGGTTTGACGGCGGGCGCGGATCGCGCCTCGCCTGGATGAATCACGGTATCGCGCACGAGGAATATCACCGCGGACAGCTTGCGCTCTACGCGCGGCTCGTCGGCCGCGTGCCGGCGCTCACGCAGTTGATTTACGGAAAGAAGTAGTTGGGTCTCTAGACGCTGTGATAGCGGAGGCGGGTCGATGAAGCGCTTGCTGATCGCGGCGATGGTGATGGCGTGGCCGACCGGCGCGGCGGCTGCGACGTTCCTCGTCAACACTACGGTCGATGCGGTGGACGCGGCGCCGGGTGACGGCGTGTGCGCGACGGTAGACGGGCTGTGCTCGCTGCGGGCGGCCGTCCAGGAGTCGAATGCGCTGACCGGTGCGCAAGCGATCAGCCTTCCGGCGGGTTACTACACGCTGACCATCCCGGGTTCGGGGGGAGCCGGCGTTGGCGACCTGAACGTCGGGGCGAACACGCAGATCACGATCACCGGCTCCGGCCCGGCGACCACGTTCGTCGACGCGAACGGGATCGGTGCCGCTTTTACCGTTGACGTGGCATCAGCCGGGTTGACGCTGATCGGCATCACGGTGCAGAACGGTTCCGCCGATTGCATCGCCACCTCCGGGGCGCTCACGCTGAACCGTGTGGTTGTCCAGGCGTGCCAGGGAGCGGGAGGGGGTATTCAAACGACCCCGCAGGGAAGCCTGACCTTGACCATCGTCGACACGACGATCACGCAGAACGGCGCCGTCGGCGTTGGTTCGCGCGCCGGAGGCGTGTCCATCGGTCCCGGCACGTCGGCCACGATCGTCCGTTCGACGATCGCCGGCAACTCGGGGAATATCGGCGGCGGCATCTACGTCACGAGCAGCGACAGCGCCGCCACGTCCCTGACCATCGCCAACTCGACGATCGCACAAAACACAGCTCCTTTCGTCGGCGGGATCCTGCTTGTCGCTGGCGGGCCTCTTCACAGCACCACAGCCGTCACGCTCGTCAATGTCACGATCGCCCGGAATGTCTCGGAGACTCCCGTTGCCGCGATTTATGGGGAAGCGACCGGGGCTGTTCAACCATCACTCACAGTGAGAAACACGATCGTGGCGAACAACACCGGCGGACTAGTTCCGCTGAATTGCGAGCTCCAGGTCCCGATCAGCGATCTTGGCAACAATCTCGAGTTTCCCGGAACGGGGTGCGGATTCGGTCAGGCCGGGGACCTACGTGTCGATCCCCTGCTCGGCCCGCTTGCTCCACACGGCGGCCCGACGGCGACCATGCCGCTGCTGGCCGGAAGCCCGGCGATCGATGCCGGCTCGGACGTCGCGTGCGCGATGCCACCGGTCTCCGGCCAGGATCAACGCGGCGTCAGCCGCACGGTCGGCGCGGGCCCGCATTGCGATATCGGCGCGTTCGAAGTCGAGATGAAGATCGCGCCGTTCGACTTCAACGGGGA
>DASZFS010000115.1:0-8050 GCA_035939575.1 Vicinamibacterales bacterium | reverse complement strand
CGTCGCACGGCCACCGATGGCGAGCAGCGTCTCGATCGTGCCGTCGGCAGAGACCGGTACAGCACGGGACGCCGTGAGCCACACGCCGGCGCACCGGCCGATCGCCGTCGCCGATACGCGGTACTGTCCAGCGGCCAGTCGGTCGAACGTCGCGCGTCCCTGCGGATTCGTTCGCTCGGGGCGAAACACCAGCGGCGATCGCGGACGAGGGTCCTCCAGAAGGACTACGTGGTTCGGAACGGGGGCACCTGCCCCGTCCACGACGACGACGTTGAGCGCGGCGCCGGGCTGCTGGATGACCATTGTTCCGCCGTGAATGTTTGTCGCCGGGTCCGCGACATTCACATCCGGCAAACGCGTCCGCGCGAAGAACGGCATGTCGACCGCCAGCGTCAGGATGCCGCGCGGCAGCGGGCCAATCGTCACGGCGCCTTCGTTGTCACTTGGATCCGAGAGTTGATCGCCGAGCGCCTCGGTGATCGGTCCACCGCTCGCATCGAACAGCCGCCGGTGGAGCTGCGGGGCCAGGATCGGTTCACCGCCGGGCGAGACGAGTCGCACGCGAAAATAGGCGCCTGCGGACAGCCGAATAACCGGCAGTCGCAGCGACCGCGATGGCGGCACGGTCACCGTGAAGCGGAACGACGCGAAACCGGGAACGCTCACGAGAACGTGATGGACGCCCGATTGCGCCGGCACCACGCGAAAGCGGCCCGTCGGGTCGATAGACGCGGTCGAAGAGACCATGCCCAACCGAGCGATGACCATTCCGCCGGACACCGGCGTGCCGTCGGGCGCGAGCACATATCCGCTGACGGCGGGATCCTCTGCGCCGGCCTGCGGCCGCGCGCCGGTCGCCGTGAACATGAGCATGAGCACGTTGACGAACAGCAGCGCGCTCGCGACCAGGGCAGCCATGATCAGCGCCAGTGTGCGCGGCCGCAATCGGCGAAGTCAACTGGTCAGCACCACCCTTGGCGGCACCTTCCGCAAAGGACTCGCCCCTTGCTCCTCCAACCTCAGTTCTCGAGCGCGAACCGTGTCGTCGCCAAAACAAACAGCCGGCGCCACACGAGTCGGTTCATCGTCACGACAATCGCCGCCATCAGGACCGTCGCCCCGAGCAGTGTCGCGAAGTCTCCCTGGTCGGTGGCGCGGCTGATGATCGCTCCGAGGCCCTCCACTGACAGCGTGCGGCCCTGAAGATGGAAGTATTCGGCGACAATGCTCGCGTTCCAGGCGCCGCCCGAGGCGGTGACGAAACCGGTAATCAAGAAGGGAAAGATGCCGGGTAAAAGCAACCGTCGCCAACGTTCTCCCGCGCCGAGCCCGTACACCTCGCACACCTCTCGAAGGTCGGTGGGAATGGCGCTCGCTCCAGCGATGACATTGAAGAGGATGTACCACTGCGTGCCGAGCAGGAGCAGAATCACCGACGCCGTCCCGAGGCCGCCGCCCAGCTGTACGAGGAAGAGCACGACGATCGGAAACAGCGCCGTGGCGGGCACGGACGCGGCGATCTGCGCCATCGGCTGCGCGATGGCCGCCAGTCGCGGCCGCAGCCCGACGAAGACGCCCACCGGGATCGTCCAGAGGGCGGCCAGCACCAGCGTGAGCTCGACGCGCAGAAACGTCGCCCCGGCGCCCCGCAGGAGCGAGCCGACTTGCGGGCGCGACAGCGTCATGAGCATGGACCCCATGCGGCCCGTCGCATAGGCCAGCCAGACCACCGCCGATGCGGCCAGTGCGCGCCACGCCCACTTGCCAGCAAGGCGGGGCGTACGCCGCGGGCCGCCACTGAAAGCAGCTGCGGCGAAATGCAGCATCAGTGCCTCGCCGATTGGTGTGACAGTCGTCCGCATGACGCGCGGGATGATCGTTGATTGGCGCAGCAGCGCAAGAATCGGCGACCGCGGCGCGTCGGAGGCTTCGACCTGCTCGAACTTGAACTTCTCGCTCCAGACGATGACCGGACGCCAGATCAATTGGTCGATGAGGACGATCACCAGGATCATGACGGCGACGCCCCAGGCAATCGCACGCATGTCCCCGGCGTTCGCGGCGGTCTGGAGATACGATCCGAGCCCGGGCAGCCGGAGATCGCGGTTGCCAAGGACGAACATCTCGCAGGCCATCAGGAAGAACCAGCCACCCGCGACCGACATCATGGAATTCCACACCAGCCCGATTGCCGCGTACGGCAGCTCGAGCTGCACGAATCTCTGCCACCAGCTCAAGCGAAATATCCGCGCCGCGTCGATCAGATCGCGAGGGATCATCTTCGTCGTCGAATAGACGCTGAAGGCCATGTTCCACACCTGACCCGTGAAGATCAGCAGGATCGATCCGAGCTCGAGCCCGAGCTGGCGCGTCGGAAAGAGCGCAACCATAGCCACCATCACCGGCGGCAGGAAGCTCAAGACCGGGATCGATTGCAGGGTGTCCAGCAGCGGAATCAACAGCCGCTCCGCCACGCGGCTGCGGGCCGCCACAGAGCCGTAGACCACCGCCACGATGAGGCTCAGGGCGTACGCAGCGGCAATCCGCGCCACCGAGAACAGCGCGTACGTCGGGAGCGCGCTGAGACTCAGCTGAATGACGACGTGCGCGTCAACTGGCGCCGACCAGTCACGGGCCACGGACAGCAGCGCATAGAGGAGCGCGAAGCCCGCAACAACGATCGGCGCGTCACGCAGCAGCGACGCGGCCGGCGCCGGGAGAATCCTCCACGGCGGCTGACGGGACCAGGCGCGTGCGGGGATTTGTCGGTCGATCAAGGCTCGCCCGTCTCGTCGCCGCCGCCCGGCATCGCCTCGTGCAACGACAACCTGTCGCTCGTCGCGTCATACGTGAACAGGTCGCCGTACCGGCCCCAGTTCAAGGCCGTCTCGATCTGGTGCCGGGCCTCGTCGTCGGAGAAGCGTCTCTGCAGCAGATCGCGAAAAAACTCGAGCGGCATCGTGTGGTCGGGTTTGCCGTGCAGCACGGTATGGATCTGCCGCAGGATCGCCACTTTGGCCAGTATGGCTTCACGGAAGAGGCGCTTCCTGTCTTCGATGGTCGCTTCCGCGAACGCCTTGCCTGCCGGTGTGAGCGCGACGTCGCCACGGTCGGATGTGGCAAAGGACAACAGCGTGGCCCCCTCGACGATCGGCAGCAGATCATCGACGTCCATCTGAAGGTCGCTGGCGACGCGATAGAGATCGTCTTTGCCCGAGCGACCGTTCAACAGCTCGAGGAACCCGGCGATCGCCCCGCGCTTGGCGTGCGGCAACACTTGATGTTGATCGGGCGAAGCCGCGTGTGGCGCGAGCGGCCCGGGCTCGACGAGCGGCTGCGTCATCATCTTGTAGATGTAGTCCACATACAGCACGAACTCGTGAGAGTGACGATCCCGATGCTGCCGGAGTGGCACTTCGAAGTCCGCACGGATCCGCCCCGGGTTTCGCCCGAGCACGATGATCCGATCCGCGAGCAGCACGGCTTCCTCGATGTTGTGAGTGACGAGGAAGATACTCTGCGTGGGGATCTTTCGTGCCAGCCAGAGCTCCATCAGCTCGCCGCGAAGGTTCTCCGCCGTCAGCACGTCGAGCGCTGAAAACGGCTCGTCCATGAACAGAATCTCCGGCTCAACCGCCAGCGCCCGGGCAAACCCGACGCGCTGTTTCATGCCGCCCGACAGCTCCTTCGGATAGGCATTTTCGAAGCCCTTCAAGCCGACCGACTCCAGCGTTCGGAGCGCGCGGCGGCGGCGCTCGGGCCGCGCCACGCCTCGGGCGACGAGCGGCACCTCGACGTTCTCCAGGACGGTGAGCCACGGGAACAGCGCGAAGCTCTGGAACACGATCGCGGCGCGCGGCAGCGACTCACCGACTGTCTCGCCGCGCCACAGGACCTCACCCCCCGACGGCGGCGTGAGCCCGGAGAGCATTCGAAGCAGCGTCGACTTGCCCGAGCCAGATGGTCCGAGGACCGCGACAATCATCCCGGCTGTCAGGCTCAGGTCGAGCGGCGCGATGACCTGGACCACTCCGCCCTCTGGCCGGTGGAAGACTTTTTCAATTCCCTTCGCCTCGAGGATGGCGACCCGCGGCGCGACGGCTGTTGGTGGCGGGCCTTCAGGTCGTTCTGAGGATCGAGCCACCTGAGGCGACCCTTCGCCGGCCCCCTGCACCAGCTGCCGCCATGCGTCACCTGAGAGCTCCTCGAACAACTGCAGCCGGGCGAAGGGGCTCAGCGCGTCGAGGACGGCCGTGACCTCGTCGACTGGCCGCGATCGCAGGAGGACGTAGGCCTGGTAATAGGGAAGGCTCTCGACGAGCCCCGCGGCGAGATCCACCGGCAGGGCCCGGAACAGGGCCTCCTGCTCGTCGGCCGGGAGACTCTTGAAGGCCTCCGCGCCGTCGGACGGCTCGAACCATCGAAGGAGCGCGATCGCGTGATCCCAGCGCGCCTCCGACACAAGCCTCCGGAACTCCTCGGGCGTGCCCCTCATGTCGCCTAGGGCTGGGCCTCGCTGTCGAGCGGCACAACCTGGATGGCGGCGTCGCGCACCGCGCTGAGGAACCGATTGAGCGTGGAGCCGTGCCAGAGGATCTCCCAGCGGCTTCGCGCGCTCTGGCCGAAGATCACGTGCGTGATCCCTTCCCGCTGCGCGAAGCCGATGAGGCCGTCGGACGGATGATCGGATTGCACCCGCACGACTGTGGCGCCAAGGCTCTCGGCGAGTTTGATATTCCGTTGCAGTGCGTCCAGGTCCTCCGGCGCGATGCGCGCGGGGTTCTCGAGCGGCGTCTCGACATACACCGCGTACCATTTCGCGCCCAGGCGCCCCGCGATCCGCGCGCCGGTCCGAATCACGCGCGGCGCCAGCACGTTCGAGCTCATACAGACCATCACGCGCTCGGGGATCGGCGCCGGCTCGAGCCCCTCGCGCGCCCGATAACTCGCGGCCTTCTCTCCCACTTCGTCAGCGACCGCGCGCAGCGCCAGCTCGCGCAGTGTGTCGAGGTTCTCCTTGCGGAAGAAATGCTGCAGCGCCTGCTCGACCTTGTCCGGCGTGTAGATCTTGCCTTGACGAAGACGATTGCGCAGCTCTTCGACCGTGACATCGACGTTGATCACTTCGTCCGCGCGATCGAGAAACGTGTCGGGCACCGTTTCACGCACGCGGACGCCGGTCACGCGCGCAACCGCGTCGTTCAACGTTTCGAGGTGCTGGATGTTGACCGCCGTCATCACGTGGATGCCAGCGCCCAGCAGGTCGAGGACGTCCTCGTACCGCTTCTCATGCCGGCTGCCGGGGATGTTCGTGTGCGCGACCTCGTCGACTACGGCCATCTGCGGCCGGCGTCCGATGATCGCGTCGACGTCCATCTCCTCCATCGCGACGCCCCGGTAGACGATCGTCCGCCGCGGCACGATCGCGAGGTCTTTGACCTGCGCCTCGGTCTCGGAGCGCCCGTAGGTCTCGATGAATCCCGCGACAACGTCCAATCCGCGCGCCCGGAGCGCGTGGGCCTCCTGGAGCATCGCGTACGTCTTGCCGACGCCTGGCGCCGCGCCGATATAAATCCGTAGCCGCGCGCGCCGCTCATCCGGGGTGTGAGCCAGCCCCTCGGAGTCCGCCTTGTGGTCGGCCATCAATGATCGAGCGCCGCATCGAGCATACGAAGAAACCGCCTAAGAATTCCCTTGAAAAGCCCGCCATGGATCGTTTGTGACACGATTAGGCAGGGTTTGAAGGAGTTTGACAGGGTTTATCGATGGCCGCCGACCTGATCGTGTTCGGTCCCCATCCCGATGACATCGAAATCGGGCTCGGGGCCAGCGTCGCATGCCACGCCGACGCGGGCTACACCGTCGGCCTGTGCGACCTGACTCGCGGAGAGCTGTCGTCGAACGGGACGCCGGAGCAGCGGCGCCTCGAGGCGGACGCGGCGGCCCGCGTGCTGCGCGCCGCGTGGCGCGAGAACCTCGGGTGGCCCGACGGTGGGATCGGGCCGGCGCCAGAGCTGATCCGATCGGCGGTCGACATTCTGCGCCGCCATCGCCCGAGAGCGATAGCCATCCCGTACTGGGACGACCGGCATCCGGACCACCGCGCGGCCAGCGAGGTGCTCCGCGCCGCGGCGTTCGCCAGCGGCCTGCGCCGGTACGAGACGGGCGACCCGCCCTGGCGCGCCGACTGGATCTGCTGCTACTTCATCAACGATTCTGCGCCGCCCTCGTTCGTGATCGATGTGTCCGCGCACTACGAGCGGAAGCGGCAGGCGCTGGCGTGCTACGCCAGCCAGTTTTCGGCCGGTCAGGGGGCGGAGGACATGGTCCCGACCCGGCTCACCGCGCCAACCTTCCGCCAGCTGATCGAGAGCCGCGACGCCCAGTTCGGCGCGCTCGCAGGCGTCAGTTTTGCCGAGGGCGTTGTGGTCAGGGAACCGGTCGTCCGCCCGACACTGTTCAAGCACCTCCCGTGAAGATAGGTATCGTCTGCTACGCGTCGCTCGGCGGCAGCGGTGTGGTGGCGACCGAGCTCGCGCACGCGCTCGCGTTGCGTAATCATGAGGTTCACCTGATCAGCAGCGACGAGCCATTCAGGTGGCGGTCCGGCGTCCCGGGTCTCACCTTCGAGCGGGTCGACATACCGAAGTATCCTCTGTTTCGGGAGCCGCAATACCTGCTCGCCCTCACGAACGCCATCGTCCGGATCTCGCAGGAGCATCGGCTCGACGTCGTGCACGCGCACTACGCGGTTCCACACGCGACCGCGGCCTATCTCGCCGATCAAATCCTCGCGGCAGGGCGCGACCCCGCGCCGCCGCGCATGCTGACCACGCTGCATGGCACGGACATCACGCTCGTCGGGAGCGATCCCTCGTACGCGCGCGTGGTCGCGTTCTCCATCGAGCTGTCGCACGGCGTCACCGCGGTTTCGCACAGCCTTCGCGCCGACACGATCGCAGCGCTCGGCATCTCGCGCGAGATTCGCGTCATCCCGAACTTCCTGGACTGCGCACTCTACCGGCGTGTCCCGATGCCCGAGCTGCGCGCCCGGCTGAGCGCGGGCGATGCCAGCCGGGTCGTCATGCACGCGTCCAATTTCCGACCGGTGAAGAGGCCGGTCGCCGTCGTCGAGATCTTCCGGCGCATCCGGGAGCGTCTGCCTGCGCGGCTGGTGTTGATTGGCGACGGACCGGAGCGTGACGCCACAAGGCGCCGCGTCGCCGAAGAGGGTCTCGAAGACGCCGTCGAGTTCGTGGGCGAGCAATCCGATCTCGTGCCCTGGTTGTCCACTGCCGATCTGTTCCTGCTGCCCTCCCAGCAGGAGAGCTTCGGGCTCGCGGCGCTCGAGGCGATGGCGTGCAGCGTGCCCGTCGTAGCGTCGCGGGTCGGCGGCCTTCCCGAGACCGTCGACGATGGGACGACGGGCTATCTCTGTTCGCCCGACGATCTCGAGGGCATGGCGGAGCGCGCCATCGCCCTCCTCGCCGATCCCGAGCTCGGCGATCGGTTCGGCCGCGCGGCAGCCGCGCGCGTCAGGGAGCGCTTCTGCGCGGAGCTGATCGTGCCGCAGTACGAGCAGTGCTATCGCGACGTACTTGGCGGCTGAGGGCACAAGACTCTGAGGCGGGCTGAAGACTCATGGTCGCGTGCAGTTGCCTCGCCCCGAAGATCAAGATTGTCCGAGACCGGGGATCGGGGACCGGGTGGTTGTCGAGGCGTTTCAAAAGGCCGTCGGGGCTCGAGGGCGTAGGCAACTGCACGCGACCATGAGTCTTCAGCCCCAGCGCATCGATGAGATCGCTTCTAGCGCGGCTTCTCGCGGTCCTTGGCCGGTGCGCTGGTGCTGAGGCGGCGGAAGTAGTCGGCGACGGCGTCTTTGTACCCTGGCGGCATCTCGAGTGAATCCGCGCTCCGGATCTGACCCGGGCGCTTGTCGTCCGCCTTGCGGCGCAGCTGCAGCTCGAGCGTGTCAACGCCGCTCAGGAGCCGCTGATGAAGCTCCTCGACCATCGCAGGATTGCCGGGGAAGCGGCGCAGATCGAGATGC
>DASZFS010000114.1:0-1582 GCA_035939575.1 Vicinamibacterales bacterium | reverse complement strand
GCAGCTCTTCGGGCAGTCCGAGGCCCCGATGATGATCTCCACGATGTCACCGGCCCAGCACCGCCGGTCCGACGGGACGATCGACACTTCACGGCTGTCCTCCGCCGGCCGCCCGTCGCCGCTGGTCACCGTGGCGATCCTCGACGACAACGGCCGGGCCGTCCCGCGCGGGGAGCGGGGAGAGATCTGCGTGCGCGGTTCGCTGGTGATGGCCGGTTACTACCGGAACCCCAAGGCAACGGCCGAGGCGTCCGCCCACGGGTGGCACCACACCGGCGACATCGGTTTCCTCGACGACGACGGTTTCCTCTACATCGTCGACCGCGCCAAGGACATGGTGATCAGCGGCGGGTTCAACGTCTACTCCGCCGAGGTGGAGCAGGCTTTGATGGCCCACGACGCGGTCCGCGACTGCGCCGTGATCGGCCTGCCCGACGAAAAGTGGGGCGAGCGGGTCACCGCCGTCGTCCAGCCGCAAAGCGGCGCCGAGATCGATACCGACGAACTGATCGCGTTCGTCAAACAGCGCATCGGCAGCGTCAAGGCTCCCAAGCAGATCGAGATATGGACCGACCTGCCGCGCTCCGCCGTCGGAAAGGTCCTCAAGACAGAGATTCGCTCGAGGCTAACCGGCAACTGAACTAGTCCCAGAGGTAGTGAGGAGCCCACGCCATGAAACTCGCACTGTACCTGCCGAACTTCCGCAACAAGGTCACGGTCAAGGAACTCGAAGACCTGACAGCGCTCGCCGAGGACCTCGATTTCAACTCTGTCTGGACACTCGACCGGATCATCGTCCCCGAGGTCTCCGACCGCGGAGAAATGCAGTACTCATTCGGCATGATCGACGGGTTCCCCCGTGCTCTGCCGGTGTCGTCGCGAGGCGAGTTCCTGCAGGGTATGCCCTTGATCCCCTGGCTCGCGGCCAAGACGTCGAAGGTCCGGATCGGGATGAGCATCATCGACACGCCGTTCCGCTCGCCCGGCGTCCTCGCCGCGGAGCTGGCCACCATCGACCACTTGTCCAACGGCCGGCTCAACGTTGCCGTCGGATCGGGCTGGATGCCCGAGGAATTCGCGGCGGCAAGCGTGTCGCACCTCTTCCCGAAGCGCCACAAGCACGTGCGTGAGTCGATCGAGATCATGCAGGGAATCTGGACGAACGATGTCTTCGAATACCACGGTGAGTTCGCCGACTTCGAGCGCAGCGGGTTCGGCGCGAAGCCGCTGCAGAAGCCGCACCCGCCGATGTTCTTCAGCGGGCTCAAGGACCCGAAGCGCTCGGCGAGCCGGATCGCGAAGTACGGGATGGCGGGCTGGATCGGAATCCAGGACTCTCCGGAAGACATCGCGAAATGGCGCGGCGAGATTCAGCGCGAGCTTGAGGCGCTCGATACCCCCCGTTCGGTCGACGACCTCGAGATCATGAGCATGATCTGGTTCGTCATCACCGATCATGCCATGGATCAGACGCCGATGGGCAAAGGCACCAACCTGCTGGTGGGGAGCGCGGCGCAGATCACCGACATGCTCAAGCGCTACCGCGAAGCCGGGATGACGATGCCACTGCTCTGGCCGCCTT
>DASZFS010000113.1:0-2993 GCA_035939575.1 Vicinamibacterales bacterium | reverse complement strand
CGCGATGTCCCCGGAGAACGTCCGCAAGGTCACCGTTGCGCTTCCATCGCCGTAAGTCGCGCGCATGGAATGGTTAGTCATGCGCCGGCGGTCGCGGTCGGTGGCGTCGCCGGCAATGGTCAGCGGGAGATCCGATCGGATCGAGCCGCTGAAGCTGCTGGCGTTCAATACAAAGCCTGAAGGGCTTGCCAGCGTCAGCCGGACATTTCCCGAGTGCACGTTGACGTCGTACGACCCGCCCTTGGCGAGCGAGCCGGCGTACTCAAAGCTGCCGCTGACCGACTTCGCCGTCAGGCGATCGCAGCTGACGTCGGTCGCGCTGAGGTCGCCGCTGACTGAGCTGAGCTCGAGTGAACGGACTTTCACCGCCTTCGCGGTCACGTTTCCGCTGATGCTGCCGAGGGTCGCGTCGCCGTCGGTCGAGATGCCGCTGACGCGCACGTCCCCTGACACGCTCTTGGCGGCCTCCAGCTTGGGCGTGTCGGTCGTGGTCACGTCACCGCTGATGGTCTCGGCCCGCACCGCGCCGTGCATGCCGGTCACCTTGATATTTCCGGACACGGATTTCAGCTCGACCGCTACGCCCGCAGGCACCGTCAAGGTGTAATCCACTGACACGCTGTTCCCGCGCCCGTTGCGACTGCTGAAGCCCAGGCCCTCGGTGCGCACGTCAACGTGGCCCGCCCGCTCGTCAACGGTGATCCGGACGTTGGCGAGCTCGCTCTGGTCCCCGCGCGTCCGCTTCACCGCATCGATCGACACCTCGTCGCCAGACCCGGCGCTGACGGAGATCTCCCCGGCGATGTTCGACACGGTGACCCGGCCGTCGCGGCCGATCCGGACCTTGCGCGAAAAGTGCTCCGACTGCTCCTGCCTGTTGTTGCGCCCCTGGTAGGCATGCGACGCGTGTGACGTGCCGGACGCCTCCGCGCGGACTCTGACGACCGCCCGCGCCTGGACACCGGCGCTGGGGGCCTGGGGGGATTCGGTCGCGCCCGCCTGGCCGTGCGCAGCCACCGGAATCGCCATGGCGACAGCCATGATCGGTAGAAACCTCGGTCGCATCTCAGCCGCCTTTTTGCTTGAGCCCCGAGACGATACGCGCCGTCCCGGCCTCATTGCCCTTACGCATTTCGTTGATGAGCCCCACCGTGTCCTGCAACAGGGAAAGCTTGCTCTTGAAGTTCTCCATCAGGCTATCGACTGCCGGCTCGCTGGACGGCTGCGCGCGCACGGCCGCGCGGCTCTCGTTGATGGCCTGATCAATGACAGCCAGGTTCTTCTGCAGCGTCGCAGCGGTCTTCGGGTCGAGCGCGTTCTGATCAGAGGTCGCAATCTGTTCCAGACCTTTGATGGCCCTGTCATAGTGCGACTCCGCGGCGCGCAGCTCAGCCTCCACCGCTTCAGCCGAAGCCTGCGGCAGCGGTGCGCCGCCGACCGTCCCGACCGGGGCGGCCGGGGCGGCGGCCGGCGGGCCCGCGCGCCGGGCGCCGGTGCCGTAACGGACGCCGACCACCGTTGCGACGACAAGGATCGCCGCGGCCGCAAGCCACGCGAAGTTCCCATAGCGCGAGCTCGCGTCACGGGAGTCCTTCAGCCGAGCGCCGGTGTCCAGCTCGATCGCGCGTTCGAGGCGCGACCACGCCCGCGCGGGCGGCTCGCGCAGCTCCAGCGACGCGGCGACCCGGCGGATCTCGGCGAGGTCTTCCGCCAGGCGCCGGCAGTCGGCGCAGGTCTCGAGGTGGCGCTCCAGATCCTGGCGATCGCCAGCGCTCAGCGCGTCCTCGACGTAGCCGTGAATGACGTCCTCGTTCGGGTGCATAACCGTCGCGTGCGAGCTTCCTATTTCAACATCGCCCGGAGCTTGAGCCGAGCCTTGAACACCTGCGACTTCGACGTGCCCTCCGCGATGCCGAGCGCGTCGGCGACTTCCTTGTGGTCCAACCCTTCCACGTCGTGCAGCACGAACGCCTCGCGGCAACCGTTGGGGAGCCGCTCGATCGCGCGGTCCAGATCGATCCGGGCAATCGGCGTGTTGCGCGGGGCGCTTGGCTCCATGGACGGCTGCGCGTCGATCGACTCGGTCATTTTCTTCATCTTCGCCTGCCGGCTCCGCACGTAGTCCAGGCAGTGGTTCAGCGCCAGCCGATACAGCCAGGTTCCGATCGTCGAGTCGCCCTTGAAGCTGCCCAGTTTCCGATATGCTTGCAGGAAAATCTCCTGCAGGAGGTCCTCGCCGTCCTCGGGCGACCCGGCCATACGGCACGCCAGCGAATAGATCCGCGGCGCCTGCTGCCGGTAGATCTCCTCGAAGTCTCCAACGGTTCCGGGCCGATTTCGCTCCCCGGGCTGCCCGGGGGCTCCGGCGGCCACCGGATCGTCCGATGCCAGCGTTTTCGCCGTCATGCCTTTAGACGGAACCAGGATCGGACCGCGTTGCTTCAGGGCGCTCACGACTGAAAAGACGAGAGAAACAGGCGCGAAAGTTTCACCGGGCGCGCCGGGACGACCATTGCACGCGGCCGAGGTCCCGCACCCGCCCGCCGGAGACCATGACGCCCTCAGCGACCAGGAGTGCACGTTTCAGCGGTTCACTGCCGCCGTAGCCGCCCAGCCGTCCGCCGGCGGCAATGACCCGGTGGGCAGGCACGTCGCGGCCGCAGTTCCTCATGATGTTGCCGACCGCGCGGGCGGCGCGCGGCCGCCCGGCCATCCTCGCCACGTCACCGTAGGTCGCGACGCGACCGGGAGGGATGCGGCGCACGACCGTCAACACGCGGCGGGTGAACGTGTCGCCCGACGACATCTCGGAGGCCAGTCTACCAGCGCTGTGGCCGACTCATCTCATAAACGGGCTGAAGACTCTAAGACGGGCAGAAGACTCTCTAAGACGGGCCGAAGACTCTAAGACGGGCCGAAGACTCATGGTCGCGTGCAGTTGCCTCCTATGTGGAGTCGGTTGTCAAGTCCTCACCTGTGTTCAACCGCATCAG
>DASZFS010000112.1:0-6233 GCA_035939575.1 Vicinamibacterales bacterium | reverse complement strand
TCAAGATTCTCAAGGGTCGTACGGTGTCGTCAGGAATCGAGGGCGTAGGCAACTGCACGCGACGATGAGTCTTTAGCCCGTACTCAGCTTTTGACGCGCGGCAACTGCACGCGGCCATGAGTCTTCAGGCCCTGCACGTGACGATGAGTCTTTAGCCCAGGTACCCCCTCATGAGCAGCATCCCGGGGCGCAGCACGCTTCTGTGTCGGGCTTCGTGGCCCGGATGAACGCGCTCGCGAACATGTCCTTGACGCTGGGAGCCAACCCGTCCACGTCCAGGCCGGCCTCGGTCAGGAACGATCGCGCGTCTTCGACGCTGTAGACGCGCCAGGGCTCCACTTCGACATCCTTGAACCCTGCAGCCTGCAGCTTCGAGATGTACTCGGTATCCTGAAGGGCGCCGGCGATGCATCCGACCCAGAGCTCCATGCTGCGGCGGACGTCTGCGGGCACTGCACCGCGAACAACGACGTCGGAGACGGCGAAGCGGCCTCCCGGCTTCAAGACCCGGAACGCTTCCCGGAGCACGGCATCCTTGTCGCTCGAGAGATTGATCACGCAATTCGAGATGATGACGTCGACCGAACTGTTCGGCAGCGGCATCGCTTCAATCGTGCCCTTCAGGAATTCGACGTTGGTCGCGCCCGCCTTGCGCTGGTTCTCGCGGGCGAGCGCCAGCATTTCATCCGTCATGTCCAGGCCGTAGGCTTTTCCTGCCGGTCCGACGCGCTTCGCGGACAGGAGCACGTCGATCCCGCCGCCGGAGCCGAGGTCCAACACCGTTTGACCCGGCTCGAGCGCCAACAGCGCAGTCGGGTTCCCACAACCAAGGGAGGCCGCAACGGCGTCCGCCGGCAGCCCGCTGGTTTCTGCGTCCGAATAGAGATTCGAGGAGATCGGATCGCCGCACCCGCAGGCGGTGGGCCCGCAGCAGGACTTCTTCTCTACCGCCGAGGCGATCGCGCCGTATCGCTCGCGCACGGCGTGCTGAATCCGGGACATCTCATCGCCGACCGTTCTCTCCATGGGCTGACCATTCCCTTTCATTGCCTCTCCAATGCCGACCATTTGCCCAAACATCCGCACACGCGAATATATGGACTATAGGCGGTCATGATATATTTGTCAAGGCACATATATGAGCAAGCGGCAGTTGGTTGACATGGAGACCCTCTTCAAGGCTCTGGCAGATGCCACCCGGCTCCGCATTCTTGGCCTCCTGCTCACTGGAGAGGTGTGCGTGTGTGACATCCACGAGAGCCTGAAGATCCCGCAGCCCAAAGCGTCGCGGCATCTGGCCTATCTGCGCCGTACGGGGCTGGTCGCGACACGGCGCGAGGGCTTGTGGATCCACTATCGACTGGGGACGTTCACCGATCCCGTCCTGGCGACGATCGGCGATGCCGTTCGCCACGCGCTGACCCATGTCGATACGGTGAAGCGCGATGCGGAGCGTCTGCAAAAGCGGACGGGATGCTGCGTCCCGACACCGGGTGACGTTGCGGGCGTGTCCTGCTGCGCGTCTCAGGCGATGTCCGCGCAGGCCGGACGGTAATCATGCAGGCGCAGATCGAGCGAGCACGTCCAGAGGACATCGGTGAGGTACTGAGTCTGCTGCAAGAGAATCATCTTCCGACCGCAGGTCTGCACGAGCATCTGGCGACGGCTCTCGTCGCGCGTCACGATGGCCACGTTGTGGGCAGTGCAGCGCTCGAGGTCTATCGGGATGGCGCGCTGCTGCGGTCTGTTGCCGTCGCGCCACATCTTCATGGCCTGGGTCTGGGCCGGCACCTGACCGACGCCGCGATTCGACTCGGCACCCAGCTCCAAGCGCCCGCCCTGTACCTGCTCACGACGACCGCCGAGCGGTACTTTCCGAAGTTCGGATTCGAGCCCATCACGCGCGCCGAGGTTCCGGCATCCGTCCAGACCTCCATCGAGTTCACAGCCGCGTGTCCGTCGAGCGCGACGGTCATGCGCAAGCCGTTGTAGCGGGACCGCAGTCATGCCGACGAGAATCGGAAAGACACTCGATCCGCGATCGTCGACGCGCCGTCGACGATGGTCGTGGACGGCACACGCGTCAAGGTGCTTGCCTGGTACGACAACGAGATCGGGTACGTCAATCGGATGATCGAGCTGGCGCAGAAGGTCGGGGCGTCATTGTGAACGCTCGGAGCACACCGCTGGCTGCGCCGATCATCAGCATCCGCAACTACGCCATCGTCACGGCTGCCTACTGGGCGTTCACGCTGACCGACGGCGCCCTGCGCATGCTCGTCCTGCTGCATTTCAATCAGCTCGGCTACACGCCGGTCCAGCTCGCGTTCCTGTTCCTGCTCTACGAGTTCTTCGGGATCGTGACGAATCTCGTTGGCGGATGGGTCGCTTCACGCACCGGGGTGAGATTCACGCTCGTCGTCGGGCTCGCGCTGCAGGTCGTGGCGCTTGGGCTGCTCGCGCTGCTGAACCGTGACTGGAGCATGCGCCTGTCAGTTGCCTACGTTATGGCGTGTCAGGCGCTTTCGGGCATCGCGAAGGACCTGACCAAGATGAGCGCGAAGAGCGCGGTCAAGGTGCTCGTCCCACGAGGTGACGAATCCGGTTTGTTCAAGTGGGTGGCCGCGCTCACTGGCTCGAAGAACGCTCTGAAAGGCGCGGGGTTCTTCGTCGGCGGTGTTCTCCTCTCGGCGTTCGGCTTTCGCGGCGCGCTCGCAGCAATGGCGAGCGGTGTCCTGGTGGTGTTGCTGTTCGTACTCAGCGCGCTGCCTTCCGCGATCGGCCAAGCGAAGAAGAAAGCCAAGTTCGCAGGCATTCTCTCGAATTCTGCGGGGATTAACCGGCTGTCGCTCGCACGCCTTGCATTGTTTGCCGCCCGCGACGTCTGGTTCGTGGTCAGCGTCCCGATCTTCCTTGCCAGCGTGCTCGGTTGGTCGTTTGCACAGGTCGGTGGATTCATGGCGCTATGGGTGATCGCCTACGGCGGTGTGCAAGGGATCGCACCGGTGCTCCTCGGGCGCGCCACAGGTGGCCGAGCCCCGGGACCGGCGCTGGCCGCAACGCTGGGCCTTGGGCTGGCAGCGGTCACGGCGTTGATTCCGCTCGCGCTCGCCAGCGGTGTCGCGCCCGCGGTCGCGATTCTCGGCGGGCTCGTGCTGTTCGGCATCGTGTTCGCGCTGAATTCGTCCGTGCACTCGTACCTGGTGCTCGCGTACTCGGAGGCCGACCGCGTCTCGCTGAGCGTGGGTTTCTACTACATGGCGAATGCGTGCGGGCGTCTCCTCGGCACGCTGCTCTCCGGCGTGCTGTATCAAGTCGCGGGCGTCAGCGCGTCGTTGTGGGGCGCGGTCGTTCTGGCCGCCGCCGCCGGAATCTGCGCGATGTTCCTTCCACCGGCGACCGCAGAAGTCGGATGGGCGGGCGCGCAGGGCGATGACTGAGGTCCTGAGATCAGCGAGCGTTTGTCACGGCGCTTTCCTGACGTGGCGCTCGAGCATCTGCCGGCGCACAACACCACCGTACACATTGCCCTGAGCGTCGACGCCGACGCCTTCGGCGCCGGAGTGATCCGGGGCTGTCGACTCGGAGTCTTCGATGAACGCGGTGACCGTCCCGTTCTTGGCGCTGCCGATTCGGATGCCCTTCTTAATGCCGCTGAGCTCGTGCGCGCCCGTGTCAGGGCCGGACTCCGAATCGGCAACGTAGATCGTGTCGTCGGGGGTGATGAAGATGCCGCTCGGACGTCCGAACTGGCGCCACTCGTCCAGGAAGCGTCCTTCCTGATCGAAGATCTGGATCCGATTGTTCTCACGATCGCCAACGAACAGCCGCCCGCGCGAGTCCATCGCGATGGAGTGCGGCTCGCTCATCTCGCCAGGCCGGGATCCTTTGCGTCCCCACTCTTTGACGAAGGTGCCGTCCTTGCGAAATTTGACCACGCGGTTGTTCAGGCCATTGCGGTGGCTGTCGGTCACGAAGATGTCACCGTTCGGCGCGACGACCACGTCCGTTGGTTGGTCGAAGTGCGCAGGTCCCGAACCTGACACGCCGGCCGTGCCGAGCGTCATCAGGACGCGGCCGTTGCCATCAAATTCGATGACCTGGTGGCCCTTGCCGTTCTCCCCGCGCGCATCGGTCACCCAGAGATGTCCATCCCGATCGACCGTGGCGCCGTGCGGGAAGACGAACATTCCCGTGCCCCAGGATTGGAGCAGCCTGCCAGCCGCGTCGTACTTGAGGATGGGCGCTTCGGAACGGCCGCTGCAGGAATTCGCGAAGCAGCGATGGATGACGAAGATCGTCCCATCGGGCGCCGGCTCGATCGCGGTCACAGCGGCCCATTTCACGCCGGCCGGCAGCGCACCCCAGTCGCGCGTCGTGGTGTAGGGCTGCGGTAAATCGTTTCTCGGGCGGTCGTCTCGCGGGGGCTGCTGGCGCGCGACAGCCGCCGAGGTGCCGAACACGAGAAGCAGGATCGTGATCCGGCGCATACGTCACCTCATTTGAGAAGCGACCTATGGTATCTCCGAATAGACCGGTCAATGTTGCAGCGCGCCCTCGAACTGGGCCAGCTCCGTGTCATTCAGATCCGAGACGGCCCAGAATGACATCCCCCCGCGATTCCAGTGCCGCACCTGGAATCCCCGAGCGGACCGGACGTCCTCTGTCGCCGAGCCGGTTGACTCCGGCCAGATGAACAGGTTGATCGTGTGCTGTCGACGCTGGTACACCAGCGCTGCGGCCTGCCGCCCCGCGACGTAGTCCAGGCGTCCGCCTACCAGCGGGAAGCCTATCGGAGCGAGGTCCTCGACCGGTGGCGAGAAGTCCAGCTTGCCGAGAAACCACGGCTTCACCGTGTGTTGATCGGTAGAGCGGACATCGAACAGATGGTCGGCCATCAACGCGCGAACGTGACTGCCGACGACCTCGTCGGTGATCGTCGCGCTCGCGTCAACTGCCTGGCGCGCGCGCACCAGGCGGACGGCGGTCGCGCCCCCGAGCGACACGGCGATTGTCACCGACGCGGCCCAGGCGAGGAGGCGGGGCGTGAAACGCGATCGTGTGCGCGTGCCCGCGATCGCGGTACGAAGGCGATCGGGTGCCGTATGGTAGGGCACGCTGCGGATCAGGCGTCCGAGCGACTCCCGATCCGACAGACGCCGGCTGCAGGCCACGCATGAGGCGAAATGCTGCTGAAGCTCCGCTGATTGGCCAGGATCGAGCTCGTTGTCGACGTACGCGTCCAGCAGGCGCCCGACCTCATGACACGTCACGGTGACCCTCCAGCGTCTTCGCCGAACCGAGTATCACGAGAAGCCGCTCGCGGCCGCGCGCCAGCCGCGACATCACTGTCCCTACCGGAATCCCGACAACCGCTGCAATGTCCTTGTAGGACATGCCCTCGAGCTCGCGCAGCACGATCGTTTCGCGGAAATCAACGGGCAGCTCCTCGATCGCCCGGCGGACGGTATCGACGGCCTGCTGTTGAATCACCAGCGCCTCTGGATCGAGGCTCTCGTCAGATCGACTGTCGTTCACGGGGTCGAAGACCACAGGCTCCTCGGAGGCACCGCGCCGTGAAAACCGGCCGTACCACGTGTTGCGCACGATGGCCAGCAGCCACGCGCGGGCATCGTCGTTGCGCAGAGACGCAAAGAACCGCAGCGCCCGTACGTACGCGTCCTGCACCACGTCCTGGGCGTCAGCGTCGTTCCTCGTCAGCCATCGCGCATAGTTGTACGCCGCGTCCAAGTGGGGCAAGACGACTTCCTCAAATGTCTGGCGAGGCATCGTCTTCTCCTATGACCGCAAACGCCCGGTTTTTATTCCCCACGGAATACACCCAGGCTACCCGATGGCGCCGGAAGCACGGAGAGCAGCGATCTCCGACGGGTTAAAGCCAAGCCCGCCAAGCACTTCGTCCGTGTGCTCACCGAGCCGCGGCGCCCGACGCCTGACCTCTGGCGGGGTGGCGCTCATCTTGATCGCTGATCCGATCGAACGAATGCGGCCGAGCGTCGGGTGGTCGACGTCAACGACCATTTCGCGCGCGACAACCTGGGCGTCTGCGAAGACTTGCGCGTAGTCGTTGATCGGCCCGCAGGGGATGTCGTTCAGCTCGAAGAGCGATAACCAATGGGCGCGTGGCTGCCGTTCCGTGATGGCCTCGATCCGCCTGGCCAGCTCGGCGCGATGCGTCACGCGGCTGGCGTTGTCGGCAAAGTCCGGCATCG
>DASZFS010000111.1:0-3305 GCA_035939575.1 Vicinamibacterales bacterium | reverse complement strand
GATACGCCTTCTGGACAGGACGCCGCGGTCGGTCGCGCTGACCGATGAAGGGAAGCGGTTCTACGAGCAGGTGGGACCTCTGCTTTCCACGATCGAGGATGCGGCCAACTCGGTCTCCGGATCGGCAGGCGCGGTCCAGGGGCGCCTCCGCGTCGACATCGACCCCTATTTCTCGCGCCTGATCCTTTCGGGCAAGATCGGGAGCTTTCTGGCCATGCATCCAGATCTGGTACTCGAGATGGTCACGCGCGAACACGTGAGCGATCTGGTCGCGGACGGCATCGACGTGGCGGTCCGGTTCGGCGAGCCCGCCTCGGACACGATGATTGCGCGGAAGCTGCTGGAGACGCGGGTGCTCACCCTCGCCTCGCCGCAGTACATCAAGAAGCACGGCAAGCCGAAGCACCCGACCGACCTGACATCGCACGAATGCATCCAGTTTCTCGACCCCATCACCGCGCGTCCGTATGAATGGGAGTTCCGGGCGGGCAAGAAGGTCGTTCCCGTCAAGGCGAAGGGGCGCCTTCAGCTGAGCGATGTCGGCACCATGATCAACGAATGCCTCGCCGGGACGGGCGTGGCGCAGATCCTCAGCATTGGCGTCCAGCCTCTCCTCGCCTCCGGCAGGCTGATCGATCTCTTTCCCGATTGGCCGGGCGAGGTCTTTCCCCTGTACGCGCTACATCCGTCGCGGCAGCACCCGCCGGCCAAGGTGCGGGCCTTCATCGAGTTCGCGCTGAAGGCCGCGAAGGCCGGGGACGCCCCCGCGCGCTGACGTTGACCTTTGATCAACGCTCGACTGACTCTTACGCACTGGAGTCATCAAAGCTGACGTGAGAGCCTCTGCACATCCCGAGTGGAGGCAATCATGGCCAAGAAAAAATCTGTTCTCATCCTGGGCGCGTCGCGCGGTTTGGGCCTGGCGCTCGCCGAGGAATACTGCGTCGTCGACTGCGAAGTCGTGGCCACCGTCCGGACGCCCTCGCCGGCCCTCAAACAATTGCAAGAGCGGTTCCCGTCCAGTCTACAGATCAAGTCGGCGGACACGACCGCTCCGGACTCGATCGCCGGTCTGAAGGACGAATTGAACGAACGCGAGTTCGACACGCTTTTCGTGAACGCCGGAATCTGCATCGCGAGGGACAATACGCCGGTTGACGTGGCGGAAAGCGATTTCGTCGCGTTGATGCTGACGAATGCGCTGAGCCCGATGCGGGTCGTCGAGACATTCCACGACCGGGTCTCGCCGCACGGCGTGATCGCCGTGATGTCCTCGGAGATCGGCAGCATCCAGATCAACAAGGGCAAATGGGAGATGTACAGCGCGAGCAAGGCGGCTCTGAACATGCTCATGAAGTGCTTCGCCGCGCGTCACGAAGGCGACACCCGCGCGCTGCTGCTCGTGGCCCCCGGCTGGGTTCGGACGGAGATGGGAGGCGAGGAAGCGACGCTCTCGATCGAGGAGAGCATTCCGAACGTCGTGAAATCCGTGGAAGCGCAGGCCGGAAAGGCCGGGCTGCGGTTCATCGACCGCCACGGCAAGACGGTGCCGTGGTGACCCAGACATTCTGATAAGAGAGAAAATAAGAGATGGAAAAGATACAGACGCAAGGCGTCGCCATTCCGAGACTTGGCTTCGGCACCTTCCGAATGCCGGGCGGCGGTTGCCAGCCCGTCGTCGAGAGCGCGCTGGGCCTGGGATTCCGGCACATCGACACCGCCGCCATGTACGAGAACGAGGACGCGGTCGGAGCGGCCATCGCCGCGAGCGGCGTCAAACGCGACGAACTCTTCGTGACCACCAAGGTCTGGCACGACCGGCTGGGACGCGGCGCCGTCCGCAAGGCGTTCGACAAAAGCCTGTCGAAGCTGAAGCTCGATTACGTCGACATGTACATGGTCCATTGGCCGTCCGCGGACATGGACCTGCCCGCCGTGCTCGAAGAGATGATGACGATCAAGGCGGAAGGGGGGACAAGGGCGATCGGCGTGTGCAACTTCAACATGAAGATGATACGCCAAGCCGTCGAGGAAGTCCGTGCTCCGATCGCCGCGCTACAGATCGAGTACCACCCGTTCATGAGCCAGGCGAGGATGCTCGACTACGTCCGCGGCAAGGGCATTCCGCTCACCGCCTACGCCCCGCTTGCCCAGGGCCGGGCTGCGCACGACGAGACGCTCCAGAATATCGGAGACAAGCACGGCGTCTCGGCGGCCCAGATCGCGATAGCGTGGCTGCTCGATCAGCCGGACGTCATCGCGATCCCGAAGGCGCAGAAGGAGTCGAGCCAGCGTTCGAACCTCGACGCGCTGAAGGTCAAGCTCGACGACGAGGATCGATCGGCGATCGCGGCGCTTCCGAAGGACCAGCGCTACGTCAAGCCGCCGTTCGCGCCGGACTGGAACGCCTAAGACACCACTCAAGCAAAACCCCGCTTAGCTCCGACGCGGTCTCATGGACGGCGAACGGTGACGCTCGGGCAACTCAGGAGAGATCGAAGATGCCTACGACGAACGCGCCTGCGGCTCCGCAAACGAAAAGCAGGAAAGGCGGGAGACTCCCGTCGCGGCTGCTTCTGTGCGGGACCGCGGCCATGATCCTGTCGGCCCAGGCGACACCCAGCAGCGGTCAGAGCGACCAAGACACGAAAGGAAGCACCGCCATGACGATGAAGGACGACCTGGCGCATCGCGAGAAGGACATCCACTGGCCGCAAGGTTTCGACCCTCCCAAGGCCGACCTGTTCTCGCACAACTCGCTGCTCGTCCACGCCTCCTGCGAGAAGATCTGGTCGCATATCGTCGACGCGACGACCTGGCCGAATTGGTATCCGAACTCGAAGAACGTGCAGATCACCGGCGGGGCCTCGAAGCTGGACTCGGGCACGGTGTTCCGCTGGCAGACGTTCGGCATCGATCTCGAAAGCCGCGTCAACGAGTTCGTCCCGTACACCCGCATCGGCTGGTACGGCTACGCGCCTGGTACGGCGCCCACGTTCTATCACACTTGGTACCTGAAGCCGCAACGCGAAGCCTGCATGGTGATCACCGACGAGGTCGGCAAAGGCGCCGATGCAAGCAAGCTCCGTCAGTCCGACGAAGGCTTGATGCACCGCGGTCACGATCTTTGGCTGGCGACCCTGAGGTGGGTTTCCGAAAACAAATGAAAACGCAGTCGCCCGAGAAGCACGCCACCCATCAACAAACCGAAGCTTTGCCACCCGCTTAAGGGGCGCGGAAATCGTAGTAAAGCGCGACAGATCGTAGAAACGGCTGCATTCGGCAGCATGGCGCTCCCTAGGGGA
>DASZFS010000110.1:0-8553 GCA_035939575.1 Vicinamibacterales bacterium | reverse complement strand
CCGGTGTCAGACGCCAGCCCGCACGCTACCGTTTGTTGATCGGAGTGTCGGTGCTGAGCCCCCAGTTGAACCCCAAGTAGGTCGAGAAGCCCGTACTGGACTTCAGCGCATACCACGATCCGGTCGACGGCCGGTAGACCGCCGGGTCCGTCTTACCGTCGCCGTCGTAATCGGACGGCACCGGGATGTCGCCTCCTGCGCCCCACTGATAGCTGGCGGACGTCGTGAAGTTCGTCCCTGAGAACGCGACGTACCACGTGCCGCTCGATGCCCGATAGACGGCGAGGTCGAACTTGCCGTCACCGTCAAAGTCGGCCGGGACCGGTTTGTCGGTGCTGATCCCGAATGCATAGGCGGACGACGTCGTGAAGTTCGTGCTGGAGTATGCGATGTACCAGGTGCCGGTCGACGGGCGATACAACGCGAGGTCGCCCTTGCCATCCCCATCGTAATCGCCCGGCACGGGTACGTCGGTGCTGACGCCAAACGCGTAGTTGGCGGAGGTCGTGAAGTTGGTACCCGAGTACGCGATGTACCAGTTGCCGGTCGAGGGGCGATAGATCGCGAGGTCGGTCTTGCCGTCGCCGTCGTAGTCGCCAGGCACGGGCATATCCGTGCTGACGCCCCACTGATACGCCGCATACGTGCTGTAGCTGGTGCTCGATTTGAGGATGAACCAGTCGCCGTTCGACGGACGGAACACGCTGATGTCCGACTTGCCGTCGCCGTCGAAGTCACCCGGCGTTGCGGGATTCCTCACTGTCAGGGTGGCGGCATTGCTGTTCGCCGAGCTGACGACGTTGGTCGCCACCGCCCGGAATTGGTAGCCGTTGATGCCGTGAGTCACAGGGCCAACCGTGAGCGTGGTCGTAGCCGTGCCAGCGTATGGAAAGCCGTCCGTCAGGTTGGACCACGTCGATCCGCCATTGATTGAAACCTGCCATTGGTAGGTTGGCGCCGGCGTTCCACTCGCGGCGACCGTGAACGTCGCATTCGATCCGACAACCACCGTTTGGCTCACGGGTTGCGTCGTGATCGCCGGCGGTGTCTGAGTACCGACACGGTCGTAACCGATGACGTCGAGAGCGTTCAACTCGACGCTGAGAGCGGGCGCCGTGCCCGGGGTTGCAAAAGCGTCCTGGACCTTCGGCCCGACGCCCGATCGCCGCGGATTGCTCTGCCAGTCGCCGAAGTCGCCGCCGTCGTTCTGGTTGTCGAACTCCGCCAGAGATGTCTGCCCGTTGATCGAAAAATACGCGAACACGCCGCTCGTCCTGCTGTCCGTCGTCGTAAAGGTCCGCGTGCTGGGCGAGCTGTAGCGGAAAAGATCTTCAGGGAATATGGTGCCGTTCGGCACGTTCGGAAGCGCCGAGCCCTTCCCGAGCACCTCGTCGATCTCATGTTCGGCCACCGCGATCAGAGAGTACTGACTGCTGGTGCCTGGACTGCCGGGACTCGTCAGCGCCGTGTTCAACAGGATGAACCCGTCCGGCTGACCCGGTGGCGGATTCGCGGCGATGCCCACAGCCCGGAAGTTGGCGGTCTTGAGGTTGATCGACGAGCTGTTGTTGACGGGATTGTTAGCAACATTCGCCAGAAGGCTGATGGCGGTGGCGTCATCGCTCGTCTTCGCGTCCGCCTTCAGCGCGGCCAGAAACGTGCTGTAGGTAGTGCTTCCAAAATAGGTCGAACTTTGACCTAGTCCGCCGCCTTCACCAAAGCTGATGTTGACGGTAATCGGGTCGGAGAACTGCGACTCGATGTTGGTGATCGCGGTGTTGATCGCCGCCTCAATTACCGCCGCATTGGCATCGCTCGTGATGGTGCTGTCGAATGCGGGGACGATGGTCAGGCCACTCGTGGCCCCGGGCTGTCTCGCCATCCCGCCTGGCACAACGAGACCAGAGGCACCGGGCTTGCGCGCGTCACCGATCTGGGAGGGCGCCGGACTGATAACCTCAGTCTCCGGCGCGCCCCCTGCCTGCAGCGTGTGGGTGACCAACTGCGTCGCGACGAGCCCGGTTACTCGCGTCGGGCCTTGGGCCATCGTGATTTGGACCGCAGCCAAGGCGGCCGCCCCCGAGAGGGCCAGCAGCGTGAATCTCGTGGCGACTGGTGTCGAGGTGCGCCGCTTCGTCTTGTGAAAATGTCTCATCGTCCTCACCGTTCGTGAAGTCACTTGTGGGTGGCCTGATCGGCCGGTTGAATCGCGCGTACGGTTGAGCTCTCAGCAAGCTGCTCGAGTTTCAGCAGCGGCACCCAGGCAATCACTGAGTCGGCAGCCGGCCAGGTGGACACAATCGTGCCGCCAAGTCGGGTCACCTGATGCGTGATATCGGACGTAACCGTCGCACGCACGTCGACGAGCGCCCGGTGTTTCCGATCAATCTTGACAAGCTTGACAGGCTTGACAGGCGACCCTTCGGCGTCGGTTGGCTTCCTTGCCGCCGCACTCCGCTCCTTCGCGCGGCGGATTTCGTCCAGCAGCGACGAGCTGATCTTCTGCTGCGCCGGCGTCCGCCTACTCTTGTCGCTCGGCGGGAGAGCTTGAAGAGATGTCAGAGTGAGCGCGGCGATGAGCAGACCAGGTGCCAATGGTCGGGGCCCTCCAGATTGCGTGGATTGCGACGGGTGACGCTACAACGACCCCGCGATCAGGGCAAGCAAAAACTGCGCGGATTTGCCATGTTTCTCCGCCATCGCGATCGTTTGTCTGCCGCCGAGATGACTGTTTCAGCCAGCAACCGCGACGAACACGAACTCGTTGTAGGTGAAGTATCGGCCCACGGGTCGGGCGAAGGGAAAGGAATAGGTTTGCTTGACGGTCAGGTCAAGCATGTCGCACAGCCGACGAAGCTTGGCGTCGTTCATGAATTCGACGTGCGTCGCGTCGGAGCGATAGCCGGCTTCCTGCGGCGTGATGAGGACAACCCGGCCACCGGGTCGCAGATGACGGAGATAGCTCCTGACCAGCGCGACGCCGTCCGGGAAGTCCATGTGCTCGAGAACGTGGGCGACGAGCAGCGCATCGAAGCGCCACCCTTCGACGGTGGCGGCGCGCTCGAAATCGGCGGGCACATAGGCGCGGAAGCCGCGCTCACGCGCTGCCTCGACGCAGTCGGCGTTGGGATCAACGCCCACGCCGGCGCCGTCGAGGTGCGCGAGGTTCCGCCCGACGCCGCAGCCCACGTCGAGAACAAACCCCAGGTCAAGGCGCCGGAGATTCCACCGGTAGGGGAGTTGGACGCCGAGGTACTTACGCCACCGCGATGAGGCGCGCCGCTGAAGGCGGTTCGCGTAGACCTTCGAGAGAGAGCTCGGTCGATCGCTCATTGTCGTACGCGCCGATTTCTTCTTCCTTCGCCCGGCTCGGAGTCACGCCCGGCGGGCCGGCCGCCTGGAGCCGAGAAAGATGGCAACGGTGTGCATTTCTTCCTGCGCCCGATCGCCTACCCAGTGTAATGTCAAAGGCTCAACATTCGAGAGGATCCGGCCCCTTGCCCGGTGATAGCCCCTCATAAACGGTGAAACGATGAGACTTTTTCACACCGCGCAGCCGCGGACATCGGCGGGACCGAGCCGGAGATACGCATTTCTGGCCGCAGCACTGACGGTTGCGATGACGACGGTTTCGTCCGGCTCGCGATTGCAGGCGCAGCAGGGCCCGGGACTCTCGCCGCAGGCGATCGCGCAGATCAACGCCCTGATGGCGGAGAAGGCCGCGCGCACGGCGGTGCAGCAGAAGATCAGCTCAGACCTGCTCTACGCGGCGAAGATGGCGATCGGCCAGGCCATCGCCCAGGGGGTTCCGCGGCTGCAGGTCTACCTGCCTGACGTGAACCGGCAGGGCGCGGTCGTGGACGTCAGGGCCGAGGTCAGCCAGGCGCTGCTCGACGAGATGACCGTGCTGGGCGCGCAGATTCTGGACGTGAGCGCGCCGTACGAGAACATCAGGATGCGCATCGATCTCGGGCAGATCGAGGCGATCGCGGCGCTGCCGCAGGTGCGGTTCGTTCAGCCGAAGCAGGAGGCGATGATGTCGCGGCTGGACCTGCCGCGGGGCGGGGCACCGCTGCCGCCAGGCGAGCGCCTTCGCGCACTGCGGGCGCGCAAGCGGCAGGACCGCGCGGGGATCATCGCGTCGGTCCAGACCGCACTGGGCCAGGACGGCCCCATCCTGAACACCGGCAGTGTGACCTCCGAAGGCGACTCAAAGCACAATGCAAACGTGGCGCGTGCCGCGTTCGGCGTGAATGGCACCGGCGTGAAGATCGGTGTGCTGTCGGACGGCGTCACGAGCCTCACCACCAGCCAGGGGACCGGCGATCTCGGCCCCGTCACCGTGCTGCCCGGCCAGACCGGAAGCGGCGACGAGGGGACGGCGATGCTCGAGATCATCCACGACCTCGCCCCGAACGCGCAGCTCTACTTCGCGACGGCCTTCACGAGCCTTGCGAGCTTCGCGCAGAATATTCACGACCTCCGCACGGCCGGCTGCGACATCATCGTGGACGACGTCGGGTACTTCGTCGAGACGCCGTTCCAGGACGGCCAGACCGCCAGCTCGGTGACCAACGGCGGCATCGTGATCCAGGCCGTCAAGGACGTGACCGCCGCCGGGGCGTTGTATTTCTCCTCGGCCGCCAACTCCGGCAACAAGAACGACGGCACCTCGGGCACGTGGGAAGGTGACTACGTCGATGGTGGCCCCGCCACCGGACGGCTCGCGGGCGGAGGCAATGTCCACCTCTTCACCGGCGGGCAGGCCTACGACGTCATCACGGTGGGCACCAACAATCCGATCGCCTTGTTCTGGTCAGATCCGCTCGGTGGCTCCGGCAACGACTACGATCTATTCCTCCTCGACAGCACCGGCACGACGCTCAAAGCATCATCGACGAACATTCAGTCAGGCACGCAGGATCCGTTTGAGATCATGAACGGCGGCATCGCAGGCGATCGCATCGTGATCCTGAGGGCCAACGGTTCGGCCCGGTTCCTGCACCTGACCACCAATCGCGCGCAGGTGTCGATTTCGACGTCTGGCGAGACACACGGCCATGCGGCGACGAGCGCGCCGAACTCGTTCGGCGTCGCGGCGACGACCGCGCAGGTGAACGGCCTGAACCCCTTCAACACCAGCAGTGTGGTCGAATCCTTCAGCTCCGACGGCTTGCGCCGCATCTTCTTCAACGGCGACGCCACTCCGATCACGCCGGGGAACTTCTCCTCCACCGGCGGCACCGTCCTGCAGAAACCGGACCTCACGGCCGCCGACGGGGTCACGGTCTCCGGGGCGGGGGGATTCCCGAGCCCAGGTTGCGCGCCGTGCATTTTCTACGGCACGTCGGCGGCGGCGCCGCACGCGGCGGCGATCGCGGGGCTCGTCAAGTCGAAGAAGCTGGGGATGACCGGCGCCCAGATCAAGACGGCCCTGCTGACCGGCACCATCGACATTGACACGCCCGGCGTCGACCGCGACTCCGGATACGGCATCATCATGGCCGACGCGGCGGTGGCCGCAGCCCCCGCTCCGACCCATCGCGACGGTGACTTCGACGGCGACGGCAAGTCGGACATCAGCGTGTTCCGTCCGTCGAACGGCGACTGGTTCATCCTCAAATCGAGCACTGGCTACAGCACGTATGCGGCGTATCAGTGGGGCGTCAGCACCGATATCCCCGTGCCAGGTGACTACGACGGCGACGGCAGGATCGACCTCGCGATCTACCGGCCGTCCAACGGCTACTGGTTCATCGCCCTGTCGAGCACCAACTACTCGACCTTCGTCGACTACCAGTTCGGGGTCAGCACCGACATCCCCGTCACCCGCGACTACGACGGCGACGGCAAGACCGACCTCGCGATCTATCGTCCCTCGACCGGCAACTGGTACATCGCGTACTCCAGCACCAACTTCACGACGTCCGCCAACTACGCGTTTGGCGTCAGCACCGACCTGCCCGTGCCGGGCGATTACGATGGGGATGGCAAGGGCGACCTCGCGTTGTATCGCCCGTCGACCGGCACCTGGTACATCGCGTACTCCAGCACGAACTTCACGACGTCGGCCGCCTATGCGTTCGGGATCAGCACCGACAAGCCGGTCCCGGCCGACTATGACGGTGACGGCAAGTTCGACCTCGCCGTCTATCGGGCGTCGACCGGCACGTGGTTCGTGGCGTTCTCAGGTTCGAACTTCACGACGTCTGCCAGCTATCAGTGGGGTGCGGGAGGAGACGTCCCTGTGCCGGCCGACTACGACGGCGACGGCAAGACGGACCCGGCGGTCTTCCGGCCGTCGACCGGATCGTGGTATGCGCTCAAGTCCAGCACGAATTTCTCGACCTACTTGGGGTTCAACTGGGGGCTGAGCACCGACACTCCGATCAACAAGCGGTAGCCGCGCATGCTGGCGTCTGACACTGGGTCAAGAGCCCGGTGTCAGATCCAGTTCAAACGGAGCAGGGCCACCTCGCGCACGGCGACGAGCGCGGCCCGGTTGACCGAGTTGGTGCCATCCTGCCGGACGCCGTTCGGAGGATTCACGGCGCCCCGGTTTCAGGAATGAGGACTACGCGCTCTGGCGGGTCGTTGTATCCGGCGTCGCACCCTCGGGATGTTCAGGACGTTGAGCCTGGGGCGCGGGTGCGGCAGCAGTCGTTTCCTCACGCTTGATTTCCTCTTCAAGCGTCGATTGGAGCTCGTTCGTCGCCTTCTTGAATTCGGCGATCCCTCGCCCCAGCGATCGACCGAGCTCCGGCAACTTCCGTGGCCCAAACACGATCAGGGCAATCACGAAGATGACGATGAGCTCTGGCATGCCCAATGAACCAAACATCACGCGCTCCTATCTGAAAATGGCGACACGGTGATCTTACCCCCAATGTCCCGCTGGCCGTGCGCGGCCCAAGGAATTCGTAAGGGCGTCCGGAATCCACCAACTGGCTATTCCGCGCGCAGCGCGATCGTCGGGTCGACGCGCGTGGCCCTGCGGGCCGGCACGTAGCAGGCCAGCAGCGCGACACTGGACAGCAGCAGCGCCGCGCCCCCGAACGTCATCGGGTCGCGTGGTCCGATACCGTAGAGCAGGCTCGCCATCACCTGCGTCATCAACAGCGCCGCGATTGTCCCGATGGCGAGTCCGGCGAGCGTCAGCTTCGCGCCCTGGGAGATGACGAGAGCGAGCACCTCGAAGCGGGTCGCGCCGAGCGCCAGGCGGATACCCAGCTCGCGCGTCCGGCGCGAGATCGAATACGCCGTCACGCCATAGAGGCCGACAGCGGCCAGTGCCAGCGCGATGATGGCAAACGCGCCGACCAGCATCACGTTGAACTGCTCCCGCCCGAATGACGCCGCGTGGACCTGCTCCATGGTCTGCACGCGCGTGACGGGCAGGGTCGGGTCGATCTGCCAGATTGCGGACCGGACGGCCGCAGCCGCCGCCGCGGGATCGTTCGACGTCTGGACGACCCAGTCCCGAAGCGTCTCGCCAGCGCCCTGATCTTGCGTCGCTGGAAAATACAACGCGGGTCGGGGCGTGCTGACCAGGTCGAGCTGCCGCACGTTTCCTACAACACCCACGATGGTCAACCAGGGGCCGCGACTGTCAGGGCTGCCCAGCTTGAGGCGCCGACCGATTGGATCCGCCGCCGGCCAGAGATCGCGCGCGGCCTGCTCACTGACCACGGCGACGGGGCGGCTGTCGGGCGTATCGCTCCACGCGAAGTCGCGCCCGGCGAGTGTCGGAATGGAGAGCGCGCGAAAGTAGCCGGGCGCAACCGATCGGAAGTCGACGAAGCGCAGTTGCCCTGGGGCGGGCGGCGGCTGGCCTTCCACCGAGACACCCGAGGTGCGGCCGGCAAACGAGAGTGGCAAGAAGCTGATTGCGCTGACCGATCGCACGGCTGGCAGCGCGCCGATCCGGTCGAACGCCTCGTGGTAGAACGCCGTCCGGCGGTCGAGCGCGGCGTATCGCGTCGACGGCAGGATGACGCGCAGCGTCAGGAGGTTCGCCGGCCGAAATCCGATCGGCTGCCGCTCGAGGAGCACGAAACTGCGCAGCAACAGGCCTGCCCCGACGAGGACGACCACGCCGAGCGCAGTCTCGGCAATCATCAGTCCGTTGCGCAAGCGGACGCGCGGGCCGGTGGCAGTACCGCGGGCGTCGTCTTTCAGCGCGTCGTGCAGTCCACCGCGATCGGCGCTCAACGCAGGCAACGCGCCCGAGACCAGCCCTGCCACGATCGAGACGGCGAAGTCGAAGAGGTAAACAGGCGCGTGCAGCTGGAGCTCGACCAGACGGGGGATGCCGGGCGGCGCGAGGGTTCGGAGCGCCGAGAGGCTCCACCACGCCATCGCGAGGCCGAGCGCACCGCCGATCGACGCCAGCACCGCGCTCTCGATGAGCAGCTGCCGCAGGACGCGCGCGCGGCTCGCACCGAGCGCCGCGCGGAGGGCAAACTCGCGGCTGCGCGCAGTCGCGCGCGCCAGCAGCAGGTTGCCAACGTTCGCGCACACCATCAGCAGCACCAGCCCGACGACACCGAGCAG
>DASZFS010000109.1:0-12592 GCA_035939575.1 Vicinamibacterales bacterium | reverse complement strand
TGAAAGAATCTTCGTCGCACACGCCCGCTCTTCAGCAGGAAGCCTGGGCTGACAGACGAAGATCACCCGACGGCTGTGCGCGTCTTTCGCCTGTCCTGCCTTCGTGTAAGGGCCACCGATCAGGACCGAGCCCACGCTCGCGGGATTCATGTACGCGTTGTCGTCCGTGATGACCCTGCCCCGTTGCAGTGGCTGCGGGAGGCCTTCCGGCTCCCACAGTTCCCTCACGAACGACACGCCGATCACGTGCGGCCCCGCCGGCACCTGAACGCGGAGCTCCAGACCCGCGTCTCCGTCGAGCTGCATGTACTTTTCCCATTCGGGATCGCCGGCGAAGTTCGGCTCGCCGTCGCCCGCATAGCTGCTCGCGGCGGGCCTGCCTTGCCCGCCGCCTCCAACGGTGAATCGTTTCAGCAGCCGCGCGTCGAGGCGAACGTCGAGCCGCTGCGGCCATCCCATGCCCTTGAGATAGTCCTGGTACTGCCGCTGGAGACGAACTTTGATGAGGTACTCGGCGTCGACCGGAAAGTCGTGGTGAATCGCAATGCCGCCGCGAGAACCGAACGGCAGATCTTCGCTCTGCCGATCGTCCTGCACGACGTGCAGCGGAATCTCGAACGTCTCGATCGTCGGCCGTTCAGGAGGAAGGCCGGTCGCGAGACGCGTGACTTGACGGGCCACCGACATGTACCGTTCCAGATGGAGCGTCGAAATCGAGAGCGATGTGGCGAAATTGTCGAAGCTCCCGTCCGCCGTCTCGTCGCCGGGCAAGAGCGGCCTCACATCGATGTCGAGGGCGAACAGGTCGCGGATCGCGTTCTGGTATTCCGTGCGATTGAGGCGGTGGACCGCGTTGATCCTGCCGGGATTCGGACTGGCCGCCCACGCCCGGTCGATGTCGTTCTCCAAGGCACTCGCCACGGCTCGATAAGTGGCGGCGTCAGGCCGCGGTCTCCCGGCCGGTGGCATCGAACCGGCCCGAAGCTTCGCGATCACCTTTTCCCACACCTCAGCGTTGGCGCCAGGGTTCGTCACGTCCAGACCATCGAGCGCAAGCCCCCCGGTACGCAGTCGCTGGTTGTGGCACGTAATGCAGTAGGTGTCGAGGACCGTCCGGACGGCAGGCACCGGAGCAGGGACGGGACCAGGCGCCGGTCGAGTCTGGGCGGCGATCCGCGTCCCGGACATAGCTGACAGGGCCGCTGCGATCAAGCCGCTGAGGGCGAGCACAGCGATCCACGCGCGACCCACGCGCCGCGTCAACATCCGCCGCGTCTGGCGCCCCAACCGCATTGGCTCCGCCAATTCTGCCTGATAGCTCGAGCACAATCAAAGGAACCTTCAAGCCGCCTGGATCACCGCGGACGAAGCTTGACGACCCGCTTCGTGCGCGTTTCGGCAACATAGATCGACCCGTCGCGGCCCACGGCGATGTCGTGCACCGCATTGAACACCGGGTCGCCGGGCCGCCCGAAGCCAATCGACGTGACAATGTTCCAGTCGCGATCGAGCTTCAGCACGCCGGTGTGCTCGGTGTCGTAATCTGCTCGCCGGATGCCGACGTAATAAAACCCTGCCGGATCGGCGGCCACGCTAAACACGCGGCCGGTCGTCTGCGCATCCTTGACACCGGTCCACTGCTTCTTGAACACGCCGGCCCGGTCGAAGAGCTGGAGCCGCGAGTTTTCACGGTCGGCGACAACGATATCGGTACTGCCGGGCACGAACGTGATCCCGTGGGGATTACTGAACTCGCCCGGGCCGGCGCCTTTCCTGCCCCACTCCCCGGTCCATTTGCCGTTCCTGTCGAACATCGCGACGCGGCTGTTCACGTAGCCGTCTGACACATAGAACGACCCGTCGGGCCGAATCTGGATGTCGGTGGGTTCATTGAAATGGCGGGCATCCCACGCCCCGACGCGCGGCTCCCCCAGCGTGAGGAGAGGCTTGCCGTCGTGCGTGAACTTGAAGACCTGTTGCAGCCCGACGTCGGTGAGAAAGACGTTGTTGTCGCCATCGATCGTGATTCCGTGCGGCACAAGAAACGTGTTCGCGCCCCACGAGTGAATCAACACTCCCGTGTCGGCGTCGACCTCGAGGACCGGCGGCTCCGCGAGCTTCGCGGTTGCCGCCGTGTCAAACCCTCGGCCCGGTCGGTGGAAGATGAACACATGGCCGTTCATGTCGACGGCCACGCCTGCGGCTTCGCCGAGCTGGACGCCGGAGGGAAGCCTCGGCCAATCCTTTACTTCCAGATAGCCTGTGGCTGGAGCCGACACGATCCGGGCCGGCACGGGTGCCGATGCGCTCAACAGCAGAACAATCCCGGACACCATCCGCGTTCGCTGACTCGTCATGAGCATCCTCTCGATTGCAGTCGCATGGACTCGTTCGCGCGCCCGCGTCACTTTGCGAGCGTCTTGCGCGCGTCGTTGCAGACTGCGGCGGAGGCGGATAGATCGCGGTCGGGTAACACGTCTTTGTACCTTTCACACAACGCTGCAAGCGCCGCAGCATCGCCACGCGTCTTGCTTTGGTTAATAGCGCCAAGATCGATCCGCGGTTGGTTGGACGTTATCGCAAACGGGGGCGGGATCGGCGCGAATGATGTGACGGTCGTGACCGGCACCTGTTGCGGGAACCCGGTCCGGAGCTCGTTCGAGCGATGGGTCGCCGCTGTGACACTGACGCTGTTCTGCAGCTCGATCCTCGGGCCCTTATCGAGATCCGTCGCGGCGCGCTTAAGGTAGAGGTCGGCGTCGGCCGGCTGCGCATTTGCCTTCGGCGGTTGCGACGGGCTCGATCCCGGAGTGCCGGCGATCGCCGGGCTCTGCTCGCCCCAATCTAAGCTCAGGACCAGTTCTTGGAGCGGGCTCGTCTTGCCCGGAGGCAGCAAGAAGGTCACGACAACGCCGTACGAAGCGTGGTATTCGATCGTCGGCACAGGCGCCTGGCGGTACGTCGACGCAAATTCCAGAATCGTCGCTTTGGGCGCCGCGGCGCCAATCCTCGGGATCATAACCCGGAGGGCGCCCACATCGAGGACGTGATTCTTGTTGCTGCAGAATCCTTCAGTGCCCCAGTTTCGAGCGAAGATCATCCACTTGTCGGCGTGCGGGTCGTCACTCTCGGTCTCAATGCCGAGCGCGTACACGGGATGCACTTCGCTGGGGCATCCGTGCTCACAATCGAGCCCGAACAATCCAGTCGCAACCGCGAGCGACGGCGCCCCAGGATGCTTGGGGTTGATGACTCTGTCGGGCGCTTCCGGGTCGGCTTCGTCCGCCCACGCCTGCGCCGCGGTCTGGAGCTCCGTCCAGGCGTCGGTGCTCATGCGATCCATCGTTTCCGGCTGGTAGAACTCCAATTCGATGTACGGCCGGCTCGAATCGCCGTCGATGACGTCGTTACTTTTCGTGACACCATTACCGCCCTGCGGTTGAAAATACAGGTTGAAATCGCCGTCATAGTTCCATGACTCCCAGCTGGCGCGGCCGACAAGTGTCGCAACCTCCCAGTTCACATGACCGTGAAAATTGGCCTTGTCGACCGAACAGATCAACTTCCGGAAGCCACGCGCGCCGTCTGCGTACGGCTGCCCATCACAGGCGTTCGCCTGTGTGTCGCAGGTTGGTAGGACGTCAGGCGGTCTTGGATTGCCCGAAAACGAAGGGTTGAAGATTGCACCATTGGGATCGCTGTACGTCGGTGGAATCGTGATGCCGCCTTGGGTCGGCGGCAGCGCGTTGGATGGCGTAACAGTCCAATGCTGCACCGGTGCGCAGCCGACCACCGCAATTCCCCACAGGCTGAGTACAGTCAGCATCAGAAAACGGCGCAGCATATACACTCCGGGCATAGAGGATGGTTGCCCACGGCGACTGAACTGTCGGTAGATTAGACGGCCGCGACGGCACAATTCCACGGCGGGCGGCCCGGCCCTCCGAGATGGGTCTCGTTGTTGAACCGCCGGACGGTCGCGTCTATTGATCGTCCGGTTACTACTCGTGAGACAAGCAAGCGGTCGTGCTGGCCAATACGCGGCCCAGGAGCCCGCCGCTATTCAGCTCCCGGACGCAGATGTCACGCGGAAAGTCCACCACGTGTCGGGGCGCCTCGCACCGGGCTTCGGCTTCGGGTTGTAAGGTTGGCCGCCGTACACCATGACCTTCTTCACGCGCGTCTCCCACACCTGATCCATCAGCGCAGGATCCGTCACGCGATTCAAGACCACCGAGTACACGCGATTGTTGAGGCGCAGCCAAGCGTGTTCATTTGAACCGACGTGCGCGGCCCAGAACTTCCGCGCACACACGGAGCAACTCAGATACAGGTGCCCCTCTGGTGTGGCAAAGCAGTTGAGATTGATCGCGTGCGGCAGTCCATACGCCGAGACCTGGATCTGGCAGAACGGCACGTCGTTCGCGAACGTCCAGTCTGTCACCGGCGCCTGCTGCACGTCGCCAAACAGGATGAATCCCGGCGTTGTCTCGCACGGGCACCGCGTCGTCCAGATCATCATGACGACCGCGGCCACGAGCGCGAGAGCGCTCGAGGCGAGGAGGAACGGCTTCGTGCGAGACCGTTTGCGTGCAGGCGGTATCGCCTGAGTCATGCGCTTCCAACGACCTCCCGTTTTTGGGCGGCTTCCAACTGTATTGTGTCATAGCGACGCCTGATTGTCCCTTATCGGGATGCAGGGAGTGTTGAATCATCAACTCACGCAGCGTCGCTTCGGACGTTCAAATCGCGCGTGAGTTGTTCGTTCCTGCGGCCCGAACGGGGTTTCCAGGAAACACAGGTCGTCCAGCTCGAAGTCATGGCCACCGACCCGCGGGCGGCGCTGGCTCGCGCGCTGCTCGTGGCGCGCCCGAAGAAAGCGTCAGAATACAAGAGCCCGCCGGGAGTCGCCGGCGGGCTCTTCATATTAGGCGCGGTAGGAGAAGGCCTTACCGTTGCAGCGTTGTATCGCTCGGCATGTTCACGGTGGCGAGTGCCATCGACGCCCACGCAGTGCCGGCCGTCGAGATGAACTGATCGCGCCCGTAGGGAAATCCGCTTTCGAAATACGGCTGCAGCCAGATCGAGCGCGTTTTCACGTGCCACGAGCCGTCCTGGGCCTGCGTCCTCAGCAGGTAGGCGATCCCTGTCCGGTACGTCGCATTGTCCTGCGGGATGCGCGCCGCGCTGAGCGCGTAGACCGCCTGCCCCGTCGCGTATGCATCGGTTTCGACGCCGGCAAACTGACTCCAGCCGCCGTCGGCGCGCTGCAGATCGACGAGCGTCCGCGCTGCTTTCTGTGCGCTCTCGGCGCGGCCGGCCCACGCCAGCGCGATCACCTGGAATGCGCGATCCTGCAGCGTCTGCGGCATGGCCGTCTCGAGCCATGAGACGGCTCTCGCGATAACGGCGTCATTCGCCGCCGCGTCCACCGCACGGCCGTAGTGCTTGACCGCAAAGATGCAGACCGCCGAGTCCTGGAATTCACCCGAAGACATCGGCGGACGCCGGCTCTGGTTCGTCGACCAGCTGCCGTCGGGACGCTGCATCATTCGGACGAGACGGACCGCCGCGTCGGTGTAAGCGTCGGGCGGAACGTTGTTCATGCCGAAATCGACGAGCTCCCAGGCCGTGCTCGGCGCCGAGACGATCGCCAGATCGATCAGCCGTTCCGGTGCCGGCATCATTGACTGCGGCAACTGAGGAATTTCCGCCGGGGCTCTGAGACCGCGGCTTTTCGCGAATCCGGCGGCCGCCGACGGCAGATCCTGCGAATGGCACGAGTTGCAGCCGGCCGTGCGGATGAAATTGCCGCTCTGCGTTTCGAGCAGCCCCATCGCTTTTTCGACCGCGCCAGGGATGGCTGCCGCGTCGAACGACGCGTGGGCGCTGATCGGTGAAAAGACGGGCGGCTTCGCCGTGGCGCCGAGCAGGCGGGCGACCTCCGTGTCGCCGCGCTTGGTGGCGAAGTCGATTGCAGCCTCGTCGTAGTCACCGACGTACGTCTTGTCCGCGCCGGCGGCGAGCAGCAGCTTGACCGCGCCCGCCGGTACGGTGTCCGAACTTGCGGCGAGCATCAGCGGCGAATAGCCGCGGACGTTGCGGGAGTTCACGTCCGCGTGCTGGTCGAGCAGCATCCGCACCGTCTCCTCGACGCCGGCCGTGCCGGCGTTTCCGAGCGCGGTCTCACCGCGCTTCGACTTGGCCTTCGCGTCGGCGCCGTGGTCGATCAGGAACTTGACGGCGGCAGGTGATCCGTTGGTCGCGGCGAACATCAGCGCCGTTTCGCCGGCGCCGTTCCTCGTATTCACGTCCGCGTTTTTGTCGACGAGCAGCTTCATCGCCTCGACGTCGCCGCCGACCGAGGCCGCCATCAACGGCGACATGCCGTTCGCCGTCGCAAGCGCCGCGTTGGCGCCGTTCTCGAGGAGCAGCTTGACGAGCGACGCGCCCTGTCCCATCGACGCGGCGATGTAGAGCGGCGTCCGTCCTTCGACCTGCTTCGCGTTGATCGCCGCGCCGCGCGAGAGCAGCAGGCGAACCTTCGCCTCGTCGTGCAGCGACCAGTGGAGCGGCGTCGAGCGGCGTCGGTTCGCGGCATTCACGTCAGCCCCGGCGTCGAGCAGCAGCTTCATCGTGTCGATACTGCCAAAGGCAGCGGCGTGGTGCAGCAGCGTCGAGCCGGCGGCGTCGCGTGCCGTAGCGGCGCCGGAGTCACTCGCCAGCAGTCTTGCCACGGCGTCGGCGCTTTGCGCGCGAACTGCAGCCACTAGGGCCGCGACACGCGGATCGGTCGGCTTCGGCGGCGCTTCGACAATCGTGGTGCGGAATTCGGCTCCCTGATCGATCCATGCGCGAAGAACACCGATGTCTTCAGGCGAAAGCGGACCGGTTGGCGGCATCTGCATCCCGCCATCTCCGTCGACGAGACGTTTGATGAGCTTGCTCTCTGCGCTCTGGCCCGGGAGGATCACGGGGCCATAATCGCCGCCGCGCAGCGCATTCTGGCGTAGATCGAGACGCAGTCCCGATTGCTGCACCGTGTCGCCGTGGCAGGCATAACAGTTCTGCTCGAGGAGCGGCTTCACGTCCTTTTCGTAATCGACTTTTCCGGAGGACGCGGACGGCATCGCGGTTCGCTGCTGTGCCGCGAGCGGAAGCGACATCGCGAGGACGCAAAGTAGAACCTTTCTCATCTCTCGGCCTCCTGGCTAGCCCGACAGTATACACGCCACAACCGGTTGGACGGTCCGCTCGTCAGGTTTCTCCATAAATAAATATAAATAAGTGGCCGTTTGGACTTCAGCCTTCCCTGCGCCTCCTTGGTGTCCTGTTGCGCCGATTACGGCAATCAGTCTTTTCCGCCGGTGCCGCGTTCATGATCTTGTTGTCCCCATTTGGCTATAACGTCCGTCGCCAAAGTTCTCTCCATAATCCCGGCGGTGCTTCAGCTCCGCTTGCTCGGAATGATGATCAGTTGCGAGATCAGGTCACCGCTGATGCTGAAGTAGAAGCGGAGTTCCAATGGATCAGGCAATCCGGTCTTGTCATAGTCGCCGGTGACTTGAGCAGCGAGGGCAAAACCGCCCTCATGCGCGCGAATGCTTGTGACGTACATCGTCACATGATCGCTGATCAGTTCCTTTTCGAACCAGCGACGAATAGCGTCCCGGCCCGCGTGCTCGCGCTGTGCGTCGTTGACCAAAGCATTCTCGGCAAAGGTCGCGTACATCGCGTCACTGTCGAACATGTTCATGGCCATGATGAAGGCGACGATCGGGGCTGGCACGTCGAGTTTCGTTTCGACCATTCGGAGCGACTCAATGCAATCGCCGGCCAACTTAAAGTGCCAGTCATATTGAGTCGGCGCTGTAACGCCGAAGGCGGCGTAATCGCCGTCCAGCGTCACCGAAAGAACGGTTGAGCCGTCCTGCTCTTCGATGTGGATCGGGTGAACGACTACGCTCGCTCCAATGTAGACCGTATCGTTCCACTCGCACAGCTCATCGCCGCTCCGTTCGCGGCCTTCATCGATAAGCTTGGCGTCTGGGCCGAACAGCGACAGCAACGCCTTGCTATCATGCCGCTCGGTGGCACGGAGAAACGACTTCAGCGGCGCCGGCATTTCGGTAAGAGACATGACTCACCTCACTCGTGAAAATAACGCTCATTTCTGGTGTTCTCCTGAAGTCGTCCTACCTGTTGCCGCCGTTCGCGAAGATGAATTCTCCCGTGAGCCAGCCCGCATCATCCGAGGCAAGAAATACGGCCACGCGCGCGATGTCCTCGGGTTGGCCCACGCGGCCCAGCGGCGTAGTCGCGATCAGCTGCTTTTTCAACTCCGGTCCCATGACGCCCGCCGCGTGCGCACCCTCCGTTTCGGTTCCACCGGGATTGAGAGCGTTAACGCGGATCTTTCTTGGACCGAACTCTTTTGAGAGCACGCGCGTCAAGCCATTGACAGCGCTCTTTGACGCCGCGTAGATCGAAAGGGTCGGGTAGGCAGCGACACTGGCCGTCGATCCGATGTTGATAATGCTGCCGCCTTCCGCCCCGAAGGCCGTCAAAGCGGCTTCGATCATGAGGAACGTGCCCAGCACATTCGTGTTGAACTGACGGTGATATTCCTGCTCGCTGAACTGCTCGAAGGGCGCAAACGTGAAGACACCCGCGTTGTTCACGAGCACATCCAGGCGGCCAAAGGATTTCTTGGCCTCCGCGACGAGGCGTTGCGCGTCGGACCTCTGCGCCACGTCGCCTTGCACGGCAATGGCGCGTCCACCTTTACCGGTGATCTCGCGGACCACCCGTTCCGCGCCTTCATGATCGCGCGCATAGTTCACAACCACCGCCGCGCCTTCCGCGCCGAAAGCTTTTGCAATGGCCGCTCCCATTCCTTTTGGAGCGCCTGTCACGATCGCAACCTTTTTGTCGAGCCGTTTCATGATGGGTTCTCCTTGGGCGGCGAGGAGGCAAGCCTGACGCCAGCGCCCAATCGCGCGGAATGCGGGGGAAAAGCAGGCGCTACGTCGTTTCGACCGGCGCGTACCTTGTCCGCCAGCGCGCAGCTTGCGTTCGCGTGCGCAATTCACGCCGACCGACACGGCCGAGATCGGCCACAGTTCCTTGACTGTCGACTGGACGAAGGACACATCGCTTGTGACCAACGGGCGCGTGGTGCTCTGGGTCGAACAATTCGTGGTGGCCGATGCGTCAGGCTTGCGGCTGCGGTTCTTCCAGGTCGTACTTGCGCATGCGGTGGTAGAGCTGCGTGCGCGAGACCCCGAGGCGCTTGGCGGCCTTCGACTTGTTCCACCGCGTCTCGTGCAAAACGCGCGAGATCATCTCCCGCTCGACCGTGTCCAGATCGGTGGTGGCGGCGTGCGAAGCGCCGAGCTTGCCGCCACTGTGCAAGGCGAGGTGCTCGCCGTGGATCAGGCCGCCGTCCGCGAGAATCGCAGCGCGCTCGAGCGCGTTCCGGAGCTCGCGCACGTTGCCCGGCCAGGTGTGCGCGAGCAGCGCGTCGCGGCCGTCCTTGGTCAGGCCGGCTGGCGGGCGGCCGAACGACTTGCCGATGTCCTGAAGGAACGCTTCGCTGAGCGGCAGAATGTCGCTTGTCCGCTCGCGGAGCGGCACGATGCGAATGTCGAACACCTGGAGCCGATAGAAGAGGTCCTCGCGGAAATCGCCGCGCTCAACCGCTTTTCGGAGGTCGCGATTCGTCGCGGCGACGACACGGATGTTCGCTCTGAGCATCTTCGTGCCACCGAGCCGCTGGAATTCGCGCTCCTGGAGCACGCGCAGGAACTTCGCCTGCGACGCAAGGCTCATCTCGCTCACTTCGTCGAGGAACAGCACGCCGCCGGCCGCCAGTTCAATCTGGCCGGGTTTCCCCTGCTGCGCGCTCGTGAACGCGCCGCGCTCGTAGCCAAACAACTCCGATTCGAGCAGTTGCTCCGGCAGGGCTGCGCAGTTCAACGCAACGAAGGGACCGTTCTTGCGTCCGGATGCGCGATGGATGAACCGCGCGACGATTTCCTTGCCCGTTCCCGACTCGCCAGCCAGCAGCACTGTCGTGTCCGTGGCGGCCACTTGCGTCGCCTTCTTCAGCACGTCGAGCCACTGGCTCGATTGACCGACAACGCGGTTATGAGTCTTCGAGTCGAGGTCCTCGGTCAACATCTGCACGCGGGCTTCGAGGCGGTCGGCGCGCGTGTTCGCTTCCGCCACCGCCCGGGCCGCTTCCGCGAGCTGCTCGTGCGAGACCGCGAGAACTATGTGATCCACGACCCTTCGCGCGACCGGTACGTCGCTGCCTGAAAATCCGTTTCGGCGCTTCGAGATAAACCCGACGCCCATCAACTGATCGCGCGCGCGGGTGTGGACCGACAAGACGGAGTGGAAACCTGCCGCCAGCAGCTTCTCGCGCGAGCTCTCGCCGGTCGTCTTGACCGGCAGCTCCTCGTCGGCGAGGTCGCCGATGATGAAGTGGTCGGGCAGCAGCCGCGATGCGCGCGTGTTAATCACGGGAATCCCACCAGTCGAGGCTTCTTGGACCACGCGCCCGCTCTCATCCAGAAACACCATCGTCATGGCGTCGTGCGGAAGAATCCTGTTCGCGATTTCCGAGATTCGTGGAAACACGCGGCGGATGTCGAGCACGTCGGAGATCGTCCGCAGCAACTCCACTGAAGCCTCCACGCTGGCGGCGCGCTCGATTGCCGCGTCGTGAGTCTGCTCGGCGAGGCGTTGGTGAACAATCGCCACGGCGAGGTAGCTGGCGAGCCGCTGCGCGTGCTGCAGATCGTCCGCAGTATAGGCGGAGGGTTGGCGCGAAAATAGTCCGAGAGTGCCGACGAACCGATCAGTCATCCGAACGGGCACCTTGAGGCCGGATTTGAGACCATGTTCTGGCCCCGGTACACGGTCCAGGATCTGCTCAGCCGCGTCGATGGGCGGCCCAACCTCCGCTCGACACACCGGCTCCTCAAGGCCCCCCGTGGTCGCATACGTGTCAAATGTCGAGCCGTCATCGGACCGCACAATCAGGCGAGCCTCGTCGTGCGGCACAACGCGAGCCGCGACGGCGCTGAATTGATGAAACATGTCCGGCACGTTAAGGCCGCACGCCATGAGGGCGAGCAAATCGTCGCAGGGATCGAGTTTCGTCAGACTGTAGCTGGGACGTTCCGCGATGGCCGTCATAGAATGCGCCCCCCTTTTCGAACGGCGCCACAGCGTGTTCCGTGGCGCCTGTCTCAGATGCACACCAACTACTGTTTTCCACTGATCTGCGACATCTCCCGCGCTATCCATTCACGGATATAAGCCGTGCAGTTTCTGAGTTCGATTCCGTTGGCTTGAGCGACGACCAGGAGTTTCACCGCGTCCCCGTCGATGAGCAGAACATCTTTGAGGTCGATGGCCGCGATGCGACCTTCTTCGAGCACGCTCTGAAGTACGTCCAGGTTCTTGGCTCCGACCCGACCGCTTATACGCACGATCACCCGATCGTCTTCAGTCGCAAATCGGTCAAACCTGAAGCTCATCGATCTTCCTTCGCTCCACGCCTCTCCATATTCCTCACGAGCCTCCGCCGTCTCCCTGACGTCCACGTCCGCCCAAGAGAGTGGACCGTCGGACCATATCCGCCGCCATCCTGCAGCAGCAAATGTAACGCCACCAAGTTTCGGCGAAAACACTGGGAAAACTGCCAGCGAGGCGATTGGCGGCTGAGTGACCTGAGGTGAACTGAGGGAATCTGATAATTCTGATAATTTCCGATTGACCTTCAGCGAAACCTGAACCGTCTTTTATCGATGTTCAGAACTTTGATCCGCCGGTCAAGGGTGGACAGCGGAACGCCAAGCTTGGCCGCCGCACCTGACGGACCAGCAACCCGGCCTCGGGTCTCGGCGAGCGCGGCCTCGATTTGCTCGCGCTCGCTGCGCCGCTCGCCAGGGCCCGGCAGTGAGGCCGGCTCGCGCCGGAACGGTGCCAAGGCGGGTCCGCTTGCGTCCAATTGAGCCGATTCTTTGAACAGCCACAATTCGTCGACGGCAAACACCTCGCCGGCGCTCAAAATCACCGACCGCTCAATGACGTTTTGCAACTCCCGAATGTTGCCGGGCCAGTCGTAGGCCCGCAACAAGTCGAGGGTGTTCTTCTCGATCGAGCGAAACTGTTTGCCGACCCGGCTGGCGTAGCGTTTCACGAAATATTCGACCAGCATCAAGAGATCGTCTTTCCGTTCTCGGAGCGGTGGGACCTCGATGGGAAAGACATTGAGCCGATAAAACAGGTCCTGGCGGAAGCTGCCCTGGGCCACAGCGGTGTGCAAATCACGATTCGTGGCCGCAATGACGCGTACGTCCACGTGAATCGGCTGTGCCCCTCCGACTCGCTCGAATTCCCGCTCCTGGAGGACCCGTAAGAGCGCGACCTGCGTGTCGGGTAAGAGTTCCCCGACTTCATCGAGGAAGAGGGTGCCGCCATCCGCCAATTCAAAACGGCCAAGGCGGCGCTGCACGGCGCCTGTGAAGGCGCCCTTCTCGTGGCCGAATAATTCTGAGGAAATCAACGTGGGCGCCAG
>DASZFS010000108.1:0-17690 GCA_035939575.1 Vicinamibacterales bacterium | reverse complement strand
TGCAGTTGCCTCGCCCCCAAAAAAACAAGATCCTCATGGGCTGTACAAGTTGTTTAGAATTCGAGGGCGTAGGCAACTGCACGCGACCATGAGTCTTCGGCCCATCTCAGAGTCTTCAGCCTGGCTCTCTACGGCGTCATCCTTCGCAGTTCCTTGTGCCAGGGGATACGTGAAGCGGCCACAAAGCGTCCGTCGGGTGAGACGCTCGGATGCATCATGTTCGCGGCATCGTGCGTGAGCTGGCGGGGCGCGCCGCCGGCGCGGGCGATCGCGAAGATCTGCATGCGATCGTCAGCGAGCGCGCCGTAGAGGAGCTCCCTGCCGTCTGGCGTCCACGCGACGCCGCCAATCGTATAGCTCGAGAACTCGACGAGCTTCTGCGCCGCCGTGCCGTCGGGATGTGACAGCCATAACGCCCGCCGCGTGTCATCGATTCGCTCGATGAACGCGATCTCCTCGTCGCGCGGAGACCAGGCCTCGCCGGAAATGCCCGCGACGCCTGCGGGCAGCGGCATGCGTGTTGCGCCGAGCGAACGGCCCGTCTTCGGATCAATCGTGATGATCCAGGGCTTCGCGAAGCGCGGGACGCCATCCTTGTCCCACGAGTCGAAGATCAGGCGCCGGCCATCGGGGGACCAATCCGGCGGTCCGACCTCGAAGCCGAAATCGGTGAGGCGCATCTCGGGTCCGCCGGCCGCCATCCGGAGCCATGTGTCGTCTGTTCGCCCCGGCGATTCGTAGAGCGGCACCGCGGTCGCCGATCGATGGGAGTGGAACGCGACCCAGCGTCCATCGGGCGACCATACCGGGCCCATGTCCTCGCCGAATCCCGTGATCCAGGGCTTGGCTGAAGACGAGATCGCGCCGCCAGAGTCCACGCCAACCACCCACCCGTCCATGTCCAGGCCGTAGTCAGCGAGCCGGTGATAGCCACGGGTGAAGGCGATCTGGCGTCCATCCGGGCTCCAGCGCGGCAGGAAGCCGTGATCGGCCACGCTGTGCGGCTCGCCGCCCGCGAGCGGGAACACGACGACCTCGGCCCCTGGATCGTTATGCGTCCAGTACAGGAAGCCGGCCGCGACGTAGGGACAACAGTCGTCGCCTGGCGCGCGCGCAACCACGCGGAGCTGACCGTCTTGCAGGTCCAGCGCGTAGATATCGAGATCGCGGTGCGGCGCCTCGGGGTCGTGGCGCACCTCGAGCGCGGGTACGGCGTCGCTCGCCAGCGCGAGGAACACCGTGCGGCCGTCGGCTGAGAACGCGAGCGAATTGAAGGCAGGCGACGCGTCGAGGCGTGGCCGGACGACCGTGATCGTGCCGTCGAGGGAGATTTTCTCGAGCGAGGACAGGCCATCCGGGTGGAGCACGATCGCGTAGACCGCGTCGCTCGCGGGTGTCCAGTTGAGGCCGTTGACGGCGCCGTCGACCCGGATCGTTGCGGGCGTTTCTTCCGGGCCGAGCACGATCGTGCCGCCACCCGGCGTGAAGTACGCGAGCAGTCCGGAGGGTAGGGGCCCCCGGCGTGGATTCGACCCGTTCGATGCCCATCTTGGGAGAGCTGTCGGCGGGATGGGGAGTCGGGTCGTCCGACCGCCCCTGTCCGCGTACCAGCCCGAGTCCCCGGCGACAACGCCCAGGCGGACCAAGGCGCCGTCCGGCGCGAACGTGCCTGCGCGAACCTGGTCCATCGAGCGATGCCAGGCAGCGCTGTCTTCCTTTCCGGTCGCAACGTCGTAGAGGCGTGCCCGCGGCCCTGATCCGTAGATCGCGAGCCGGCCATCCGTGGACGGCTGGAAGTAGCTCCCCGTCTCCTCGTACCACATCGGGCTGGCGTAGGTGAGCAGGGCGATCGGGGGGGCCGGGCGCGGATCGGCGCGGCAGGCTCCAAGCAGGGTGGCGAGCGCGATGACCGAGATACGCCCGGTGTGCTTCCCAGTGCGCGTCACAGCGTCGAGATGACCTTCAGCGAGAACTTCTTCCGTCCTTCGCGCTCGAGATAGGCGATCAGATCGCCGCTCTCCGACCACGCCGGCAACCAGACGTCCTTCGCGTCCTTGACGACATCCGTCTGTCCATCGACGTTCATGATCGTCAGGCGTCCACTCCGCGCTCGAAACGCGATCAGACCCAGCAGCCTCGGCGACCACGAGAACGTGTACCCGGAGAAAACCTGCTCGTCGACGAACTCGCCGATGATCTGGCCTTTGAGCATCAAGCGGTTGATCACGCGAGTGCCGGCGGTTGCCTTCGATTCGAGCGTCGCAGGCGCGTGCGTCTCCGAGTTGAGGTACGACGTGTTCCGCTCCCGCATGCTTTCGACAATTTCCCGGCGCGTATCCAGCTCGATGGTCATGAGTGGGTCGCCGAAATAACTCTTCGCCGACTTCCATCTCCAATACGTCTTCGCCCACTCGGGCTGATCGTCGAGCGCCGCCGGCGCTCGATCCCTGGCGAGCAGGTAATGCCGGACCTTGAGCGTCTCGACCGTCGTGCCCTCGACGACCTGCAGATACAGCTCCCTCTCGCTGTCCGACCACGCGAGCTGCGCGGGCCGGCCTTTCAACTTGTCAGTGTCCAATTCCAGCCAGACCTCGGCCTTGCCCAGGTTGACGAGCGGCGCGATGCCGCGCACCCCGATGACCATCGAGGCGATGAGCGCGAACGGGAGCGCGAACTTCATAGGTCCTCCCGGGCGAGGTGAACGTGAACCGCCTCAGTATAAGGGCCGTTGGGCGCACCCGCGCCGCCTCACATCAATCTTCAGGCACCTCGAGGATCGCGCGCAGATCGCCCGGTGTCATCGGCCGCCCGGCGGGGAGCGCGGACTTCCGGACATAGTCCCCGGACATCATCCTGCGGCCGAATCGCCGCTCGACGTCCGGGTCGACGTACTCGCGAATCGCTTCATAATCCCGGCGAAATCGCGGGTCCGCGTCGAGGTTGGCCAGCCAGGTCCAGTAGTCGTGCGTGTGGATGAACGTGGGCTTCCGCTCCTCGAACACGTATGCGTAGAACCGCGGCTGGTCCTTGCCGATGCTGCGGGCGATCGTCCGATCGCAGAGCCCGACCAGGTCGATCACCGTGAGCCGCGACTGCATCAGCAGCCCCCCGAGATCGGGCGCGAGCAGCGATGCCTGGGTCAGCCCCAGGCGGGCCGCCAGGTCGTTGTAGGGCCGTGCCAGGGCCTTGGCCACCAGATCCACTGACACAGTGGGGTGCGCGCGGAAGGCGCGCATCCGCCTGGCGTCGACGGCAAAAGCCGCCGCCGCCAGCAGCGCGACAGCCGCGGCCGCCGCCCATCGGCGGCGCGGGTAGATCGATGTTGCCGCGACGAAGACATCCTGAGTGCACCACGCGAGCCACGGAAGGCTGACGAGCACGAACGGCGTAGCGAAGCGATATTCGCTCATCCAATCCGGCGGGAGCAGCACGAACTCGGCGGCCGTGCAGGCGTAGAGCAGCCCCGTGGCCTCCTGCGCCCGGCTGAGACGTCCTGGACGTCCTCGACGTTCTCCCAGGGCCGCGCGCAGCGGCACCATGACGAGGAACACCGCCACCCAGCCAGCGAGCTTGCTGCCGATGGCATGGTGCAGCGCGATCCACGCGCCGGCAGCATCCGGAGCGAGCGTCATCAGTTCCGCGGCCGATCTCGCGCCAGGCCCGCCCTTGGCCCAGTACGCGTTGGGGAAAAGATCGTGGAAGGTCGTCCATCGAAAGACGAGAAAAGCCGCGAAGACGACGGCCGCCACCGTGAATGCCGCCGCGGCATCGCGCAGGGCAGCGCGTCGCGCCCGTCCGACCACGATGAGAATGGCGGGCGCCGCGACGCAGTAGAGCAGGCCGTCTGGTCGCGTGAGCGCAATCGCCGAGGCCGTCAGCCCCAACGGAACCGCCAGCCGGGGCGCCGGAGCTGTGACGTCGGACCATGCTGCGAGGAGCGACCACTCCAGCGCGACGAGGAATGCCATCAGTGCGTTTTCCAGACCTGACACGGTCCAGATCGCAAACGCCGGGTTCGCGGCGATCAACGTCAGCGCGAGCACGGTGGCGGTCGTCGACAGGCGAAGGCGGCGGGGCAGAAGCGATCCGAGCAGCCAGAACGTGCCGACGACCAGCGCCAGAGAGACGAGCTTGGGTGTCCACGTGGCATCGAACACGCGGAGCTCGAAGAACGGCAGCAACGCGGCCAGCCAGAGAAAGTTGGAGTAGCCTTCGACCGGCAGCTGGCCCGGCTGCGATACGAGGCCGTGGCCGGCTGCGGCATTTCGCGCGTAGGCGAACGTAATGCCGGCATCGTCCACAACCCAGTCGCGCAACAGGACGAACGCGACGCAGAAGACCGCCAGCGGCACGACCAGCGCGGCTGCGCGGCCGGCGCGGTCAAGCGGCGCGCCGGGGCCGTCTCCAGGCGGCATCATTCCCCGGGCGTCCATTCCCCACGCGTCCGCTCCTCGAGGATTGACAATATCAAGCGAAATACAACTATTCTTTATCGATTCACGATAATCTCGACAATTGAAATAACGTCAGGCAGGTCGTGACCTGGTGCAAGTGATACTGTGAAGCACGTGAACGGCAGTTGGTGAAATGGAGCACGTGAAATGCACCACGTGATGAAGCGGCTATCGCTCGCGGTTGCGCTGCTACTCGTCGCCATTGCGGGGCCGTCCCGTCTCCAGGCTGCCGGCGCCCTCTCGCCCGGCGTCGTCTCGGCCATCGATGGCCTGTGGGACGCGACCGTCGTCACCACTCCCACCGGCGGGGCCGCAGGGGCCGAAGTCCCGTTCCGCTTCGAGATCGGAACGAGCGGAACCGACGCCCAGGGCTTTTTCTTCGAAGGCGATCGGAAAATCGGATCGACCTCGGGCACCTTCACCGACGGTGTGCTGAGGCTCGAGTACGACTTCCTGAACACCACGCTCGAGGTCACGCTCAACGGCGATGAACTGATCGGGACCTATCGGAACAACCGGCCCGACGCCCGTCCACAGCCTGTTCGGATGCATCGATTCACGCCGACGGCGAGCGTCGAGGACAACACGCCGGCGCTTGCGGGAAGCTGGGAGATGCGGCGAAATGCCGACGAGGTCACCGCGCCGCGGGACACGCGGACGTGGCACGTGTATCTGCGCCAGGCGGGCGCAGAGGTCTCCGGTACCATTCTCCGCGTCGACGGAGACACCGGCACGCTGGTCGGCCACTGGGCGCACGGCCAGCTGGTCCTCAGCCACTTCGCCGGCGAGCGGCCGAACCTTTTCGTCGCCACGCCAAACGCCGACGGAACCCTCGCTGTCACGCTGAACGGAAACGCGCACTACCTCGTCGTTCGGAGCGGCGAGGCACGGGCGAAGGGGATTCCCGAGCCCCCTGATCCCTCGCGCTACACGAACGTAAAGGATCCTCTCGCTCCATTTCGTTTCGCGTTTCCCGATCTCAACGGAAACCTCGTATCGGACAGCGACGCGTCATTCCGCGGAAAGGTGATTCTCCTCGCCATCGGGGGCAGCTGGTGCCCGAACTGCCACGACGAGGCGCCGTTCCTTTCCGAGCTGTACCGGGACTATCGCGCCCGCGGGCTCGAGATCGTGGGATTGATGTTCGAGAACGACGCGGATCCCAAGGTGGCGCGGCCTCGCGTGCGGACCTTCGTCAAACGATACGCGGCACAGTATCCGATGCTCATCGCGGGCACGACGCAGCCGTCACCGGCGTCGAAAACAATCGCCGAGGCGCTGCCACAGCTCGTCAACTTCGGCGCATATCCGACAACGATTGTTCTCGGGCGCGACGCGAGGGTCCGCAGCGTTCACGCCGGCTTCGCCAGTCCCGCAACCGGAGAAGAGCACGTGCGGCTGAAGCAGGAGGTTCGTGAACTGATCGAGAAGCTGCTCGCAGAGCCCGCACCTTAGCGTCAGGTTCGCCGGCGCCGGCGTCTGATGGGGACTTCGGGCGCCTCGGCTTCCCGGGCGATCATGACCTCGGTCGCCTTGACAATGGCCAGCGCCGAGTCGCCCCGCCGGAGCTTGAGCACGCTGAGCGCGTCGCTCGTGATGATCGCCGTGAGCCGCTGGTCTCCGATCCGCAGGCGGACCTGCCCCAGCAGTCCGTCGATGCGGACTTCCTCGACGAAGCCGCGCAGCTGGTTCCGGCCGCTGAGCGTCACGATCAGCCCGGTCGGCCGGTCGTTGGCGATGCGCTTCTGCTCGGGCGTAGACGGCGTGTGATAGGCCAGAATCCGGTCGACTTCCGCCTCTGACAATCGATGGTGCCCGCCGGCCGTCTGCGTCGTCCGAATCTTGCCCAGGCGGATCCATTGCTTGAGCGTCGAGTAACCGATGCCCATCCGCTCCGCGGCGACGCGTGCTGTGAGAAGCGCCATGTCCGCCAGCCTCCAGAATCGACTCGAATCATATCGCGTGCCCACGAACGCCCCTGGGTTGGAATTCGCCGCGCGGGAAGAGAGGTCGACACGACATGAACAAGTACCTGACCGAGTTCATCGGGACGTTCTTCCTCGTCCTTACCATTGGCTGCACGGTGATTCCGGGAGCCGCCGGTGTGATTCCGCCACTTGCGATCGGCGCGGCTTTGATGGTGATGGTCTTCGCGGGCGGCCATGTGTCGGGCGCCCACTACAACCCGGCCGTCACGTTGGGTGTGTGGATCCGCGGACGGTGCACCACGCCGGATGTCATCGCTTCAGGCAACTCGTTCTACGGGCTCGCCATTGGCATGACTGTGATGGCGGGCACAGAGGCGCCCGGTTGATCTTCGCTTTTTGTTCGTGTATTGTCGGCTCGACGACATCGGGATGACCGCCATCGGGGAGCAGGGCCATGACCATGACCATGACCGGACTGCGCGAACAGGTTGCGCTCGTCACAGGCGCCAGCCGCGGGGTAGGCCGGGGCGTTGCCGTGGGTCTCGCTCACGCCGGGGCGCGAGTCTTCGCGACGGGGCGGAGTATTGCGCACGCTGATCTCGGGGCCGGCGTCACGACAATCACATGCGATCACACCGATGATCTGGCCGTCACCGGCGTCTTCCGCCACATTGAAGAAACAACAGGCAGGCTCGACGTTCTCGTGAATGTCGCGTGGGGCGGGTATGAACGTATGGTGGAAGACGGGCGGTTCACGTTCGCGGCGCCCTTCTGGGAGCAGCCGGCGTGGCGATGGGACGCGATGGTGACGGCGGGCGTTCGGGCGGGATTCGTGGCGAGCCAGCACGCTGCGCGCGCCATGGTTCGGGTGCGGCGCGGGCTCATCGTGAACATCTCGTCGTGGGCGGCCCAGAAGCACATCGCCAACACACTGTATGGCGTGGCCAAGGCGGCGACCGACAAAATGGCCTCGGACATGGCGCACGAGCTCGAGCCGCACGGCGTGACCGTTGTCTCGCTCTACCCGGGCCTCGTCCGGACCGAGGCGGTACTCGCCGCCGGGATATTCGATTTGAGCAATTCGGAGAGCCCGGAGTTCATCGGCCGTGCAGTGGCGGCGCTGGCCGGCGATCCCAACGTGTCGCGCCGGAACGGCTGCGTCCTGGTCGCGGCGGCGTTAGCGGCGGAGTACGGGTTCGTGGATATTGACGGTCGCCAGCCGCGCCCGTTGACATTGGCGGACGTCTAACGAGAGGCTTGTCGGTTTGACAGATGCTGGAGGAACCATGGTCCTGAACAAGGCGGAGCTCATTGCCTCGCTCCAACACGAAGTGCGCGTCCTGCTTCACCTCGCGGGCAAGGTCGATCGCACGAAGCTCGATTACCGGCCGACGCCGAAGCAGCGCAGCACGATCGAGCTGCTGAGGTATCTGAGCATGATGGGGCCGACGCTCATCCAGTACGCCATGGCCGAGACGCCCGACCCGGCGCTCTGGACGACGGCAGCGCAGGCCGCTGACGCGCGTGATTTCGACCGGACCGTCGCGGCGATTGCGGGGCACGCAGATGCCTACGCAACACTCCTTGCTGACGTGACGGACGCTGACTTCCGTGTCGAGGTCGACTCGTTTGATGGAGGCAAGACCTCGCGTGGCGCCCTCATTGTCAATCTCGTGCTCTGCGGGTGCGCTGCCTACCGCACGCAGCTGTTCGTCTACCTCAAAGCCTGCGGCCGCGAAGAGCTGGGCACGATGAATCTGTGGGCCGGCACAGATACGCCGGCGGCGGTCTGAAGAACGGTCACTCTTCGCGCAGCGCCACCAGTGGATCGATCCGCGTCGCGCGGCGGGCTGGGATGAAGCAGGCCACTCCGGCGACGACCGCCAGCAGCGCGGCAGCCGACACGAGCGCGAGCGGGTCGCTCGCGCTGACACCAAACAGGAATGCCTGGATGGCGCGCGCCAGGGCCAGCGCACCCAGGCCGCCTATTGTGACCCCGGCGAGCGCCGTCCGCGCCTCCTCGCGCAGGATCAGCCTCACCACGTGCGCAGATTCCGCTCCCAGCGCCATGCGCACGCCGATTTCACGCGTGCGCTGCGCCACCCCATAGGCCGCGACCCCGTAGGCGCCGGCGACCGCGAGGAACAACGCCGTCAGCGCGAAGAATGCGACAAGGAGAAGGTTGAAGCGCCGCGATCCGAGCGCGGCTGCATACAGCTGTGTGAATGAACGGAAGCGCGGGGGGGCCGCGGGCGCTTCGGCGCGCAAGACGGCGCGCGCGGCGGTCACGAGGGCGGGCGAATCGTTCGCGGTGTGGATGACGACGCTGAACGCCGATCGCGGGCGTTGCAGGAGGTTCGCATACACGATCGGCCGCGGCGGCGCCTCCGGCCCATTTTCGCGCGTGTCAGCGGCGACGCCGACGACAGTGAGCAGGTGCAGGTCGCCGTCCATGTTGCCGAACTGCAGCGTGTGTCCGAGCGGATCCTGGTTCGGCCAGCGCGAGCGCGCCAGCGATTCGCTGATGACGGCGACGTGCGGCGCGCCCATGCCGTCACGGGCGTCGAATCCCCGGCCCCGCCGCAGCGGGATACCGAGCGCCTGAAAATAGGCGGGAGTGACCACGCAGAAGTCAGCGGTACCGCGCCGCTCCGTCTGCTTGGCCAGCGCGGCGAATTCCTGAAAATTCCTCGGATTCTCGCGCTCGTTCACCAGCAGGAACATCCCGTCCGGCAGCCCGCCATCCAGGGGGACGGCGTTGGCCGCCGCGACCTGCTCCACGCCAGGGAGTGCGCTGAGGCGCTCCAGCAGACGGCTTGTGAGTCGCGATTCGCGGGCTTTGGCCGCGTCCCCGGAAGCCGCGTCCGCCTCGATGATTCCCCCCGGATCGACGTCCATCACGAGCACGTGATCGGTCCGGAAGCCGGGATCGACCGAGAGCACCGCCAACAGGCTGCGCCCCAGCAACGCGGCGCCGGCTACCAGCATCAACGTGACGGCCAACTGCGCCGCGACAATCACCCGGCTCGCGCGTTGACCGCGGCGCGTGCCGGCACTCGAGCGCCCGCCCTCGGTCAGCGCGCCGGCGAGTCGGCCCGCACGATCGATGGACACTGAACGGCTCGCGGTTGCGATGCCGAGCGCTACCGCGATTGCCAGCGCAAGGCCGGCGGCAAGCGCCAGCACGGGCCAGTGAATGGCGACTTCATCCAGGCGCGGGAGCTCAGGCGGCGCCAGCGCGAGCAGCAGGCGCACCGCCCACACGGCGATCAGCACGCCCACTGCGGCGCTCGTCGCAGACAGGAGAAACGCTTCGGTAATGAACTGGCGCGCGAGGCGCCCTTGTCCCGCGCCGAGCGCCCGGCGAATCGCCAGCTCGCGTCCCCGCTTCGACGCCCGCGCCAGTAGAAAGTGGGCGACGTTCGCGCACGCCACCAGCAGGAGAAAAACGACGGCGCCCAGCAGGAGATACAACGGCGACTGCACCCGCCCCGTGAGCGCGGCCTGCAGCGGCCCGGCGCCGGCGCCGCGCATCAGGTAATCGTTCTGTTCGGGCGATTCCCGCACGATGCGCTGTGCGACCGCGTTGAGGTCGGCGCTTGCCACATCCGCGCTGACACCGGCACGCAGCCGCCCGATGGCTAGAACATTGTGCGACGTGCGGCTCGGATTCGCCGGGTCGAGCTCAATGGGGAGCCACAGATCGGTCTGCGCCGGGAAATCGAAACCCGGCGGCAGAATTCCGGCGACCCCGTAGTCGCGCCCGTCGATATGGAGATGGACAGCGACCAACTCCGACGCCGCCTGTTCGGGGCCGCTTGCTCGCAGATGTTCCCGCCAGAAGCGCTCGCTGACCAGCGCCACCGGCTGCGCGCCCGGATGCGCGTCGTCGGCCGCGAACGCCCGGCCAATCACCGGCGCCGTGTCCAGCACGGTGAAGAAATCGCGCGAGACCATGGCGACGTTCGCACGCACCGGCTCGGCCAGGCCGGTCACGGGCGCGATCTCGCTCCTGTACTTGGCCAGCGCGGCGAAGGTGTGAGTCTGGTCGCGGAAGTCGTCGAAGTTCGGATCAGCGAGCCGCACGTGCCTGCCGCCGGGCGCGATCTCCCACACCGCCATCAGTCGATCCGGTTGTGGATAGGGCAACGGCTGCAACAGCACGCCGTACACCACGCTGAAGATCGCCGTGGTCGCGCCCAGGCCCAGCGCCAGCGTCAGCATGGCGAGCGCGCTGAATCCGGGATGCTGCAGCAGCCCCCGCCACGCGTACTTGAGATCCTGCCTCCATCCCTCGAGGATTCCAGCTGGCATGGCGTCGTGCCTATAGACGGCGCGGCCGGCGGAAGGGTTGCCGGGGCCCTACTCCTGTCTCAGCGCCTGCATCGCATCCACGCGGCTGGCACGGCGCGCCGGCACGAAGCTCGCCAACAGGGCAGCTCCGACCAGGACGCACGTCATGAGTGTGAGGGTCGCTGGATCAGCCGGATGCATCCCGTCAACGAAGCGCTCGAGGACGCGCCCTGCCGCCCACGCGCCGCACGCGCCCAGGCTCACGCCCATCGCGATCATGCCGACGCTCTGCCGCATCACCAGGCGGATGACATCTCGCCTGGTGGCTCCGAGCGCCATCCGCACGCCGAGCTCGGGCACGCGCTGGCCCGTCAAATACGCGAGCACGCCGTAGAGGCCGACACACGCGAGCAGCAGAGCCACGCCCGCGAATAGTCCGAACAACAGGGCGAGAAAGCGCTGCCGGGCAAGCGACGCGCCCACCAGCTGCTCCATGGTCCGGACCTCATACAGCGCCTGATCGCCAGCCGCTCCGCGGAGCGCGGCCCGCAGGGGCTCGACGACATTCAAGGGCGAGACCCGTGTGCGCACGGCAATCGACATGACCGACGAAAAGAAACGGAGGAGCGGGGCCGGCAGCTGGGCAAAAGGCGAGTACATCTGGTCGCGTACTCGCGATTGATCGTCGCCGGCCAGGCCCCAGTGACGCACGTGACCAACCACGCCGATGACCTGGATGGGGACGGAGCCGATGGCCGGAGTCCACAGGTGCTTGCCGACCGCGTCGGCTCCCCCGAACGCATGACGTGCCAGATTGTCGTCAATCACGGCGACGGGCTCACTGCCGGCGACATCGTGGTCGTTGAAGAAGCGTCCCTGGCGCAATGGGATGCCCATCACGCTCAGATAATCAGGCGTAACCGTGGATCCGAGTGCGAGCGGCAACTGGTCGGGCCGCGGCGGGTCGGGGGTCGTCGAGTAGGGCAGCGTGTTTTCCCCTTCTCGCATCGGGATGATATCGGCCAGGGCAACCGATTCAACGGCGGCCACGCGGCGACTGCGATCGAGGACGTCCTCCCAGGCTGCCCGCATCTGCGCGGGATCCGCGAGCGCTCGCGGAGAAAGCGCGAAATGGGCCGTCACGACGTTGCGCACATTCACTCCCGGGTCGAGCGACGCGAGTGACAGCAGCGTGCGCCCCAGCATCCCGGCAGAGACCAGCAGCACGACCGCGAGGGCGATCTCGGAAATGACCAATGCGCCGTGCAGACGGCGCGATGTGCCCCCGATGCTCCGCGCTCCAGCCCGGAGCGCCTGTTCCAGGCCGCGCTCCGGGACGTGCAGCGCTGGCGCCAACCCGAACAGCAGACCGCTCACGACCGAAACCGCGAGCGCAAAGATCCAGACGCGCCAATCCAGCCCGACGCCGTCGGCGCGTGGCAGCCCATGGGGCCAGGCCACGACAAACGGGTGCACGCCGATGGCGGCGAGGAGCACGCCGAGCACGCCTCCGCCAACGCTGAGCACCGCGCTCTCGGTGAGGCATTGACGTACCAGGCGGCCCCGCCCCGCACCGAGTGCCGCTCGCATGGCCAATTCGCGGTCGCGTGACAGGGCGCGGGCCAACAACAGGCTGGCGATGTTGACGCACGCGATGAGCAGCACCAGGCCGACGGCGCCGAGAAGGAGCCAGAGCGTGGAACCGACATCACCAACCAGCTCCTGCTGGAGGGGGTGTGCCCGCATGCCGAGCCCCGCGTTCGACGCCGGATATTGGCGCGCCAACTGGCTGGCAATCAGCGTGAGCTCGGCCCGAGCCTCGGCCAGCGAGACGTTGGGCTGCAGGCGAGCCAGCCCATGGATGAACCGTGCCTGGCGATTCTGCATGCGCGGTTGCGTGTTTCCGCGGAGCGGAGTGAAGACGTCCGCCTCTCCGGACAGCTGGAAGCCGTCCGGTGTGATCCCAGCGATCGTGTACGGCACGCCGTCGTACACCAGCGGGCGGCCAATGGCCGCGGCGCTTCCACCATACCGGCGCTGCCACAGGCCATAGCTGATGATGGCCACGGGCGCTGCCCCGGGCCGGTCGTCATCCGGCCCGAAGGCGCGCCCTTGCAGGAGGCGCACTCCGAGTACGGGGAACAGCGCCGCCGAAATCTGCCGGCCGTCGACGTACTCCGGCTCTCCTGGCTCGCTGATCGTGCCTCCTCCGAACGTCCACGCCGCTAACACGAGAGAATGGCTCGACCGCGCGACGTCGGCGAGATCAGGATTCGAAAACCCCCAGAACTCCCCGGAACCTTCGTTGAATCCATGCAGCGTGACGAGCCTGTCCGGTTCCGGATAGGACAGCGGCCTGAGCAGCACGCTGTTGATGACGGTGAACATGACGGTTGTGGCGCCGATGCCGAGGGCCAGTACCAGCAGGGCGACAGCCGCAAACCCGGGCATCTGCCACAGCGTGCGGACCGCGTAGCGAGCGTCTTGCAGCAGGTCCTCGAGCCAGCGCGTTCCCCTGGCGTCGCGGCACCGCTCCTTCACCTGTTCCGGACCGCCGAGCGCGAGCCTCGCCTGCCGCTTCGCGGCGTCCGGAGCGATTCCGCGCGCGACGAGGTCGGCTGCGTGCTGGTCAAGATGAAAGCGCAACTCTCTCTCGAGCTGGGCATCCATCGCGCTCCGACGCCAGAGACGCTGCCACCAGCTCATTTCGCACCGGCTTCCGAGACCCTGAGAATCAGGCCCACGGCTTCGGCCAGTCGCCGCCAGCTCGCGGCCTCCGCTTCGAGCCGGGCTTTCCCCTGCCGGGTCAGGCGGTAGAACTTTGCCTCGCGCCCCGTCTCGGTCTCTTTCCAGGCGGCCGCCAGGAACCCCCGATGCTCGAGCCGGTGGAGCGCGGGGTAGAGCGAGCCCTGGGGCACTTGCACGACGTCGCGCGACATCTGCTGCAGCCGCTGCGCGATCCCATACCCGTGGACCGGGCCGAGCGCGACGACGTTCAGGATCAGGAGGTCGAGGGTGCCCTGTGGAAGATCCGATCTTGCGGACTGCGCGCTCATATGCCTCCGTCTTCTACATATTACGCGCTGATGTGTAGAAGCGCAAGGTGTAACCGCTTGCCGCCCGGGGTCAACGCGCTGCTCAGGTCAAGGCGCTGCTCGAATGGGGGGGCACCGAACTCTGCAGGCGGGGCGCTCGTCTTCTTCTCTGGGTATGAGTCCACTCGACGCCCTCGCTCAGGACCTCCGGTACGGCCTCCGTCTCATTCGCAAGCACCCGCTGCTGGCGGCGGCGATGATCGCGACGCTCTCCCTTGGCATCGGCCTCGACGCCGGCGCGTTCACCCTCATCGACGGTCTGCTCTTCCGCGCGCGCGTGAAGGACAGCCCGTCCACCTTCGTACAAATTGACTCGCGTGATTCGGCGCCCGGCGCCGCGCGAACCCAACGAACCCTGAGCACTGTTGCGAACGTCGCGAAGCCAGCGAACCGATATGAATCACTAGCCCATGTTGACCGGAATTTGACAGCGGGACGCCCTTTGCGCAGACTGATTGCAGCGCGCGCTGGGGCGCCTCCTGTCCGCGGCAAGGGAGTCACCTCCCACCCATCTGGTTCGATCGGAATCGAACCTTCTTCCGGCCTGCCGTAAGCGGACGCCAGGCACCGAACGGAAGGAGGCGTCTCTTGACTACCCTCGACAACCTGCGGAGGGCCGCAAAGCGCTGGCTGAAAGCGCTGCGCGACGGCGATGCGGATGCTCGCGCGCGGCTCGTGCGCGCGTATCCAGCTGCGCCGGAACCGGCCACGCTTCGAGACGTTCAGCACGCGCTCGCGCGCGAGCGCGGCCACGCGAGCTGGATCGCCCTCAAGAACGCGGTCGCCACTGGTGCGGCGTCCGAATCGCCGGTGATGGCGCTGCTGGCCGCGGCCGCAAGCGGAGATGCGGCCGCCGTTGCATCCATCCTCGACGCGCATCCGGGCGTTGTCGACGAACGCGGGCTGCCGGCCGGCCAGAGCGGCTTACGAACGGCTCTACATGCCGGCGTGCGGCACGAGGCGGTTGTGAAGACGCTGCTCGAACGGGGCGCCAACCCGAACATTCGAGATGAAGGCGACAACGCGTTCCCCATTCATTTTGCCGCCGAGCGCGGCGATCTCCCCGTCGTCAAGCTGCTCATCGAGCACGGCGCGGATCCAACTGGCGCAGGCACCGGGCACGAACTGGACGTGGTTGGCTGGGCCGTGTGTTTCGACTACGCCCACCACGCCGAGATCGCGCGGTACCTCCTCGCGCACGGTGCGAAGTACTCGCTCTTCTCAGCCGCCGCTCTGGGTGAGCCCGCGGCGATTCGCGAGCTCGTTCAGTCGGGCGCCGACCTGAACGCACGAATGGATCGCACGAATCATCGGCGCACGGCGCTGCATCTGGCCGTCATCAAGAAGCAGCCCGCATCGCTCGCGGCGCTGATCGATCTCGGCGCCGATTTGAATCTCGAGGACGCGGTCGGGATGACACCGCTCGATCAGGCGGCGCTGGACGGTGAAGACGAGATGACGCGCCTGCTGATCACCGCCGGCGCCGTGATCACGTTGCCGGCCGCCATCGCTCTCGAGCGGGCGGATCAGATCGAGCGGCTCCTCCGCGCAGATCCTGAGCTCCTGTCGATGACGGACAACCGCCGATGGGCGCGGCTCGTCGTGCACGCGAGCAGCCGCGCCTCCGGGCGCGTGATGGAGACCTTGCTTCGGACGGTCATGCGCCATCGGGCAGGACTGGCGATCGTCAATATGGAGGACGATGAGGAGACGGCGGTCGATGGGGCGAAGGGATACACGGCCCTCCATGCCGCAGCGTTCCGTGGCAACGACGAGGCTGTCGCGGTGCTCTTGAAGCACGGCGCCAATCCACGGAAGCGCGACAGTAAATATTGCGGTACGCCTGCGGGCTGGGCCAGATATGCGGGGCACGCGGCTACGGCGCATCGGATCCTCGATGCGGACGTCGATCTCTTCGACGCGATCGACTTCGACCGCGCCGATCGAATCGACCAGATTCTCGATCGCGATCCCGTCGCAATCGACCGGCCGTTCAATGCGTACGCGTCGTGCGAATCGAAGGAGGGGCAGTGGTGGCCGGCGCCGGACACCACGCCGCTCCAGTGGGCGACCGCACAGCAGAAGTCGAACGCTGTCCGGGTCTTGACCGAGCGCGGCGCGGGCATGCACACGGACGCCGACATTCAACGCGCCGAGCAGATTGTCGCCTTCCTGCAGTCCGCGTGCTGGGACCATCACGTGCACGGCAAGGGGGACCACCGGATGCACGACCGGGCAGCGCAGCGCATCCTCGCACAGCATCCGTCGATCGCCCGCCACGACCTCTACACTGCCATCGTGTGCGGCGATCGTCAGGCAGTCGAGCGCATGCTCGACGAGCGTCCGCAAGCTGCGCGAGAGCGCGGCGGCGCCAGAGGCTGGACGCCGATCTTGTATCTGGCGTATACGCGGTTCAGTCATCAGCCGACGATTGACAACGCTCTCCCGATCGCGCGGCTGCTACTCGAGAACGGTGCGGACTCGAATGACTTCTACATGGCCGGCGACGCGCGGTACTCCGTCCTCGTCGGCGCCGCCGGTGAAGGCGAGCAGGATGCGCCGCGCCAGCCGTACGCCGAGCAGCTGTTCGAGCTCTTGCTCGAGCGCGGAGCGGAACCGTTCGACATCCAGATCCTCTACAACACCCACTTCAGCGGCGACGTCTTGTGGTGGCTCGCGCTCGTCTACGAGCACACGATTCATTCCCGCGCAGCCGCGTGGAACGATCCCGACTGGGGGATGTTCGACATGGGCAACTACGGATCCGGAGCGCGCTTTCTGCTCGAGACGGCGGTGAAGAGGCGCGACCTCCAGCTTGCGGAATGGCTGCTGGCACGCGGCGCCAATCCGAATGCGGCGCCCGCGCGCGACATGCGCTTTCCCAAGCGCAGTCTGTATGAGCTGGCCCTGACGGAGAGGTTTCCGGAGATGGCGGAGCTGCTGGCACGCCACGGCGCGTTGCGTTCATCACCCGCCCTCGACGGGACCGAACAGTTCATCGATGCAACCTTCCGGCTCGATCGCAGAGACGCGCACGCGTTGTTGGTCGCGCATCCCGACTACCTCGCGTCACCCGCGGCCTTGTTCGAGGCCGCGAAGCGTGATCGGCCCGACGCGCTCGCGTTTCTTCTGAACCTCGGCTTTCCTCTCGAGGTCCAGGACGGTACCGGCAAGCGCGCGCTCCACGAAGCCGCGGCCAGCGGTGCGCTCCGCGCAGCGGCATTTCTCGTCGAACGGGGCGCGGAAATCGATCCGCGAGAATCGCTTTATAACGGGACGCCGATTGGCTGGGCCGCGCACGGCGACAAGAGCGAGATGGTGAGCTTTCTCAGCCGGTACAGCCGGGACATCTGGTCGCTTTGCTTCAATGGCTGCGTCGATCGCTTGCGTGAGGTCCTGGTGGAGGACCCGCGCCTCGCTACCGTCGTCAGCAGGGACGGCTGCACGCCACTCTGGTGGCTGCCGGATGATGAGATGAAAGCGATGCAAACCGTGGAGCTCCTGCTGGCGGCTGGCGCAAGTCCGTCAGCGAAGAGCACGGGTGGCGAAACCGCGGCCGACTGGGCGCGCCGGCGGGGCATGGCCGATGTCGCGGTCAGGCTCGAGACGGCGACCGCTGCTTCGCGAAGACCGTGACGGGGGACGGGTTTAGGGTTCGCGGGGTTCGCACTCTGCGAACCCCGAGAACCCATCGAACCCGAGCACTTCGCGAACCTCGCGAACCGACAGAGAGTATTGCTCCCCTATGAGGCAGACGCGGTCGGGTAGGCGAGCTTCGGGTACCATGTCGCCCCTCGTCCCTCCGGCGTCAGATCGAGCACGTTCCAGAGGGGCCAGATCGAATCCACGTGCCGCCCGTCCTGTCCGTGAGCGGCGGGCGCGAAGAGGGCTTCGCTGCAGTACGTATGGAAGATGCGGCC
>DASZFS010000107.1:0-4679 GCA_035939575.1 Vicinamibacterales bacterium | reverse complement strand
CGAGCTCCGTTCCATTCAATTGCACGCGCTTCCCCTCCAGACGATCCGACGACAGGGTGTAGCGCTCTCCGGCCATGGGAATCGTGAGCGTGTGCGAAACAGTCTTGTCCGTATTGATCGCCAACAGCGCGACCCCGCCCGGCGTGCCGCGCAGGCACTGTGCGTAAACGTGCAGGCCTGGACCGTTTGTCACCCCGGGGTCGAGAACCGTCTTTCCCATAAACCGGCGCCAAAGGAGCGCACCCCAATAATTAGGTTTTGGCTCGAAGGTATCTTCGTCCAAAAGCCCGTAATCACTGGCAACCAGCGTGTTATGGATCACCACCGTCACCTCCTGACGAGCGAGCCGGCCGAGTTGATCGAGATAACGGAAGGTGTCGATGAAGGTGCCGGCCCAGGGATTGCCACCGCAGGCCGCGTCTGCCGTTTCGGTGTTCCAGAAGAACTTGCCCGGCATGAACTTGTCGCGCACGCCTCGGTAGTAGGCGAGCGTCTGGTCGGTGCGGCCGAGCCAGTCCTCGGAGAGCGCTTGATCGACGCTCGTTTGATGACCCATCGCCGCGCACCGCTGCGACACAGCGCCGTAATGGTGATAGGAGAAGGCGTCGGCGTCGCCCGTCGACGCGGCGAGTTCGGCCGCGGGCAGCACCTTCTGATCACCGTATCCCCCTTTGACCACACCCCAGTCGGCGTTGGCCTCTCCGACCGAGCCAGGCGCGAGCAGCTTTGTGCCGGGATACTCCGTCCGCATGAACGTGTCGAATATCCGGAAGTCGCGCCCGAACGCCGCGGCGTCATATCCCTTCGGGGCGCCGCCCATCGACGCCATCGTCGGTTCGTTGAAATACTCGGCCGCAGCGATCATTCCTCCATGAGCCTTGGTGAATGTGAACCAGCGGCGAGCCTGATCGGGACGCCACACCTGATCCGCTCCACGCGTGCCTTCGCCGTTCGGCACCGAAGTGACGATGGGAGCGTCTACCGCGCGCGAGAACGCGATCGCGCCCAACCACTGCTGGCGCGTGAGCACGCCGCCATATCCATTTGGCGGGTTCTTCGGCGGCGTGTCCGTATCGGCGAAATAGGTAGTATTCGCCCAGGTGCCGCTGATCCGCACATAGGCTGGGCCGAGCGCCGCGGCCATGGCGCGCAGCCGCGGCCTGGTGAGGTCGATCCGTGGACGGTATTGGTAAAGTTCAGGGCTCATGCCGACGGGTGCGCCGGCGACGTCGGCACCGGATCCAGTCGGGCCGGTCGGCTTCGCGATGTCCTTGTACGGCTTCCAGAAGCGGCCGCCCGTGACTTCCAGCATCTCGATGTTGTACGACTGAAAGCGATCGTCCACAGTGCCGACGCGAGCCATCGCACCCGGGATCACCGAGAGGGATGGACTCGCCTGTTCCGCAGTCTGCGCACGCTCACCTTTACACGCCGAAACTCCGAGTGCGAGCAGGATCAGGCAGACACTCACAATTGACTTCATCATTTCCCGCTGCTCTTTCTCGGTCTTGACCCTGAGTTCAACAATCTCTTCTCTACGTCGAGGCGTCGGCGGAAGAGACGCCTAACTGACCGACGGATCCAAACCGGCCCGCAGTTACAGCACGCCGATTTGCCGCAAGAATCCCACTTGGTCGTAGAAGAGATTCTCTTCGACGATCTCGCCATCCTTCCAGCGCGCAACCGTACAGAACTCCAGCTCGAACGACTCTCCCGTTGCTTGGTGAACCTTACCGTCCAGTCCCTGCCAAGGGCCGATCATCTTGCCCTTCCATTTCGCGATCGTGCACGTCCAATCGCCCGAACCGAACATCACGCGATACGGGTTGTTGTCGAGATGGTTTTCGATTGACTTGAAAAATGCCTCGGATTCGGCCTGGTGGGCCTCGCGGCCGCGCGTAGGATCAGGCTGTCCGGGCCAATGCACCGTGGTGTCGGCCGAGTGCCGCTTCCGAAACACCTCCCAGTTCTGCGCGTTCCACGAATCGTCGAGTGTCTTCATCCGCTGCAGATTCTCTTCAGCGCTCATGCGGCCACCTCCCAGGTGTCATCGGGTGTTATTGGTTCCACTTCTCCGCGCAGGTGCTGGCATCGATCGCACAGGACCCTTCGTCCGTCGTGAAGTACATCGTGCCGTCCACAACAAGCGGACCGGTCTGCAGCGATGACACTTCGGGCAGGGTATAGGTGCAGATCAAGGGCTGAGCACGCGGAGTTGAATAGTATCGAGCCAAACCAAGGTGCGCTGTTTCATCTAAGACAGTCGTTCGAGGCCTGACGCGGGCCTCCAGACTCACCGCCGACCGACCTGTACCGTAAGCATCGAGATCGATCCGCCATCGACGCCCTCAACCGGGAATGTAACGATATCGTCACGCTGCCGAGTGCCGATGACGTACAAGAGCGGCAAATAGTGATCGGGCGTCGGGACGGAGAGCAACGCTTCTTTGCCGAGCGTCTCGTAGTCCACCAAAGGCTTGTGGTCGCCGGTCAGCAGGAGGCCCTTCGCCTCGGTTTCGAAGCGAACCGCCCACTCGTATGGATCCGGCATGTGCTTGCCCCACGCGTACGCGTGGAGGTTGTGCACCAGATTCCCGCTGCCAACGATGAGGATGCCTTCGGCCCTGAGCGGAGCCAGCTTTCTGCCGATCTCGTAGTGGAAAGACGGCGCTCGTGATTCGTCGATACTTAGTTGGACAAGCGGAATGTCTGCGGCCGGGTACACGTGCCTGAGGACGGACCAGGTACCGTGGTCAAACCCCCACGAGTTGTCGAGCGCCACCGGCAGCGGCGCCAGAAGTTGCTGCACGCGTCTGGCGAGTTCGGGATCGCCGGGCGCAGGATACTCGACCTGGTACAGTTCTCGTGGGAACCCACCGAAGTCGTGAATCGTCCGCGGCGCCGTACTGACCGTCACGCCGGTTCCCGGCACGAACCAATGCGCGGAGATCGACAGGATGCCGCTCGGCTTTGTCGTCAGCTCGCCGATACGCCGCCACGCATCCGTATACGTGTTGTTCAACACAGCGTTCATGGGGTTGCCATGTCCAAAGAAAATCGCCGGCAGCACGTCAGCCATGGTCAGATGCGCCTCTTCGTCAGAGTCGGAGTTGTTTCATGGACGTCAAGATAGGTCCACCGTCCACGAGGCACTTGCCGAACGTGCCAGCGGCGACGCGGTCCAACGCGTCGCCCACCTGTTGCAAGACGGTCGACGCTTATAGTGTTGAACGTTCATGACATGCCTCCTAACACCGCCACGCTCCATACTCTCGCCGCGCATCTCGCTGGCGCAGCAGGTCCCAACGCTGATAGAGCTCGATCTTGATGCCTGCCAGCCGCGCTTGGTCGTAATCGGCCAGTTCATCCTTCCCGTACAGGTGCCGCTCCTCATGGACGAGGCCTTGGATCTTGGTGAAGATGGATTGTTCGCTGGTCGATTCAGGCATGTCGTCAACCTCGCGCGTTTGGGAAGAGTCGCCGCCCGTGTTCGAATCGGTGCACGGCGGATCGATCGCTGGAAACGACTGCTGAGGGACCCGTCGAGCATCCTACTCCCTTCATCTATGGGCCCATCACCTTTTCCTCTCCATGTGGCGATCGTGCAGGTCCAATCGGCCAGGACCAGACATCACGCGGTGAGGAGCGTCGTCGAGATGCGCTGACTTGAAGAACGCCTCCGACTTTGTCTGGTGTGCCCCGCGACCCTGACTTCGTGTTTATGACGGAGGAGGTAGTCTTGCCGTCGGCAGGTTCCAGCCGCGTCGGATCGCGACGAAGCGAATCCCGAAACACAGGACCGCGCCTGCAATCGTCGTCGCCGTCGGCGGCCAACGCAGAAGATGACCGCCGACGACGACCGCAGCTCCGGCCAGGGCGGCGAGTGCATACAAATCCGCGCGCAGCACCATCGGAATTTCGTTGACGAGCAGGTCGCGCAGCACGCCGCCGCCGATGCCAGTCAGCATCCCGAGCAACGCGGCGACGAACGGATTGACGCCGAATGCGAGCGCTTTTTCGGTGCCCGCCACCGCGAACAGCCCCAGTCCGGCGGCGTCCAGCAGCAGCACGGCCGGGCGCAGCCGCGTGACACTCGGGTACCACACAAACGTCACCGCGCCAGCGGCCAGAGAGACCGCGATGTAGCGCCAATCGTTGATCGCCGCGGGCGGGACGGCGCCGATCAGCAGATCTCGAGTGACACCGCCGGCATTGCCGGCCACGAACGCCAAGACGCCAACGCCGAAGGGGTCGAGCTTGTTCTTCACGCCCGCCGCTCCGCCGCTGAGCGCGAACACGAATGTTCCAATCAGATCGAGCGCGAAAACCAGTGTGGCAGTCGACACGAGTAGCGGCGATGTCATGGGAACGGGCTACTTGGCCAGCCACGCCCGCGACGCCACGATCAATGCCCCGAGGCCCGTTTCAAGCGTCGGATGTACGACCGGGGCAAATCGCGGATTGTGGTTCGTCGGCAGCTCACTGATCCGTCCCGACTGTTTGGCCTTCGCGTACACCTCGGGATCGGTGCCGCCGACGAACCAGAAGACGGATGGAGCATGCCATTGCACGCCGAACGACCCGAAATCCTCGCTTGCCGACGTCGGACCGGTCTCGCGAATCCGATCGGCGGGAAAGTATGACTTGAAGGCGTCGACGACACGACGCGTGGCGTCCGG
>DASZFS010000106.1:0-42368 GCA_035939575.1 Vicinamibacterales bacterium | reverse complement strand
ACGGTGTGGCGGCATCGGACGGTGTGGCGGGAACGGGTGCCGCCGCGGCAGCGTTCACGAGGGCCTCGAGCTCGGCGACGATCGCTTCGCGCGCGGCCACGCGCTCGCCGCGCGCGAGATCGTGGCGCTGCGCGAAGCGAGTGAAAAACCGATCGCAGGCGCCGCGGAAGCGCTGCCAGAGCGCCTCGGATCGGCTCTTCTTCACCGGGCCGATCGTCCTCCACTCCGCTTGAATCCGCTTGATCTCGGCGGCCGTGGCATCCCAGTCCGTCGACTCGGCCAGGGCGTCCACCTTCGCGATGAGCGCTTCCTTCTTGGCGAGGTTCTCGGACCACACCGCCTTGCGCTCGGCGAGGTCGGCGTGGCGGCGGGTGAAGAAACGATCGCACGCGCTCCGGAAACGCTCCCAGATTGCCTTCTCCTGGCCGCGGCTCACGGGACCGATCGTCTTCCAGTCGGCCTGGAGCTTCTTGATTTCGTCGGCGGTCTGAATCCAGTTGGTGGAATCGGCAAGCGCCTCGGCGCGCTCGCAGAGGGCGACCTTCTTCGCCAGGTTCGTGTTGCGCGCTTCCGCCTGCCCGGCGAAATACGCTTCGCATTTCGCCCAGACCTCGTCGTGCGCCGCCTTGAAGCGCCGCCAGAGCACTTCGCCCTGCGGCCGCGGGACGTCGGCGGCCTGGCGCCACTGCTGCTGCAGATCCTTCACGTGGTGGGCGATCTGTTCGGGATCGTCCAGGGACTTGAGCGCTTCCATCTTCTCGACGAGCTGCTCCTGGATGCCGACGTTGGCCCAGCGCTGCCAGCCGGCGACCTCGCGCAGCTCCTGTATTTTCGGCATGAGCGCAGTCTGGAGCGCCTTGAAGCGCTGGAGGATCTCGTCGTGGTCGCGTTTGGACGGCAGGGGCGGCAGCGTGCTGAGCGCAGCGCGGACATCTCGCAGCGCGCGCTCACCGGCCTTGAGGGTAAGGTCCTCGCGCCCCGCGAGTGCCTCCACGCGGACGACGAGCAGCTGCAGCCGTGCGAGCGCTTCGCGGCGCGACTTCTGTTCCGCGTCGCGAGCGGCGGCCTCGCGGGCGCCGAATGCCGTCTCGGCCTCCGCGTACCGGGCCGTCGCTTCGGGCGCTGGCGCGACGTATGCGCTGACATCCGCCCACTCGCGCCTGATGGCCGCGAACTGGCGGCGGGCCGCCGGCCACTCTTCGATCTGCGCGACGCGCGCCGCTTCCTCTGCCAGCTCGACCTGGCGGGCGCGGCTCCGCTCGGCGTCGCGCTCCGCGGCCTCGCGGCGGGCCCGGTCGCGATCGGCCTGCTCGCGCGCCTGCGCGTCAGCGGCTTCGGCAGCCGCCTGCGCGAGCGCGGCCTGCTCGGCGGCCTCGTGCTCGGAAACAGCCTGGCGATCCGCTACGGCGCGGGCCTCGACCTCCGTCTGCTCCGCCCGGGCACGGCGCGCCCGATCGGCCTCCGCGGCGGCGGCGGCGGCCTCCCGCTCGCGCGCCTCGCGCTCGTCGATCTCCCGCAGGATCGCGCGCGCCCGTTTCGCCGCGCTGCGATTCTTCGCTCTGACCCCGATCTGCTCCAGATCGCCGCGCTCGGTGACCCGCTCGACGGCCGCGAGCGTCGGCTCGCGGAACTCGCTGTTCAGCGCCACGCCCAGGATCTCGCGCTCGTCCGCGAGCGCTTCGAACGCGGAGCGCCGGACCGATTCGTGCTCGGCGTGACGCGCGATCGATCCCAGCACGTGCGGATCCGCGATCCGCGTTCTCGCGCGATTCGCCACCGCTTCGCTCGGCGCGCTCTTGGCAACGACGGCGAGCGCCTTGGCGTCCCTGGGATCCTCGAGCAGGTCGACCGCCGCGAGGCTCTCGGGCTCGCCGATGCCTTCGAACGCCTCGAGCGCGATGTCGCGAAGCATCGCGACCGCCTGCTCGCGCACCGATGCGTCCGCGTCGGCCTGGGCAATGGCCGCCAGCGCGCGCGGGTCCATCAGCTTGCCCGCCGCCGCGCGGCGCACGCGCGCCTCGGTGTCTTCGCGTGCGATCTCCGCCAGCAGCTCGTGCTCGCTGATGGGAATCTCCTGGACGAATGCCAGGCGGACGGCTGGGTCGGCGTGCTTCTGGCGAGGCTGTGCGCGAAATCGGTCGAGCAGTGTCATGTGCGCTGTTGAACTCCTAAGACGCCCAGCCGAGCCGCCACGTCCCCTCCATGGGATCCGGCGGACACCTGCCGATCAATCGCCAGCAGACGCCCGTCCTGGCCGATGAAAAACGTCCAGCGTCTCGCGAAGCCGCTGGCGCCGAGCACGCCGTATGCGCGCGCGGTTGACTTCGTCGGGTCGCTGAGGATCGGATAATCCGCACCGACCTTTGCCGCAAACGCCGCGTTTGTGTCCGGCCGGTCGACGCTCGCCGTGAAGTACTTGACGGAGAAACGTCGCAAGCGTTCGCCGCTCGCACCGAGCGACCGGCACTCGGCGGTTCACCCGCCGGTGAACGCCTTCGGGAACCATGCCAGCACGACCGCCGATCGGCCGCGATAATCAGCGAGGCGATAGGTTCGACCGTCCGATCCCGGGAGCGTAAAGTCCGGCGCCAGATCGCCCACGGCGAGCTCCACGACATCGACGACATCGACGACATCGACGACAGGGGCGCGCGCGCCAAACACCCTTGTGACGAGCCCACTCGCCACCGCCCCGACGGTCGCGAAGAACCATCTCAACACTGGATCCATGTCATTCTAGTAAAGGGTTCTCAGTAGATGTGGCTTCCGGTACGAAGGATTTTTCATCGAAGTCGGCGTACTCCAATTCGACGGATCGGCATGCTGGCAGCCTGTTCCGTTCTGGCCGCCGCGTGTAACAGGCTCGGAGACAATGGGCCGACGGCGCCGACCGGTCCCCCTGCCCCGGGGTCATCAATTGTTTACACGGCGATCGGGGCCAGCGACGCCAACGGCGTCGGATCATCCTCGGTCTGCTTCCCCTTCACCGACTGCCCTGACGGGAAGGGCTACGTGCCGGTTGGCGTCCGGACGCTGCAGGCACAGGGTTTCACCGTCACGATCAGAAACCTGGGCCTCCCGACGGCCGTCATCGGACGCGATTTCCAGGCACTCGGGCAACAGTATGGCCGCACGATCGAGGGGAACTTTGTCGATCAGGAGATGCCGTTTGTCCTGACCAACTCAACCGTAATCACGATCTTCGCCGGTGCCAACGACGTCAACGTCATCACTGCCGCGCTCGGAGGCGGGGCCGGCGGCACAAACCCCACTGGGTATGTGGATACGGAGGTCAGTGCATTCGGCGCTGACTACTCAGCCCTGGTCGGTGGCCTCCGGAGCCGGGCGGGAGGCGCGCGGATCGTCGTGCTGAACGTGCCCAATATGGCCGGCCTCCCCTACCTGGCCGGCGCGGGGCTCAGCCAACGTGAGGCTGCACAGCGCGCGGCTGTCGCCATGACGACGACCGTAGTCAACCCGCTCGTCAGCCAGGGCGTCATCGTCGTCGATCTGATGTGCGACGGGCGCACCTATCTCGGGTCAAACTACTCGTCCGACGGCTTGCATCCGAACGACGCTGGCTATGCCTTCATCGCGGGAGAGGTGGTGCGCGCGATTACGTCGCCGTCGTACCCGGCGCCCCAGAGCTCGTGTGGCCCCATGACGATCGTCCCGTAACGAATGCAGAGGTCAGGCCTCTTACAATTCCTTACAACCCGTTACAACGTGAATTACAGCGACGTCGTGTCCCGGCTGGAATCAGCGCTGCAGGGGGAGTTGCCTGGACGCGCCGCGCAGGCGCTTCTCGCCCCACGCCCGCAGCGCGAATGGCCGCCGGGATTCAACATGGCGCAGATCCGGCCGGCCGCGGGCCTGCTGGCGCTCTTCCCTCACCGTGACCACGCACATCTCGTCCTGACCGTGCGCGCCGACACGCTCCGACACGGCGGCCAGGTCTCCCTGCCAGGCGGCGGCGTGCATCCGGGAGAGACGTTCGAACACGCCGCGCTGAGGGAGGCGGAAGAAGAGATCGGCCTGCCGCCGGCGGACGTGCGCGTGCTCGGCGCGCTGACACCGCTCGACATCCCCGTCAGCGGCTTCCGCCTGCATCCGATCGTGGGCGCCCTGCGACGCAAGCCGACATGGACGCCATCGGACGGCGAAGTCGCACGCATCCTCGAAGTCCGACTCGACGATCTCCTGAACCCCTCGTCGGTCCGCGAGACCGAGCGCGCGCGCGACGGGCGAGTCCTGCGGACACCCGCATTCCATGTCGCCGGGGTCGAAATCTGGGGGGCAACGGCGATGGTCCTCGCCGAGTTCCTCACGCTCCTGGGGTGGAGGCCCGGGGACCCTGACACGTGATCCTTGCTGAATCTGCACTCTGAGGCGATCACTTGACACAAACGTCGTCAAATGTCACGACATTGTCTTCGTCTTCTTGCACGGTCTGCACGAAATTGAGCATAATGCACCTTTTCGCGGCGACACGACATAATCGGCGTCCGCGGTGGTGTCCAGTTGAAGGGGGTCGACGATGGGGTCTGCTGTGCTCGGCGAAGCGATTGGGGCAATTCGGGACTGGTCGATATCTGATTCGAAGGAGGCGCGCGGGGCGCGCGCAACCGCGTTCGGCAGCCTCGTCTTCAACGACGACGTCCAGCAGAAGCGCCTTCCCAAACCGGTGTATCACGCGCTGCGTAAGACCGTCACGCGCGGCGAGGCGCTCGACCTGTCGGCGGCCGACGCCATTGCCAAAGCGATGAAAGAGTGGGCCGTCGAGCACGGCGCGACGCACTACACGCACTGGTTCCAACCGCTCACGGGCATCACGGCGGAGAAGCACGACTCGTTCCTGACGCCGACCGCCGATGGCAAAGCGGTCGCCGAGTTCTCGGGCAAAGAGCTGATCAGAGGCGAGCCCGACGCGTCGAGTTTTCCGTCGGGCGGGATGCGCAGCACGTTCGAGGCGCGCGGCTACACGGCGTGGGATCCGACGTCGCCGCCGTGGCTGCTGAAAAGCGGCGGCTCGGTGACGCTGGTCATCCCAACCGCGTTCGTCAGCTGGACGGGTGAAGCGCTCGACAAGAAAACGCCGCTGCTTCGATCGATGGAAGCGCTGTCGACCCAAGCGGTGCGCGTGCTGAAGCTGTTCGGCTCGAGCGCCGAGCGCGTGGTCACGACCTGCGGGCCGGAGCAGGAGTATTTCCTCATCGACCGCTACTTCTATCTGTCGCGTCCGGATCTCATCAACGCCGGCCGCACGCTTTTCGGCGCGAAGCCACCCAAGGGTCAGGAGCTCGAGGACCAGTACTTCGGCACGATTCCCGATCGGGTGATGGCGTTCATGTCCGAGGCGGAGTCCGAGCTCTACAACACCGGTGTCCCTGTGAAAACGCGGCACAACGAGGTCGCGCCGAGCCAGTACGAGATCGCGCCGGTCTTCGAGAACGCCAACGTCGCCACCGATCACCAGATGATGGTGATGGAGACGCTCAAGCGTACCGCGCCGAAATTCGGCCTCGCATGCCTGCTGCACGAGAAGCCGTTCGCGGGGGTCAACGGCTCGGGCAAGCACCTCAACTGGTCGATGAGCGACAACGAAGGGCACAACCTGTTGAGCCCGGGCGCCAGCCCGCACGACAACATGCAGTTCCTGGTGTTCTGCACGGCGGTGATCCGGGCGGTGAACCGCTGGCAGGGGCTGCTCCGCGCCAGCATCGCGAGCGCCGGCAACGATCATCGTCTGGGGGCGAACGAGGCACCGCCGGCGATCATCTCGATCTTCCTGGGCGACATGCTGACCGACATCTTCGACCAGATCGAGAAGGGCGGCGCCAAGTCGACCAAGCAAGGCGGCCTGCTCGACACGGGCGTCATCGCCCTTCCCAAGCTGCCGCGCGATGCGGGCGATCGCAACCGCACCAGCCCGTTCGCGTTCACGGGTAACAAGTTCGAGTTCCGCGCGGTCTCATCCAACCAGAGCATCGGCTACCCGAACATCGCGCTGAACATCGCGGTCACAGAGTCGCTCGACTACGTCGCGACCGAGCTCGAGAAGGCAACCAAAGGCGGCAAGAAGATCGAGCAGGCGGTCGCCGAGCTGCTGCCGAAGCTGATCAAGGAGAACAAGCGGATCATCTTCAACGGGAACAACTACTCGAAGGAGTGGGAGAAGGAGGCCGGCAAGCGCGGCCTCCTGAACTTCAAGAACAGCGTCGACGCGCTGCCGCAGCTCGTGTCGAAGGAAACCGTGGCGCTCTTCGAAAAGTACAAGATCCTGAACGCGCGCGAGATCCACGCCCGCTACGAGGTCATGGTCGAGACCTACAACAAAACCGTGAACGTCGAAGGCCAGCTGATGGTGCTGATGGCCAACCGGTACATCCTGCCAGCGGCGCTCGCGTATCAGACACAGGTGGCCCAGAACGTCTCCGCGGTGAAGTCGGCGGGCGGCAAGTCGGTGGAGGGCAAGAAGACGCTCGACCAGTTGACGAGGCTGGTCGATCAGCTGAAGCAGCGCTCCGACAAGCTGGCCAAGCTGCTCGAGCACGAGGGCAACGGCAGCGCGGAGAAGCACGCGAAGCATTTCCGCGACGTGATCATCCCGGCGATGAGCGCGCTGCGCGAGACGGGCGATCAGATCGAGCTCGTGACGCCGCACGAAATATGGCCGCTGGCAACCTACCGCGAGATGCTGTTCATCAAGTAAGGTTGGGGGGTGGCTAAACGCAATGCACGCGAGCAGTCACTGTTCGATCAGATAGAGAACGGCGGGGACGGCGGCCGCGCCGGCCCCCGCCCGCCGGGCGGCGGCGGGGGCAGCCACGACAACGTCCCGCTGAACGTCGCTTTGCACGAGGCGGCGCAGTCGCGCTATCTGAACTACGCGCTGTCGGTCATTACCGCGCGCGCGCTGCCGGATGTGCGGGACGGGTTGAAGCCCGTACAGCGCCGCATCCTCTACACGATGTGGCAGCAGAACCTGACGGCGGACGCCAAGCACCGCAAGTGCGCGAAGGTGGTGGGGGACGTGATGGGCAGCTACCACCCGCACGGTGACGCCGCGCTTTACGAGACGCTGGTCCGCATGGCGCAGCCGTTTTCGCTGCGCTACCCGCTCGTCGACGGCTCAGGCAACTTCGGGTCGCTCGACGGGGACAGCGCCGCGGCGATGCGGTACACCGAATGCCGTCTGGCGCGCGTCAGCGACGAGCTGCTGACGGAAATCGAGCAGACGACGGTTCATTTCCGCCCGAGCTACGACGGGACGAAGACCGAGCCGGTGGTGCTGCCGGCGAGGATCCCAAATCTGCTGGTGAACGGCACGACCGGCATCGCGGTCGGCATGGCCACCAACATCCCGCCGCACAATCTGGGCGAGGTCTGCACAGCGCTCGTCAAGCTGTTGGACAACGAGGACATCGGCAACGCCCAGCTGAGCCGCTACATCAAGGGCCCAGACTTTCCGACTGGCGGCCAGATCCTCAACTCGCAGGAGGAGCTGAAGGCAATCTACAAGACCGGATCGGGGTCGATTCGCCTCCGTGGGACCTGGGATATCGGGCCCGACACGCGCTCGACCAAGACGATCTACGTCGACAGCATTCCCTACACGGTCAACAAGTCCCAGCTCATCGAGCGCATCGCCGAAGTCGTGCTGAGCCGCAAGCTGCCGCAGCTCCTCGACGTCAAGGATTTGTCCACGGAGGACGTGCGCATCGCGCTCGAGATGAAGAAGGACGCCGACGAGAAGATGATCATGGCGTACCTCTTCAAGCACACGCCGCTGCAGATCAACTTCGCGGTCAACCTGACCTGCCTGATCCCGACCGAGAACCCGGAGGTCGGCCGCCCAGAGCGGCTGGACCTCAAGCAGATCCTGTGGCATTTCCTGCATTTCCGGCTCGAGGTCGTGACCAAGCGGCTCGAGCACGAGCTCGCGGCGCTCAAGAAGCGCATCCACATCCTCGAGGGCTTCGAGACGGTCTTCGACGCGCTCGATGAGATCATCAGGATCATCCGCAAGTCGGACGGCAAGGCTGACGCGGCGGAGAAGATCATGGTCCGCTTCAAGCTCGACGCCGATCAGACCGACGCCATCCTGGAGCTGAAGATCTACCGCCTCGCGCGGCTCGAGATCCTGATCATCCGTCAGGAGCTCGAGGAGAAGCGCAAACGCGCCCGCCAGATCGGCGCGCTCCTCAAGGACGAAGCGGGGCGCTGGAAGCTCGTGCGCGAGGAGCTCGAAGCGATCAGCAAGAACTACGGTGACAAGCGCCGCACGGTCATCGAGAGCGATTCGGGCGAGACGGAGTACTCGGCGGATGACTTCATCGTTGAAGAGGACAACGTCGTCATCGTGTCGCGCGACGGATGGGTAAAGCGGCAGAAGGAAGTGAAGGACCTGACGACGACGAGGCTGCGCGAGGGCGATGCCGTGCTGGCGGCGTTCGCGGGCAGCACGCGCGCGAGCTCGGTGTTCTTCTCGAACTTCGGCGTCGCGTACACATCCCGCTTCATCGATGTCCCGGCGTCGACTGGCTACGGCGAGCCGATTCAGAAGCAATTCAAGTTGAAGGACGGGGAGCGGATCGTCGCGGCCATGAGCCTGGATCCGCGGGTCATCGGCGACCTCGGGGGGCGAGCTCCTGAGAAGGCGGTGCATGCCGTCGCGGTCTCGAGTGACGGATATGCGCTGCGGTTCGGCCTGGCGGACTTCGTGGAGCCGAGCACGCGGTCTGGCCGGCGCTTCGCGCGACCGGCCGAGGGCGCGGAGATCACGGGCGTCGCCCGCCTGACCGGCGGCGAAGTGTTGATTGCCGCGACGGCCGAGGGCCGCGGCATCCTGGCGAAAGCTGACGAGGTGAACTTTCTCTCGGGTCCCGGCAAAGGGGTCCTCCTCATCAAGCTGAGCGGCGAGGATCGGGTCCTGGGCTTCATCGCCTCAACGGGCGATCGCGATCTGCTCACGGTGGAGACCACCCGGGGCGCTGAACAAACGATCAGCACGGCGAAATACGAGATCACGGGGCGTGGCGGCAAGGGACGCGAGCTGCTTCAACGGGGCGGGTTCGCGCGGATCCTGTGGCCGGCGCCCGAGGCGCCTCCATCGTTCGAAACCAGCAATGGCTAGGGGCTGGTCGCCGTAGCTCGCGATGTCGGGTGAGCGAGCGGAGGCGGATGGCTGGTGGGTCTGAGGCGGGCTGAAGGCTTTGAGGTGGGCTGAAGACTCATGGCCGCGTGCAGTTGCCTACGCCCTCGATTTCTGACGACCCTCTCCAACTGTTGAGAACCTTGATTTTGGGGCGAGGCAACTGCACGCGGCCATGAGTCTTCAGCCCCTGCACGCGGCCATGAGTTTTCAACCCATTCTGACGAGTGATCGGCTGGCCGCCACAGCTTGCGGCGATGCTCGAGCGGGCGGAGGCGGATGGCTGGCTGATGGCACATCGGCTGATGGATAATGGTTCGTTCGGTCCAGGCCCCATGCACCACCGGTCATGAGCCCTGAGCCATCATCCATCACCCCACAGTCATGTAGAAGGACAGCAGTGCCCCATCAAGATCGTCTCAACATCGCGGTTTTCATCGACTTCGACAACATCGAAATCGGCGTCAAGAGCACCCTCGGCGAGCATTTCGACGTCGGCACCATCCTCGAGGCGCTGAAAGAGCGCGGCGAGGTGGTGACGAAGATCGCCTACGCGGACTGGACGCGAGCCGGCGAATACAGCCGGCATCTCACGCAGCACGCCATTCGCCTGGTCCAGCGCAACTTGACGCCTGGCGGCGACAAGAACGGCGCAGACATCAACCTGGCCCTCGACGCGCTGGAGATGGCCTTCACGCACCCGCACATCAACGCGTACGTGATCGTCGGCGGCGACAGCGACTTTCTCTCGCTCGTCGAGAAGCTCAAGCAGTACGACAAGAAAGTCTTCGTGGTCGGCGGCCGCGCGTTCACGAGCATGATCCTGCAGCGCAACTGCCACGAATTCATCGCCTACGAGAACCTGATTCGCGGGCGACGCTCCACGTCCAAGGGCGAGCGGCCGGCTGTTGTGAACGCGACCACGCCGGTCGCCCAGGCCATCCCCATCGTGCGCCGCGCGCTGAAGATCCTCGCCGACAGAGAAGTGACGCCGCAGACCGGACTGCTCAAGAGCACGCTGCTCCAGCTCGACTCGACGTTCTCGGAGCGCAGCTACGGCGCCTCGTCGTTTCTCGATTTCGTCGAGAAGCTGGCGAAGGAGGGCATCGTCACCATCAAGACCGCCGGCCGCAGCGTGATGGTGGAGCTGACGGACGGCTATGCCGGGGACGGCGACGGCATGGGCAAGGCTGCTGATGCCGGCGTGGACACGGGCTCCGCGCCGGCCGCGCTGCCGGCCAGGTCCGAGTCGGGGGGACCATCGCATGTCGCTCCCGGGGGTCACCCGGCTCACCAGGCGCACCAGGCGCACCAGGCGCCCCACGCGGGGCACGCACCGGTCCAGGCCACGGAAAGCGCGGCCGCAGGCGTCGCGCGAGCGTCGAAGATTCTCGCCGACGCCAAGAACGCGCGCTGGCCGATGTATCTGCGCAACGTGAAGCAGATTCTCCGGCAGCATCGGGAAGAGGGAGCCGGACCGAACGAGCCGAGCGGGTCCGGCGGCTTCGACGAGCGCCGCTACGGGTTCGCCGGCTTGATGGACCTGCTGAAGGCACTGCAACGCGATTTGTTCGTCCGGATCGAACGCGACCGCCGCGGCGGCCTCCGGGTGTTCCAGGGCTCGGCGCTCCAACGGCAGACGCACAGCGTCTCGATGGAAGGCCTGCCGCAGGTGGACCCGGCGCTCGAAGCCGAAATGGCGGACGCGCAGGCCGCGGGCCAGACCTTTGAACCGGAAGAGTCGATGCAATCGAAGCGGGCGGACCGGGGGGAAGGGGCCCCCGGGGTGAACGACGACATCGAGCCGATGCCGATCGACACCACCGCGGAACTGCTCGGTCGTGCCAAAGCGAGGAAGCCTCGTACGTCCAGGCTGCCGCGCGTCGTCGTCGCAGCCAGTCCCAAGAGGGCCTCGGCGAAGAAACCGGCAGCGCGGCGGTCCACCCACGCCAAGAAGACGCCGTCGGCCGACGCCAACGACGACACGCAGAACTGAAGGCTCTGCGGCGGGGTGAAGACTGTGGAGGCGAGCCGAAGACTCTGAAGCGGGCTGAAGACTCATGGCCGCGCGCAGTTGCCTCGCCCCAAAATCAAGATTTTCAAGGGTTGCACAGTGTTGTCAGGAATCGAGGGCGTAGGCAACTGCACGCGGCCATGAGTCTTCGGCCCCAGCCAAACTGCACGCGGCCATGAGTGTTCAGCCCATCCGGAGAGTGCTACTTCTCCCCTACTTCTCTCCTTCTAGGAACGTCACCCACTGCCTGACGAGCGGCAGCTGCGGGCCGCGGCTGCGCTCGTAGGCCGCGGCGTAGTCCCGGGCGAGCTGCAGGTCGCGCGTCCGATCATGGACGACCGCCCCCTGAGAGTGCACCGTGTACAGCCACTGCACGGCGAAATAGTACGCATCGCGGTCGTCGGTCTGTCCGCCCAGGTAGCGCTCGAGCGTCCGAACGGCTTCGCGGCCCCGCCCGAACGTGCCGTACAGCATGGCCAGCGGCTTGGTAAAGCGCAGATCCGACGGCCACTTCGCGGCGGCCTCCTCGTAGATCGCCCGCGCTCCGCCGTAGTCGTGGGTACGCATCAGCGCCCCCCCGAGCCACTCGTAGATCTGGGGCAGGTCGTCGCCGTCGACGAGTGCGGTCTGGAACGCGCCGGTGGCCTGAACATCCTTTCCGGCCGCCGCAAACACCACCGCGAGATAGGCGAGCCCCGGCGTGCTATCCACGTCCGGCTGAATGGCGCGCTTGAACGCCTCCTCCGCGCGCGGGTAGTCGCTCGCGGCGAGGAACGCGATGCCCTGGTCGAATGCGTCTCGCACCGCGGCAGGCGTCCGCTCGCGAAACAGTGAGAGCGTCTCAGTATCGATTGCCTCGTCCCGGCGGAACGCCGGATTCATCGCGCTGTCGTCCACGGGCAGAAACAGCTCCAGCTCGCTCGCGGCCGCGCCGAGGCCATCGGCGGACGTCATCAACACTTTCGGGGCGCCAATCTCGAAGCCGCGGATCAGTGTCTTCACGGATCGGTTTTTCACCGACACGATCGCGCGCAGCAGATATTTTCCTGCCGGCAGCTGATGAACGGACATGACGCGCGTGAAGATCGTTCGCGTCTCTCCCGCCGGATGCGGCGGCACGTCGACGTTGAGCAGGGCCGGCGAGGTCTCGTCGTTGCCGATCTCGTACTCGACGCTCACGTCCGCGGACTGCGGGCCGTACGCCTCGAAGTATCCGTGCACGGATCCGAACGTCACCTGGTAGCCGATGGTCGGCTGCAGCAGCTCGCCGGTATCGAGCGGTCCGCCGACCATCAGCTCGCTGAACGACAGCGTGTCTGCCTTCGGCAGCGCCGCATGGATGACATGTTCAACGCTGCCCACGCGATCGCCCTCGACGGCGGCGAACTTGAGCGTGTAGTCACCTGGCGGCAGGTTGGCGCCTGTTCTGTACTGCAGCGCGGACGGCACGCCATTCAACACCGGGATCAAGCGGGTGTCGAAGGCTTTGTCATCCACGACCTTCCCTGACTGATCGCTGATCACGTACGCGACCGTGGCCACCTTCGACGCGGCGTAGTCGCTGCCGATGTCGGCGTGAATCAGCACCTGGACCTTGTCGCGCTCGGGTCCCTGCAGCGCGAAGGACGCGACACGCAGCGGCAAGGCGGACACGACGAGCGGTGAGCTGAGCGCGGCGGCAACGGCCTGGTGGCGATTGCGCGCGACCGGACTGTCCGCACGCGTGTTCAGCAGCTGCCGGCGCGATCGGACCTGCGCGCCCCGCCGGGGGACGTCCACGCGGACGGGGTGCGCCTTCCCGTCGCGATCCTTTGGATCCGACTCGACGCCGATCAGATAGTAGCCCGACAGCTCCGACTCGATCCGTTCGAAGAGGTTGTCGGGCCGGGTCGTGACCTCGAACATCGTTCCGCGGGCCGCGCCGGCCAGCGTCTCGAGCCCCTCGAGCTGCGCGCGCCGATCGCTGAACGGGTCGTGGCTCATCCTGGCGTTGCTGGCGTCGAAGAGCGAGTTGTCGAGCCTCAGCACATAGAGGCTGGTCCTCGCCGCCGAGGCGAGCGCTCCAAGCTCGAGGATCATGGACGTGTCGGTCAGCACGAAGCCTTCGGAGATGAAGATCAGCGTCTTGGCCCCTTCGACGCTGCCGAGCGCGGCGAAGAGAGCGCGGAGGGCGCCGATCGTCTGGTCGCTTTCGAGCCTCGAGTCGCGGGCCAGCATGTGGACCTGTGACTCGACCTCGAGGAAGCAACCCATCTGAGAGGCGCCGCCGGAGTTCTGGCACTCGCGTTCCTGGATGGACTGTAAGAGCGTGGTATCACCGCGCTCGACCTGCATGGCCTCGGCAACGCCGATGCTGTGTCCGAGATCGACGACCGATCCCGCCTGCTTCCGCCCGACCATCCGGCCAATCGCCTGCTTGATCCTCTGCCGGTCGGCGGTGAACGGCGTCGCGGGCGCCCCGGTCCCGATCCCAGCGACCGCGACCCGATCCGACGGGGACAGATGATCGATGAACGCGGTCGCCGCCTTCGTGATGCCGATGGCTCCGCCGAACCGGATGTTGGGCTCGTCCACCGCCATCACGATGAGGCGGCCACCGGTCGAATGCTCGTTCGTGCTGTAGCCGTCGGGCGGCGGGGGCGGCGGCGGGGCGCCGGCGTCGCCGACGAGCGACACCCACTCAGCCGACACCACCTTGCGCGGGTTGCCATCGATCCGGACGTTGAAGTCCGTCGGCGCCAGGCCGGTCACCGGCCGGCCGCGGTCATCGACGACGGTGACGTCGAGCGAGGTGACCTCGACCGAGGAGCGGAATCGCGGCGGCTCCTGCCCCTGCGCTGCCGGCGTCCGGGCGCCGACAGACCAGGGGCCATACGCCACGCAGAACACACCAACCAGCCGCCAGGCGCGCGCCGTCATTTTGTCGCCATCAGGCGGTACCCCTGGCGCGCCCGCACTTCACGGTGGCCGTCCACGTCCACGCGGATGCTCCGCCAGGAGTCGTCGCGCTTGTCGTTGCTCGACGCGTAGCCGAGCAAGTACTGGTTCGACAGCTCGTCGAGGAGGTCGCCGAATGCGCCGTGCAGCTCGTCGATGCTGTCCGTGAACAACGCGCGGCCCCCCGTCGGGCGCACGAGGCGCTCCATCACCCGCTTCAAGGATTCGAGGGTGACGCCGCGACCCTGCGCGATCATGTAGAGCGTCGTATCGCTGCCCTGCAGGCGGCGCTCGACGTCGGGCAGGGTCGCGTGACTGCCCTGATCCTCGCCGTCCGTGAAGACCACGAGCGCTTTGCGCCCGGTCTGACGGCCCAGCATCTCCATGCCGCGGAGGATCACGTCGTAGAGCGCGGTCGATCCCCACGGCGCCAGGCGGTCCACCGCTCGGGCGCGCTCGGCGGGATCGGTCGCCTTACGCGTCAGCGTGAAGATGCTGTCGTTGAAACCCAGCAGCGTGATCCGGTCCTGCGGCGGGATGTCGCTGAGAAATTCTTTCACTGCTTTCTTGAGCTTCGGCATCGCCGGCGACATGCTGCCGCTGATGTCGATGGCCACGAGCAGCTCGAGCGGGACGTCTTCGGACGCGAAGTGCGTGATGGTCTGCGGGCGATTGTCTTCGAAGAGATGGAACGCGGACTGCGCCAGTCCGGGCACGAACTTGCCGTGGCCGTCGCCTACAGTGACGGTCACCTGCACGACGTCGACGTTGACCTTTTCGTCGTAGCCGACGCCCTTGGTGCGGACCGTCTGGACCAGGCGCCCGCCGGCGGCGAGCGTCGCGACCGTGCGCACCTGATGTTCCGCAATCGATGGGCCGGCGTCCCACTCGCACTCGAACGGCTCGCCCGTCAGCGTGCAGACCTGGCGGCCATCCACGAAGAACGTGACGCCGGCGGCGACGCCGTCCGGGGTCACGCGGGCGCGGAGCAGCGTCGGCCCGGTCAAATACGCGCCGTTCCCCGGGGACAGGATGACGAGGCCGGCCTCCTGGGCGCGGGCGTGCGGCAGGCCGGGGGCGACCGCCAGCGCCATACCGAGCGCGATGATCGCAACGCGTCTGGCGCGCGGGCTCATGGCACCTGCTCGGGCGTCGTGCGCGCGTCGGGCATCAGCGGTCCGACGGCCGTCGCCGCAGCGACATAGTCCTCGATGCGCTCGCGTGTCAGCGCGCGCGCCGTCCGCGCGAGCGACAACCAGTCGTCGTCATCGGTGGGTCTTGCCTCGTCGATGAAATCCTGCATCGCGCCCGAGAGCACGACTTTCGCCAGCGGCGCCGGCAGGCCGAGCTCCTTGAGCAGAACCGCGACGCGCAGGTTCAGGTCGGGCAGCACCGACGCGGCGAGTCCGAGCTGTGGGTGGCCCGACAGCAACGCCCAGGCGCCGGGCGCCATCAGCCGCGAGCACAGGCAACCGTTGGCCGCGATCGCCGCCATGCCCCACGCGTGGAGGGCGTCGGGCCGCGCACCGCCGAGCGCGAGCAGCTCGGTCGAGGAGATCATCGACAGGAGCCGCTCTGGCTCGTGCGCCAACGTCCAGCGCAGCGCGCGGCGCCGCGCGCCGTCGATCGACAGCTCGGTCGCGAGCGCATCGAGCCGCTGCGGGTCCGTCGCCCCGAGCGCGCGCTGGCGCCCGCGCGCGATCGCGTCCGCGATCGCGTCGCGGTCTGCATCGTGAAGCGCCATCGGGTCGATGAGCGACACGCTCGCCGCAAACGTATCGCGCGTGTTGGTCGTCAGCCGGGGCGGCTCGAGCACGTGGTCCGTCGAGACGCGCCGGAGCGCCAGCCCGGAGAGCGCGGCATCAAGACCGAGCAGCGAACCGGACACGTGCCAGGGCACGTTCGGCGCGACCTGCTGCCGCGGCACCGCCCAGACGAGGCGCGCCCGCAAGTCCCCGTCTCTGAGCCCGAACCCGAAATCGTGGCGATGCGAGACGTCGTCGGCCAGAAGAATCGTGCCCTCGGGATCGCCGAGACTGATCGCATAGGCGTATGAGAGCAGGTTGCGCGCCAGGAGATCGTCCGCGACGTCGACGAGCGGCGCGGCGACGCGCGGCGCGCGCTTGAGATCCTTGCTTCGGGCGGCTTTCGTCAGCTCGTCCGCCGCCTTGTGGAGCGCGTCGCGATGCAGCGGCGGGGGCGAGACGCCGGCGGGGACATTGTCCGCCTCTTCCTCGCGCGATCGCTGCGGCAGGTCGGCCGCGATCGCCGAGAACTGCGTCGCGACATCCTGCAGGTCGTCGAGCGTGACCTTGTCGGACACGAGCAGCCGCAGGGCGTCGGACAGCTGCATCGGCAAGTCCAGGGCGGGAGCCAGCTGCTTCTCGCGGACGCGGCGCAGGCGGTTGCGCTCGGCGGCCGCGAGATCCAGCCGGTACTGCTGGCCTTCCCATGTCACCCGCTGCGCATCGGCAGGCGTCGACCGACCCGCCAGGCCGGCGATGACCGCGCCCTCGAAATCCTTCGACGGCGGCAGCGCCGGGTACAGATCGTCGCGCAGCCACTTCGCGATTCCGCCGCCGTACCCAACGCCCTCGACGAGCGGCGTTGCCATCAGGCGCTCGATCAGCCGCGCCAGGGTGGGCACGTCGAGCGTTCCGACGCTCGCCATGCGCGAGACGAGCACGAGACATCCCTGAAGCTGTGCCTGCGCCACGTAGCCCCGCCGGCCATCGAGGACGGACAGCCGCGTCACGTGGCGAACCGCCCCCGCGTAAGTGGCGGCCGTGGTCAAATGCACGCGCTCGAGGGTCAGCATGAGCGCGCGCAGGCGCGGAAACGATCGCATGACGAGGACCAGATCGGCCTGATCGCCGGTGTGGTCAGCGAACACGCGCTGCGCGAAGCCGATCTGATCGATCCGGTCGGCCCGCTGCCGGAGGTCGGCCGCCGCCACGTTCTCCGCCAGCCAGGCGGCGTCGATGGGCGCAGCGTCGGTCGTGTCGCCCGCTCCAAAGACGCGCGACCAGAAACCGCGCGAGGCGGGTGCGACCGGCGTGCCGTCCTCGTGGACCTCCAGGCGCAAAAACGTCATGCCGAGGTCGTAGGAGGATCGCGCGAACGGTCTCACGCGCGAGTGCCAGTCGCGGAGGGAGCCGAGCCCGGACGTCGCCAGCAGCTTGAAGCGCGCGAGGCGCATGGCGGCATCGGGGATCGACGAGCCCACCGCGAACGCGCGGCGCGGCGGATCCAGCTGACCGATTGTCTCGTAGAGATACGCCAGCCGGCCTTCGTTCAGCTCGAACAGCGCGCTCACGAATCGATCGGGTCGTGCGACGCGCTCACCGACAACGGCCTCCCACAGCAGCGCGGCCCCGGCGTCGCCCGGAGGCACGACGCGATTGTCGCGCACGCGCAAGCTGCCGCTGAACGCCGCGAACGTCGGGCCCGATCGCTCGTAGAGACGGGACAGGACCGACGGGTGGCCGGCCATGAATCCCAGCGTCTCATCGTCCAGCTGTGAGAGCCCGTAGCAGATGAGCGCGGCCTGCGGATCAGACACGATCGACAAGACCAGCTCGTCGCGCGTGACGCGGCGGTGGAAGATCGCATCGCCCCAGACGTCGGCGCTCAACGGCACAGGCACGAGATCCGATTGACTGGAGGGACGGTTCGCCGCCATGGGCAAGCGGTTCTTCGCCGATCGGCGGACCGCGTCGAGGAAGAGCACGATGGAGGGTGCGTGGGTTTCCGCCTGGTACACCAGCCGCGTCACCTCCGACATGAAACGCCCGCGGTCGGGCACCGGGTCGATCGCGAGCGCCGCAGCAAGCGCTGCGGGGCCGCCGGGTACCGGCGCGTCCTCAGAAACGACCGCCGCAGCGGCGAAGGGCGAACGAAATACCGCTACAATCAGCAGGCAGGCGCCGAGCGATAACGGGCCACGTCTGCGGGCGGCTCTCCGTACAGTACGCACAAGGCGCACATTATAGACATGGCATCCGCGAACTACACCGCTAAAGACATCACGGTTCTCGAGGGATTGGAGCCCGTCCGTAAGCGGCCCGGCATGTATATCGGCGGCGTTGGCTCAACCGGACTGCATCACCTCGTGTGGGAAATCCTCGACAACTCTGTCGACGAGGCGATGAACGGTCACGCTTCAAACATTTGGGTCACGCTTCACGCCGATGGATCATCCATCACGATCGAAGACGATGGCCGCGGCATTCCGGTCGACAAGCATCCGGCGACCAAGAAGAGCGCGCTCGAGGTGATCTTCACGGTGCTCCACGCCGGCGGCAAGTTCGAGCACGGCAACTACAAGACCGCCGGAGGGTTGCATGGTGTCGGCGCCAGCGTGGTCAACGCGCTGTCGAAGGATCTGGTCGCCACCGTCAAGCGCGACGGTGTGCAGTGGGAGATGCGCTTCAAGCAAGGCAAGGCTGTCAGCGGCTTGAAGAAGATTGGCCCGGCGCGCGGCACCGGAACCATCGTCTACTTTCACCCAGACGCGGCGATCTTTCCGAAGATCGAGTTCGACCCTGACGTCATCAAGCAGCGCCTCGAGGTCGTCAGTTACCTGCACAAGGGCGTCAAGGTTGCTTTCGAAGATGAGTCGTCAAAAGAAAAGATCACGTTCGAGCATCGCGAGGGGCTCGTTGACTACCTGAGAACGATCGTCGCCGAACGGAACGCGAAGCCGGTGCACGAAGCGCCGTTCACGCTGCTCAAGGACGAAGGGCTGCGGATCGACCTCGTGCTCCAATGGACCGAAGCGACCGACGAGCACATCCGTTCATACGTCAACGGCATCCCGACCGGGTCGGGCGGCACGCACGAAGCCGGCCTGCGGGCGGGACTCGGCAAGGCGGTCCGGAACTACATCGAGACGCACAACCTGTCGCCGAAAGGCGTCACGCTCGTGGCCGAAGACATCCGGGAGGGCGTGACGGGCGTGTTGAGTGTCTTCGTGCAGGAGCCGCAGTTCCAGGGCCAGACGAAGGATCGCCTCAACAACCCGGAGCTCGTCTCCGCCGTCGACGGCGTCGTCCGGCCGGCGCTCGAGCATTGGCTGAATCACAACGCGAGCGTGGCGCAGGCCATCGTAGGGCGCATCATCCTGGCGGCGCGGGCGCGCGAGGCCAGCCGCGCGGCGCAGGCGGAAGTGTCGCGCAAGAGCGCCACGTCCACGCGGCTCAACCTGCCCGGGAAGTTGAGCGACTGCACCAACGCGAGCGCCGACAGCAGCGAGCTGTTCGTCGTCGAGGGTGATTCGGCCGGCGGGTCAGCGAAGCAGGGGCGGGACCGTGCACGCCAGGCGATTCTGCCGCTCCGCGGCAAGGTGCTGAACACCGAAAGCGCGTCGCTGGCGAAGGTGCTCGAGAACAAGGAGCTGTCGGATCTGGTGACTGCGCTCGGCTGCGGGCTCGGCAAGACGTTCGAGCTGTCGAAGCTGCGTTACGGGAAGATCATCATCCTGGCCGACGCCGACTCGGACGGCAACCACATCGCGACGCTGCTGCTGACCTTCATCTACCGGCATCTGCCGCAGCTCATCGCGAACGGCAAAGTGTACCTGGCGCAGCCGCCGCTCTACCGCATCGACATCGGCAAAGATACGCAGTGGGCGCTGGATGATGCGCAGAAGGACGCGATCCTCAAGCAGAAGAACGGACGCGGGACGCCGGAGATCACGCGGTTCAAAGGGCTGGGCGAGATGATGCCGAAGGTCCTGTGGGAGACCACACTCAACCCGCGAACTCGACGGCTGCTGCGCGTCGAGGTGACCGATCAGATCGTCACCGACCGCGTCATCAACGAGCTGATGGGCAAGGACGCGTCCGCGCGGTTCCGTTTCATCATGGAGCGCGCGGATGAAGCCGAGGAGATCGATGTCTAGGCTGGCGGCTGGTTGAATTGCGTGGTCTGGAGACTCGTGGTCGCGTGCAGGGCCTGAAAACTCATGGCCGCGTGCAGGGCCTGAAGACTCATGGCCGCGTGCAGTTGCCTACGCCCTCGATTTCTGATCACCCTGTCCAAGCCTTGAGAACCTTGATCTTGGGGCGAGGCAACTGCACGCGGCCATGAGTCTTCAGGCCCACTCTCATCGCGTCTGGGGCGTAGGCAACTGCACGCGACCATGAGTCTTCGGCCCGCCTCAGAGTCTTCCGCCCGCCTCAGAGTTTCAGCCCGTCTAGCTCAGAACTGCGCGCAGCCCGCGAACGAGGCGGCCGATGCCCTCCGCGACTGTTTCCTTCTGAAGCGCGCCGTACGCCACCCTGAAATAGCAGCCCGCCGTCATGCCGAACGCGTGGCCGGGAATGACGGCGACGCGGTGCTCGCGGATCAGGCGCTCGGCTGTGCGCAGCGGATCGACACCGGCGGCGTTGACGCGCAGGAAACAGTAAAACGCGCCGTCCGCCGGCGGCACGGTGCAGAGCGGTTCGAGTGACGCCAGCTCGGCGAGAACGATGTCGCGCACTTCAGAGAGCGCGCGCAGGTGATGCCGGCAATATGCGGGACCGACTTCCATGGCCGCGACCGCGGCGACCTGCGAGATGACGGGTGGACAGACGAGGACCGTGTCCTGCACTTTCGCGATCGCGTCCGCGAGCCGATCGGGATAGACCATGTAGCCGATGCGCCATCCCGCGAACCCGTACGCCTTCGACAGGGAGAACAGCGAGATTGTGTGCGCCTCGGCGCGCTCGAACGCGCCCGGCGAGACGTGCCTGGCGTCACCGTGGGTGAAGTATTCATACACCTCGTCGCTGATGTGAAACAGGCCGCGATCGGCGCAGAGCCGGCTCACGTCCCGCAACGCCGCCTCCGGATACACCGCGCCCGTCGGGTTGTTCGGCGTCACGGTGACGATCGCGCGCGTCCGCGGCGTCACGGCACGCTGGATGGCCTCGAGGTCGAGCTGATACTGCTGGTCGGTCTGGACGCGAACGACGGTGCATCCGGCCATCTCGATCGCCATGTCATGGTTGAAGTAGAAGGGCACCGGGAGGATGACCTCATCGCCCGGCTCGGTGACGGCGAGAATCGCGTGGACGAACGCCATGTTGCCGCCAGCCGTGACGGTAACGCCGCTCCCGCGCCCGACGTCGATGCCGTTGTCGCGAAGAAGCTTCTCCTCGATGGCGCCGATGAGCGCGCGGTTGCCCGCCCCGTCCTGGTACGCATGGGTATCGGCGTTCAACAGCGCGGCGCGCGCGACGTCGATCGCGGCCGGCGGCGGGCCGTAGTGCACGACGCCCTGGCCGAGCGAAATGGTGCCCGGGCACTGCCGGATGATGTCGCCGATGACGGCGACGATGGGTGCCTGGATCGCGTCCATGCGCGATCGGGTCGTCAAGCTTCGTGACATGGAGCGGACTATTATAGTGGCTCCGATTCTGGAGGCTCTTTGATGATGATCCAACGAGCGCAGATGACCCGACGCCCGCTCGTCCCCGCGCTTGCCCTTGCCGTCATGACAACGCTCGCCGCGACCGCGGCCGGCCCGCTGCAGACGCCCGAACAGTTCCTGGGCCATCGAGTCGGCGCCGACAGCAAACTGATCCGCTGGGACAAGATCGTCGAGTACATGAAGCTGGCCGCGGCGGGATCGGACCGCGTGCGCTTCCGCGAGCTCGGCAAGACCAGTCAGGACAACCCATTCATCGCGCTCGAAATCGCATCGCCGGAGACGCTCAAGAACGCCGAGCGCTTCAAACAGCTCGAACGCAAGCTGTACTTTCAGGGCGGCGCGCCGAGCGACGCCGAGCGCGACGAAATCTTTCGCGAGGGCAAGGTCGTGGTCGTGATCACCTGCAGCATCCACGCGACCGAGATTGGCGCCTCGCAGATGTCGGTGGAGCTCGTGCACAGGCTCGCGACAGAAGACTCCCCGGCGGTCAAGAAGATTCTCGACAACGTCATCTTCGTGCTCGTTCCGAGCCTGAATCCTGACGGCCAGATCATGGTGACCGACTGGTTCAACAAGAACGTCGGGACGCCCTACGCCAACAGCCCGATTCCCTACCTGTACCACCCGTACGTCGGCCACGACAACAACCGCGACATGTACATGCTCACGCAGAAGGAGAGCCAGCACACGGCGCGCCTGCTGTGGCATGACTGGTTTCCGTCGGTCTGGCTGGACGAGCATCAGATGGGCAGCAACGCCGCCCGCATCTTCGTGATGCCGGCGACCGATCCGATCAACCCGAACGTCCATCCCTTGATCTACCGATGGAACGGCATCCTGGGACAGTCACAGGCTGCGGCGCTCGAAGCGGCGGGCAAGGACGGCATCATCTACAACTCCACCTACACGAACTTCTGGGAAGGCGCGATGGCGTGGAGCGGCTGGTGGCACAACCAGATCGGCCTGCTGACCGAGGTCGCCAGCGCGCGTGTCGCCGCCCCGATCGAGCAGCAGCGGGCGGTGCCGGGACGCGCGGCGCGACGTTCCGGTCCAGGGGAGGCCGAGGGCCGCGGCGGCGAGGGGGGCGGACGCGGTCAGCAGTTCAGCGACGCGCCGCTGGCGGCGCCGACCGACATCAACTCGCGCACCGAGTACCCCCGGCCCTGGATGGGCGGCCGGTGGACGCTGCGCGACATCGTGGACTACGAGCTCATCGCAACGATGGCGCTGCTCGACACGGCGGCGGATCGGCGCGAGGCCATCCTCCGCCAGATCTATGAAGTGAACCGGCAGACCATCGAGGACGGCAAGCGGGCAAAGGGGGATGTCGCAGCGATCCTCATTCCACTCGAAGGGCAACATGACGCGCGCGAGGCCGCACACCTCGTGGACAAGCTGCGCCTCGGCGGCGTGGAGGTCTACCGCGCCGATGCGGCCTTCGACGCGGACGGCAAGAAGTACGCGGCGGGCACATTCGTCGTGCCGATGGCGCAGGTGTTCGCCCGTTACGCCAAGGACATGCTCGAAACGCAGACATATCCCGAGGTGCGGCGCGGCCCGAACGCGCCGCCCGAGCCGCCCTACGATGTGACCGCCTGGTCGCTCGGCATGCTGCTTGGCGTCGAGACGGTGTTCGTCAAGAACCCGCTGCCCGACTTCAAGATGACGAGCGTCGACGGCTTGCCAAAGAGCGGCGGCGAGGTCACCGGCACCGGATCGCGATACGCGTTCGACTACAAGGGTCCCGACGCGGCGCTCGCGATCAACCGCGCCCTGAAAGAAGGGGCGCGGGTTGCGTTCGACGGCCCGTCACGCATCGCGGTCAGCGGCGTCTCCCGCGCCAAAGTCGAACAGCTCGCCAAGGACTTCGCGCTCAACGTGAAAGCAGTGGACGCGGAACGGACGCGGAACCAGGGAGCAGGGACAAGCACGAAGGAACAGGTCCCCTTCCGAGCCCCCCGGGTGGCGATGTACCAGCCGTGGACGGGCGGGAGCATGGACGAGGGCTGGACGCGGTGGGTGCTGGAACAGTACGAATTCAACCTCAGCCCGATCCACAACAGCGACATCCGCGCCGGCAAGCTGCGACAGAAGTTCGACGCCATCATCATCGCCGACCAGGACGCGCGGAGCATCATCGACGGGTTCGATGCGCCGGCCATTCGACCGGAATATCGCGGCGGGATTGGCGACGCCGGCGTCGAGAGCCTGAAGCAGTTCGTGGCGGACGGCGGCACGCTCGTCACGATGGGCAATGCGTGCGACCTGGCCATCGAGAAGCTGCCGATTCCGGTCAAGGACATGAAGAAGGGGTTGACGCGCGATCAGCACTTCGCGCCGGGCACGATCCTGCACGTGGAAGTCGACACCCAACATCCGCTTGGATACGGCGTGGCGCCGGCCACGTACGGCTTCTACATCAACAGCCCGTTCTTCGCCATCGTCGAGGGCTTCGCGTCGCAGCGAACGAGCGTCGTCGCGCGGTACCCCAATACGAACGTCGTTGCGTCCGGGTGGCTGAAGGGCGAGGAGCTGATGGCGGGGCATGCGGCCGTCGTGTCGATCGACATGAGCCCGGGCCGGGTCGTGCTCTTCGGGCTCAGGCCGCAGCACAGGGCGCAGACGCACGCGACCTTCCCGATGCTGTTCAACGCGCTGTATCTCTCGGCGCAGGATGGGCTGACGCCGTCAAAGACATCGAACTGAGCGATCGAACTGAGTGATCCGGATCTTCGTCACCGGCGGCACCTTCGACAAGCGGTACGACGAGCTCGGCGGCGTGCTGTCCTTTCAGGAGACGCATTTGCCCGAGATGCTGCGGCTCGGCCGCTCCCGGGTGGAGGTGTCCGTCGAGACGGTGATGATGATTGACAGCCTCGAGATGACGGGCAAGCACCGCCAGCAGATCGTTGAGCGCTGCCGCGCGGCAGCAGAGCCGCGGATGCTGATCACGCACGGCACCGATACGATGGTCGAGACCGCGCGGGCGTTGGCCGGGGCGACGCCGCCGCTCGCCGGCAAGACCGTCGTGCTGACCGGCGCCATGGTGCCCTACGCGTTCGGCAGCTCGGATGGGCTCTTCAACCTCGGGTCTGCGCTGTCGTTCGTGCAGCTCCTCGAGCCCGGGGTGTACATCGCGATGAACGGACGGTGTTTCACGTGGGATCGCGTGCGCAAGAACCGGGATACGGGGGTCTTCGAGGCGATATGAGTGCCGGAGCACGACTGGCCGTCGCGGGCGCGTTGATGTTGTGGCTGGCGCTCATTCAGCGCCCGGTTCGGGCGCAACCCGGACCAGGTGAACAAGACGAGGCCACCCGGCTGCTCCAGCAGTACGTGCGCCTCGACACCTCGAATCCGCCGGGCGACACGCGTCAGACGGCGGATTTCCTCGCCGGCATCCTCGAGCGCGAGGGCATTCCTCCGACACGATACGAATCCGCGCCGGGCAAGGCCATCATCTACGGCAGGCTGAAGGCCACGGTCACGCCGCCCAGCGGCAAGGCCATCGTGCTGCTCCATCACATGGACGTCGTGCCGGCCGATCGGTCGCAGTGGAAGCTCGACCCGTTTGCGGCGACGATCACGCACGGCGACCGGGGGACCGCGTCGACAGGTGTCCCCGGAGTCGATGACACCGTTCTTTGGGGCCGCGGCGCGATGGACATGAAGGGCATGGGCGTCTCGGAGATTCTCGCGTTCCTGCGATTGAAGCGCGAGCACGTGCCGCTGTCGCGCGACGTCGTCCTGCTGGCCGAGCCGGACGAAGAGGTGGGCGGCGCGATGGGCGCCCGCTGGATGATCGCCAATCACTGGACGGAGCTCGATCCCGAGTACGTCATTGACGAAGGTGGCTTCGGCAGCCGTGATCTGTTCGCCGCCGACAAGCTCGTGTATGGCATCTCGGTGGCTGAGAAGAAGCTCGTCTGGCTCAAGGTGCGCGCGGAGGGTGTCTCCGGCCACGGCAGCCAGCCGCACGATCAGAATCCGAACGATCGACTCATGCGGGCCCTCGGACGATTGCTCGCGACGAACCCCGCGCCGACTCCATCGGCGAGCGGAGCCACGCGACGCGCTCAGCCGGACGCTCAGCCGTCGATCGTCGACGTCATGACGACGCACGTGGGGACGCTCGCGGCGAACAAGTTCACCAACGCGATTCAGCACTCGACAGTCGCGCTGACGTGGCTCCGGTCCGGCACGGGCGACCCGCCGAAGATCAACGTCATCCCGTCAGCGGCGGAAGCGGGGCTCGACTGCCGCGTGCTGCCTGGCGTCACGCGCGATGCGTGGATGAACGACATCCGCCGCCGGCTGGGCGACCCGTCGCTGAAGCTGGAACTGGTCAACGAATCGGACGATCCGGTGGTCACGCCCTGGGACACCTCTTTGTACCGCCATCTCGAGGGCGCGATCAGGCGCCTGCATCCCGAGGCTGTCGTCACGCCGATCCTGATTCCGTACGGCACCGACTCCAACGCGTTCCGGCCGAAGGGCGTGAAGAGCTATGGTGTCTTCCCGGCCATCCTGTCGGCGGACACCGTCGCGTCGATGCACGGCGACGCCGAACGGGTGCCGCTCAGCGGCGTCCGCGAGGCCGCGCAGGTCTTCTTCGAAGCGATCGTCGAGACGATGAAGAGGTAACGCTTCAGGGCGCCAGCCAGGCAATGACTACGCGCAGGACGAGGTAGGCGAGGACGATCACGATCGCGATGCGATTGTTGCGCACGAACCGCGCCAGGCGCTCGAGCGCGGTCTCGCGGCGCGCCGCAACGGAGTCGCCGGACAGAAAGCGCTCGACGTCGGCGGCAAGCGACAGAACGTCCGGGTAGCGATCGTCACGATTGAGGGCGCGCGCCTTCGCGCAGATGGCCTGCAGCGGACGCGGCGTGCCGTGCAAGGCATTCGTCTCGCCTGGCTGCGCGATACTCCCACTCGGCGGTGCCGCGCCGGTGAGCATGAAGTGCAGCAGGCTGCCGAGCGCGAACACGTCCGCGCGCGCGTCGACCGGATCTCCGCGCGTCTGTTCCGGCGGCATGTAGGCCCGCGTCCCGACGACCGCGCCGGCGGCGGCGCTCGACCCGAGCCCGGCTTCTCCACCGAGCGCGGCAATGCCCCAGTCCATCACCAGGACTTCGCCGAACGGACCGACCATGACGTTATCCGGCTTCAGATCGCGATGAATGACGCCTTGTGCGTGGGCGAAGGCGACGGGATCGCAGATGCGGACGAACAGGCGCAGTTTCTCGGAGAGGAGGCGCGCGGCGATGTATTTATCAAGGCGGCGGCCGTGGACCAGCCGCATGACGTAGAAGATGCGGCCGTCGGTCAGGCGGCCGAGATCGTAGACCGGCACGACGCCGGGGTGCTCGAGACGCGCCAGGATGCGCGCCTCCTGCTGCATCCGGGCGGATGCCTCCTCGCTGACGGCGGTCGGCGAGAGCACCTTGATGGCGACCGCGCGATCCAACTTGCGGTCGTGCCCGCGGTAGACCGTTCCCATCCCACCGCGCGCGAGTGGCTCCACGATCTCGTAGCGGTCGGTCGGCAGCATCGGCCAGTCCGCGACGTCCCGCAGATGCTCGACGGCGGCATCCGGGAGCCAGGTCATCGCAGCCCACCTCTCAGCAAGTGCCGCGCCTCGGCCTCGAACTCGCCGCTGTCGCCGCAAATCGATCGAAGCCGCTCGAGCACGTGTCGCCGGAACGCCTTGCGGGCGGCGGACAGGTAGTTGGTGACGTCGGTCGCGGCAATCCCCAGCTCGCGCGCGAGACCGCCGTAGGTCGTGACGTCACCGGACGCGGGTCCGTCGAGGTCATAGCGCTGGAACACGTGAAACTGCAGCGCCTTGCCTGCGGCGTCGTACTCGGCGCGCAGGTCGTCGACGGCCAGCGCCAGCAGGCTGCGGACCCACTCGCGATGAAAGTACTCGTCGAGGTCACCGGGGACGGCGACGTCGCGTTGGCGGAGCTCGCCTTCGGCGGTCTCGAAGTCCAGCGGCACCAGCGGCTGCGCGCCACCCCGCTTCTGGCGCCCCGCGGACTTCCGCTGGTTGGCGACGAAGCGGTCGAGGCACAATCGCAGGAACGTGCGGAAGCGCGCCTTGGCGGGATCGTAGCTGTCGAAGAAGCCCTTCTCGATCGCGCGCGCGAAGAATTCCTGCGTCGTGTCCTCAGCGGCGTCCGCTGACGCGTGCCATTTGATTCGCAGGTATTTGTAGACTGGCTTCCAGTAGACGGTCACGAGGGCCTCGAAGCCGTCGCGCCTGACGGCCGTGTCGGCGCTGCGGACGGCGGCGACGATCGAATGCCGTGTGGCGGGCAGGTCCATCGGTCATCGACGATTATCGCTCTGGGCGACGTACCCGACGATCAAGCCGACGAGGCTGCCCGGCAGCATGATGTTCAGGACGTGGCCGGGGTTCATCAAGAGAATCAGGTAGGCAAAGAACGCCCCCACCGCGACGCCGAACAGGGTGCCGAGGACGAGCGACCGCACCTTCTGCGCGAAGAAACCGATGATGACCCCGGTCAGCAGGCCCTTGATCGTGGACCCGATCACGATGCCGATCAATTGATCGCGGACCTCCGGCGTGAACCACGCGGTCAGACCGTCGAAGATGCCGAGGAACCCGCCGAGCAGCGTCGCGAAGAGCACCTTTCTCACTGGTCACACTCCCTGGGTGGTTTATTACACGCGGAGGCTGAGGGTCTTTAGGGCTGGGCTGAAAGCTCTGAGGCGGGCCGAAGACTCATGGTCGCGTGCAGCTGCCTCGCCCAAAGTCGAAACAGGACGGGCCTGAAGACTCATGGTCCGCGTGCAGTTGCCTACGCCCTGGGTTTCTGAAGTCCCTGTCCAACTCTTGAGAACCTTGGTCTTGGGGCGAGGCAAGTGCACGCGGACCATGAGTCTTCAGGCCCTGCACGCGGCGGCCATGAGTCTTCGGCCCCGTTCTGACGAGGCAACTGCACGCGACCATGAGTCTTCAGGCCACCTGACAACTGCACGCGATCATTGGTCTTCGGCCCCGTTCTGAGGAGGCAACTGCACGCGACCACGAGTCTCCAGCCCCATTCGGAGTCGTCCGTCAGGTCGCCGTCTAAAGTTGCTCGATCTGGTCGAGCTGTTTGAGGTGATGCAGCGCGTGGCCGGCCATCTGGTGGATCAACCAGTCGATCGTCAGCGCGCCGTACTCGGGATGGGCGAAGGGCGTCGCGCGCTCGGCCGGCGTCAGCGACTCGAACAGCGCGCGGTTCATGGCATTCAGCGCGACCAGTGCCTCCAGGGCCACAGGACCCGTGGCTCCACGCGACCCGCGAGATGCGGCCGACGCGCCGGTTTCCTGTGCCATCCATCGGTCCTGATCGAACGACTGTGCGGTATAGCCCGGCGTCGCGAGCGCCATGCGCGCGCGGTTGCCGAGGGCCAGCTCAGTCTGCGCCAGGTGGGTCAGGATCTCTCGCGCGGTCCATTTCCCCGGCGCGTACGTCCGCTCGAACTGCGCCGGCGCCCAGCCGGACGCAAGCGTCTGGATGCGCGCCATGGTCTCGCGCAAGGCCGAAAGCGGTTCCCGGGAACCGAGATCCGCAGAGTAGGGAGTCTGTGGGGTCATCGCGATTGGTCAGCCTATACGGGCATCTGGACGACGGTCTTGGCGCTGCGGTGCGTGCGGACGGTCTCGGGCAGGAGCTTCTTGCTCAAGTAGACCTTGGATTCGGCGTTGTCGTGCAGGTTACGCTCGTACTTCACGACCTCGAAGCGCAAGTGGTCCAACGTCCCCCGCATGTCATAGAACTTGTTCTTGGTCTTGACGACGATCTCGTCGAAGCCCTGCTCGATGGCCCACAGCTCCTGCTGCTCGGTCAACGCTCTGAAGAACCCCTGGCCACGCCAGTCGCGCCGGGTCCCGCCAATCCAGGTGTACAAGACCCGGCGGCCCGTGAACTGAACGTGCTCATGCAGCCGGTGCATGAGGTCCACCAGCTTGGGCTCGGTTTCGGGTGCTTTGATCTCGTGGGCAACCTTGAAGGATACCGGCACGACCGTCCCGGGGTCGTGCGGAAGCGGGGCAGTCGCAAGGAGAATCAGGTGCGCTCGGGCTTGAAGCCGACGGACGATTTCCGACGCCGCCTTCTTACGCGGAAACTCGCCGAAGAACTCCTCGATGTACTGGATCTCGAGCGCTCCCTGCTCGAGATCGTAATGCTGGATGTGATACTCCACAGTGAAAACCTGCATTGTACACAGCCGGGAGGGGTGGGTCGAGGGGTTCGACAGGGTTCGACAGGGCTCGACAGACTGGTTCGCGAGGTGCAAACCCGCTTCTGGCGACAGAAATGGGATGATAAAGAGGTGCTGACCAGGCGCGGGTTCCTTCAGGCGACCGCCCTTGCGCTCACGCAGCGCATCGGCCGGCCGCGCGGATCGGAGTTCGTCTTCGCCCGGCTCCGCTACGAATCGGGCGACTGGGACTACAACCCGAAGGTCGCCGCGAACGTTCTCGATTCGATCGTGCAATACACGTCCATCCCGGTCTACAGAGACGAAGTGGTCATCTCGGCCTCATCCGCGGATTTCCTCGCGTTCCCGTTCGTGTTCATGACCGGCCACAAGCTGGTGCGGTTCAATCAGGCGGAGCGCGAGAACCTGCGGCGATTCGCCGATGCCGGCGGACTACTCTTCTCCGACGACTGCAATCACGATGTCAACGGGCTCTACGCGCGGTCGTTCGAGCAGGAGATGCAGTCGGTCTTCCCCGCGGATCCGCTCGTCAAGCTTGCCGCGACCCACGCAATCTACCGCAGCTTTTTCACGTTCGCAGACGGACCGCCGCAAACCTCTCACGAGCTGAACGGATGGGGAGACAACATCGTCCACGAATACCTGAAGGGCGTGGAGCGCAGAGGACGTCTTGCCGTCCTGTACAGCAACAAGGACTACGGCTGCGAGTGGGACTACGACTGGCGCAACAAGCGGTTTTTGCGTGAGGACAACACGCGATTCGCGGTCAATGTGGTTGTCTACGCGATGACGTAGCGGCTTCGCCGAGGGTGCTAACGGCTGCGCTGAGGGTGCTGCGACACACCCGCGTCACGCGCTATGAGTGCGCCACGGTGATGGCGTAGGTCACGGCGCTTGGCAGGGCGCTCGTCGGATCGGAAATGGAGACGCAGTACGTGCCGCCGAGGGCCTGACCCGTCAGCTGTGGCGACGGCCCTGGGGGAGCGGAGACCGATTTGAGGTTCGAGCATTGCACGCCGAGCGTCGTGAGGGTTGGCTGACCGACAGTGAGCGTGAGCGGAATGGTCACAGGCACGGCCGGTACACCGACGACCGGCGGGGTCTGGGTCGGGTCCGCGACGACCGCAACGGTCATCAGCGAGAGGAGCGTGACATCGACCTCGCTCGCGTTGGTCACCTGGAACGAGTGCAGATTGCTCCCCGCCACGTTGAGCGTGCCGCTGTAGTTCTCGGTGATGGTCGGTGCCGCGATCGGCGTCGAGATCGGCACAGGCGTGGTATTCCCAGTGCAGGCCGCGGCAGCCGCGAGGAGGGCTCCGCCAATTGCGAGTGCCAAAGAACGCCGCATGTCTGTCAATGGTAGCTCACACCGCTGGGGAAATAGACGTCATCCGGAAATCCTCGATCTTCATCGGCGGGACGAGCGCCGTTCCCGGATTGTCGTACGCCTCGCCTACGTGCATCGGCACCGGCCGGCCGAGCATGGAGACGTTGTTGAACGCACGCGCGGGACCGTCGTTCCAGCGGAAGTTCTGCGCCGGTCCGACGATCTCACCGTTCTCGATCAGAAACAGCCCGTCGCGCGTCATGCCCGTGTTGAGCAGCGTCATCCGCTCGACCGGTCGGATGTACCAGAAGAACGACACCAGCAGCCCACGCCTGGTGGACCGGATCATCTGGTCGAGGGTCGCGTCACCGCCGTCCATCACGAGGCTCATGCCGGGATTGGCCGGCGTGAACGCCCGGCCCTGCTTCTTCGCCCAATAGCGATCGTAGAACAGGTTCTTGACGAGACCTTTGTCGACCCACGTGATGGGCCGCGCGGCAAGACCGTCGGGCCCGATCGGCGTCTGCCGCAGCACCGGGTTGCCGACGTCGCTCCGAATGGTGATGTTCTCGCCGAACACTTTCTGCCCGATCTTCGTCTGGCCCTTTTCGCCGGCACTCATGAAGCTCCGCCCTTCTTCCGCGGCGCGAGCGTTGAGCGCGAACAGGATCAGCGACAGAAACCGCGCGGCCGGACGCGGCTCGAGAATGACGGTGTAATTGCCTGGCTCCAGAGCGCGCGGCTTGCGCGACCTGAGCGCCTTCTCGGCAGCCACTTCGGTGATGGCGGCGGCGTCGATCGCCGCGACGTCCTTGAGCCCGGTCGTACCGGCCCAGCCGGACCCCGTGCCGTCCGGCGTCCGGCACGTCAGGATGAAGCTTGCTTCGGCGTAGCGGTAGTAGGCAAAGAGCCCCTCGGAGTTCGCGTACGCGTCGGTCCAGTGCAGCTTCGGGACGTAGCCGGCGCCGAGCACGCCCTTTTTCTCGCAGACCGCCACGCTCTGCTGCACCATGCGCGCCCGCTCCGCGGGACCGAAGTCCACGGCTGACTGGAGCGCCGCGTCGACGGGCAGATAGTCTTGCGGGGGCTTTACCAGCGGCATCAACTCCGGGTCGTCAGGGCGGCGTCTCGCCAGCTCTTGTGCCTGCTCGATCGCGCTCTCGAGAGAAGCGTCGTCGAACTGGTGCGTCGAGGTCGTCGCAGACTTCTGTCCGTAATAGACGCTGATTGAGACCGATTGGTCGTGCTCGACAAGGTTTGCCGTGATCGTCGAGTTGGCGTAGCGCGTCGCCGACCGCTCGCCACCGGCGAACGTCACCTCGACCGCGTCGGCCTTGGCCATGTTCAAAACCTTATCGGTGATGGACTTGACGAACTCTTGTGTGTAACTCATCGGTGCGGTACGGGTACTCGGTACCAGGTACTCGGTACTCGCGTACCCGGTGCCCGGTTCAAAGAAAGGCCTTCAAGCGTAGGCAGCGCCCACCATGATCTTTCGAATGAGGCACGGCGCGGAGCCATGCGACGGGTGGTTGGACTGCACGGGCTGGCCTTTTGCGTCGCCGGTCAACCCGTGATGCTCCCAGGTTTCCGGCGGACCCACCGCGTCGAGGTTGGCCCAGAAATCGGTGGTGATGGCGTTGTATGTGAAATCGGTGACCATGCGCGTTCTCTTGCCATTCTTGATTTCCCAGAACGCATCGCCGCCGAACTGGCCGTTGTAACGCTGCTGGTCGATGCTGAAGCTGCCCTGCCCCTCGACGAGGACGCCGTCCTTGACGTCGGCGACCATCTGGTCGACGGTGGGTGACCCGGCCGGGCCGGCCTCCAACTGCACGTTCGGCATCCGGAGGAACGGGTAATTCCGCCAATGGTTGGCGAATGTGCAGCCGCGGCTTTCTTTCTCGCCGGCGAGATGAGCGGTCTCGCGGTTGGTCTGGAGGCCGACGAGAACGCCGTCCTTGACGATCGGCCACTTTTGCGCTTTCACGCCGTCATCGTCGAAGCCAACGGTCGCCATCCCGGTGGGGAACGTGCGGTCCGCCGTCACGTTGAAATGCCTTGACCCGTATTTCAGCTTGCCCACGTCGGCGATCTTCACAAAGCTGGTGCCTGCGTAGTTCGCTTCGTAACCGGCGATGCGGTCCACCTCCGTGGCGTGCGCGACAATCTCGTGGATGGTCAGCGCGAGATGCGACGGGAGCAGCACGAGGTCCTTCAGCCCCTGGCCGACAGGCTTCGCCATCGAGTGCTCGACCGCCTCGGCGGCGATCTGCTCGGCGTGACCTGGCATATCGGCTTTGATGAGGAACTCGTAACCTGCGCCGGCGAGCCGCTCGAAACTGCGCGTCTTCACCTGAGCGCCCGTGCGCGCTGTCGCACTGGCGGTGCAGTCAGTGAAATGGAAGACCTGCTCGATGAACGATCCCTCGCTCGTCGCCAGGTACTTCCACTCGTGCTCGAAGCTGACCGTGGCGACGGCGAACATGACCGACGGGTTCTTCTGCAGCGTCGCCGAGACGCCGCGCAAGTGATCGACCTTCTCCTCCAGAGGAACGTCCCATGGGTCTCGCTCGATTTTGACTTCCCAGAATTCGTCATACGCCGGCACCGGCGCGAGCCGCACGTCTCGCTTCTTACCCACCGCGCTCGCCTTTGCCACGTCGGTCGCGACCGCGGTGACCCGCTTGATTTCCTCTGGAGTGACGACCGGGCTGCTGGCGAATCCCCAGACGCCGCTGTGAATCACGCGCACGCCGAACCCATACGTCTCAGTGGCGTCGCCGTCGCTGAATCCGCCGCCCGCGCCGCGCAGGATCTGGCCGTTGCGCACGCCGATCGACTGTGCACGGTTGCGGGTGAACCGGATGTCGGCATACGAACAACCGAGGCGTTTGCCTTCGCCGAGCGCAATCGCGGACCACTCACGGTACTTCGGATCGCGAACCACCGGCGCGGGCTCGCGTGCCGGATCGAACGTCCGCGCGAAAGCCGATCGGGGCGCCCCTGCGATCGCCGCGCCTGCGGCCAGAGATTGCAGGAACTTTCGCCGTGAAAAGCCCATGAATTCGAGTATATGTCAGCCCGGTCACCGTCGTCCTGACCGGCGCCTGAGCCACCACTCGCCCGACAGACACACGGCAAACGGCACGATCCACCAGCTGGACCTCATGGGATGGCGAGCGGCGCGCGCCGGCTGCTCGGGAACCGTCGATCGCAGATGACCCTCGAGCGCGGCGAGGTTGTCCGCGCCGACATTCACGCCCCCACGAGAGTCCGCCAGCAGCGCAAGCGGCGGCCCACTCGCCTCGCGCACCACGTTATCGAGCGCCACCTGCGAGACACCGGCGACGGAGCCATCCCCGAGTCTCGCTTCGACCCGTATCGGGTTGGCCTGTGACGCTGGATCCACGACGAAGGTGCCGCTGAACGAGCCCTCCTCCGCGTCCGGCCAAAGGCGCATGGCGTGCCCGTCCGCGCTGGCAGCAACCGAGAGCCGTCCTCGCGCCCGCTCGCGGTCGAGACGACGCACCCGCGCGGTCACCCGCACCCGATCCCCCGGGCGCACATCCGCGGGCTGGAGCTCCACGGTCACGGCCGCGCGCGCGGCGAGCGCGAGGCCGGAGATCACGCTGCGCCAGAACCGGTCGAAGTCAACGCCGGTCTCGGCGCGATATCGCCACGCGTCCATCGCCCCCGAGACGAGCATCAGACCGTCGCCTTTCGCCGCCGTCCAGATCACCGGCAGACCGGACGAGGCGCTGTGCGCGAGGACCGTGGCGCCCAAGGGCAGGCGCGTTGCCTCGAGAAGCTCTGACGCGTCGAGACGCGGCGCGGGTGTCGTCGCCAAAGCGGCTGGCTGATCGAGCAGCTTCTCGCGGAGCTCGGCGCCGGCCAGAAGCGGCGCCGCCGAGTTTGACGGGCGCGCGTCCGGGAGCAGCGCAACGGTGCCGCCGCGCCGACGCATGAAGTCATCGATCATGGACACGCTGGCCGGCGTCAAGCTGTCGAGGCCTCCGACAACGATCGTGTCGAACGCGTCGTACGCATCCGGGTGATCGGCTGGCAAGGCAGGCGAGCCGCCGGTTCTGATGGCGGCTCGGGGCGACGCCTGGCTGAGGCCGCTGACCTCAAAGCGCGGATCGCTCTCGAGCGCGCGGCGGACGAAGGCGCTGGCCCACGATGGCCGCGCCTCGAAGACGAGCACGCGCAGCCGCGGTGACTCGGCAACGCGCACGACCGCGCGGTTGTCCGCCAGCGAGCGCTCTGACGCGAGCGGTCGGGCGTCGATCTCAAAGCTGAACGGACCGGTGCCGACGGGTACTGCCTGCAATTCGGCCCGCCAGGTCTCCTCCTCGCTTGTCCAGATGTGCGATGCTCGTCCCACCTCGGCGCCGCCAGCGTGCAGCGCCAGAACAGTCTCGGCGCCACGAACCCCCTTACCCTCAACACTCACGCCGAGGCGGACGGACGTTCCCGGAGGCACAGCGCGCGGCGCGTCCACGCCGGCAATGCGCACGTTCGGCGAAAGCGGTCCCGAGACGGTCACAGTGGACACGCTCGCGTTCAGAGGGGGCGGCGTCTCGGGATACCGATCGCCGACAATAACGATCGCCGCCGCGCTGGTATCGAGGCCATCAATCACGTCGAAGGCGTCGCGAAGATCGCGGCGCAGCGCGTCGCGAACTTTCCCGGCCACCTCGCGACGGGTGCCGCCGGACGCGGACGGTGAGACCAGCGCGCCGAGCGAGCCTGGCAAGTCCATTGACGGCCCGCGTTGAACGCTGACGCCGACGCGCGGACGCGTGCGGCCGTCGACGACGATCGGCGGGTCCATGAAGGCCAGGATCGCGATGACTACGGCGATCCACCGCAGCACGCGCTCGGTCACCGCGTGCCACCGATGGAGGCCGGCGGATCCGCGAGCGATCGCCCGGCCTCGCCGGACACAACGTCCGCGACGGAGTTCAGGGCGCTCACACGATTGTCGCCGCTCGTGCCCGGCCACCTATCCTCGAGGCGCTGGAGATCTGCGGCGGCCGTCCGCAACGCTTGCGATTGGGCGTCGATGCGAATGGCCAGTTCGGCCAGCACAGCAATCTGCGAGCGCCACCCACTGGACTTGTCGTCGCGCGCGATCGCGGCCACCTCACCCAGCCCCTGAAGGAGACTCTGCAGCAGGGACGCGCGGCGGTTCGCGGGAACATCAGCAAGCAGCCGTCGCCATCCAACCGTCATCTTCCCCGGGGAGATGACCCCTGTCAGACGGCGGGCCAGATCCAGCTGGGCGCGGGTGGCGAGCGCGCGCAGGATATAGCGGTCGCGGGCGAAGGCGCGCTGGAGCGCCGCCACTGCCGCGCGCTCAGCCTTCAATGCCTCGACCGTATCCCCGGCTGTCAGCAGCTTCTCTGCCTGGCTCATCGCGACCGTCGCCGCGCGGAGGTCGCGCTGACCCCGGTTCGCGAGGCGGCCCTCCTGCAGCTCCGTTGATTGCGCGGCCTCGACCTCCTCGTCCTCGACCTCGCCACCCAGCATGAACACGAACTCCGATCGAATCATGCGCTGTTCGATCGCCAGCCCCTGAGACGCCTCGATCAGGTCGCCGGTCAGCGTCGTCGCCGTCAGCGAGGCGCGCCTCTGATTCAGCCGCTCGGTCTTGACGATGAGCATCTGCTGGCTCAGGGCATATCGCGTCTCTTCCCGGGGAAGCGTGAACGCATCGCCAGCCGCCCCGCCGACCTTGGAGATCTCGATGAAGAAGGCGTCGGAGCTCGACTCGCGCGCGCCTGGTCTGTTCTCGGTCGCAACGGCGCGGTACACGAGCATGTCACCTTCGGTCAGACCGAGCTCCGTCAGTGAGCGAGCCGCTGACCCTTCCCATTCGCGCGCGCTCGGCTTCGCGATCGAGAGCGGAACCTCACCCTCGACGAACTCGAACTGCTCTCCTGAGCCGGATACCTTGGTGTAGCGCAGCGCAAGCGAACCGAGGCCGTAGTCGTCGGTTGCGCGCGCATCAAACCTGATCGTCGCACGGCCACCGCCGAATACCAGGTCGCGGCCGGGCGCGACGAGGCTGACGGCAGGCGGTGCGTCCGGCGTCATTTCCATCGGCATCATCCGCCGGCCGCCGTCGTCGGCGGTGAAGAGCACGAACCCGCTGCGAGCGATCGCATCCCGGTACTCGAAAACGCCTGGATGGACCGGATCGAGCGTGCGCTTTGAGTCGTTCGCCTCCACAGTGACGCGATGGCCGCCGGACCGGATCGAAAACGTCAGGTGGCTGTTTTCAATTGCCTGGAGCTCTGGGGGATCCGCCAGTGTGGTCGACGCCAAACCGGTGTATGACGGAGGCTCGATGGTGACGGATGCGTGCAGGACGCCAGGCGGAGTCACATTCACTCCCGCGCTCGCCGCGTCGCCGGCGAGTGGAACATCGATCGGTCGAGTGCGACGCGCGATGCCCGCCGCGACCGTTGCCCACGCCACGACGGCCAGCAGGACGAGCGCGCCAAGGCGGCGGGCGGGGAGGGCTGTGGCCGGACGGGTCGAGTCTGCCGCGCGGGCGGCATCGGCCATGACCCGCGCGCGGACCTCCGGCCGAGCCGTGACCAGACCCCGATCGATCTCGTCGGCCGTGACGAACAGGTTCTGCGAAGCGGGGTTCGCGCGCTCGAGGGCCTCGACGACCGCGCGTCTGGACGCGAAGCGGGAGCGCCAGAGCGCGAACGCGAGCGCCACGACGAGGCCCGAGACGACGGACCAGGCGGCAACCGAGGCCCCGATGGCTGCTGATTCCGCAGCCGCCAGCACTCGCGCACGAAGGACCGCACGGTCGACCAGCCGGGGAACGACGGCGGAGGTCGTGGCGTCAGGCGACACGAGACGCCTCTCCGGGCGAACGCGGAACCGACTCGTCCAGCGGCGTCGCGCGTGGTCGCCGCACCCACGCCTCGAGCGCGAGCAGGGCCAGCGCGGTCGCCCAGAACCATCGGCGATCGTCGCGCGGGAACGCTTCCGGGAACATCGCCGGGTCGCGCAGCGCCGCAGGACCTGGCTCGCGAGACCACAACGCCAGCTGAGAATCGTCGATCTGCAGGATTTCGTCGTTCGCCCGGTCGATGACTGGCGTCAGGCCGTCGAGAATCGCGCGAATCAGGGCGGGCACAACCGGGTCAGACGCGTGGACGTCTGCGGTGACGACGAGTCGGTCTTCCCCGTCTTCCCCGTCTTTCCCGTCTTTCCCGTCTCTCCCGTCTCTCCCGTCTCTCTCCCCTGGGGCAAAACGGACGTCCGCTCCGATGGCGCGCCGTTCCGTCAGGCTGCGCCAGGTCCGGGCCGCAGCGTCGGCCATCCAGGGCGTGCGAAGCGCGGCGAAGGCCGGTGCACGGTGGGTGGCATCCGCATCCCCTGCGAGGACGAGACGCACCGACCGGACATTGGGTACGGCGGGGGGCACCGTGGGAGGCACCATGGGGGGCACCTTGGGAATCCTCTCGACCAGCAAGGATCGGACGATCGCGTCGACGACGGGGCGTTCCGCCTCAGCGACGACGATCTCGATTGGAAAGCGTGCGCCCTGGACGATCTCCACATCGCGGACGCTTGATTGCGCGCCGTCGAGCACGATCTCGCGACGCACTTCGATTGGCTCCCGACCGTCAATCGCGGTCAGGACCGGCGGGGCTGCGAGCGTCCTGCGTGGGGGCCGCGTGCCTGTCCGCTCAAACCGAACGCCGATGTTCCCGGGCACGAGCTTCATATCTGCCGCGGAGAAAGAGCCGACCGGAAAAGCCGATCGGACGACCAGCTCCCGGCGGCCTGGCGGCTGCGTTTCGAGCCATGCCACGGCGCGCACGACGCCATCGGAAATCGTGTCGACGGCGAAGGTGGCCGCGTTGACGCCCCCGGCCGCGACGGTGGCGCCGGCCGGCGCCACATCTCGCGTCTCGACGATCGCGCGAACGAGGCGGCTGTCCCAGGCGCGGCGCCGCGCAGCGGTCACCAGGAACGGGCCGGCCACGGCCGCGACGGCCATTGCCAGCACCGAGAGCCGGACTGCGAGCAGCACCGTATCCTCGAGCGCACGGCGCTGGATCGACGCGAGGCGCCCCGGCTGAATGAACCGCAGCGTCGGGAACGCCACGCGCGGCGCGTTCCGATGGACGAAGAAATGAATAGCCAGCGGCGCGACGAGCGCGAGGAGCGCCAACGCCGCCGCCGGATTCAACCAGATCACGATGGCCTCAGCTGTACGATGGCCTCAGCGCCGCCGTGCGAGCAAGAGATTCCGCAGGCTCCGCTCCGGCGGCGTGTCGGTCACCATCAGCGTGTACTGAAAGCCCTCGCCACCGGCGCGCTGTCGCCAGCGCTCGAGAAACGCGGCGACGGCATCCATGTACTGGCGCCGAGCCTGAACGGCATCGACCGTGAGCCTCCGGCCGCTCTCGAGATCCTCGATCTCCACGTCGCGGCGGTACCCAAACTCGATCTCCTCGCGGCTCATCACCTGACAGAGAACCACTTCGTGCCCCAACTTGGCCGCGCGGCGCAGCTCCGCCAATGTGCGGTCTTCCTCGTCGTAGAAGTCCGACCAGACCATCAGCAGGCCGCGGCGCCCCAGCCGTTCCGCGGCGCGCCGGACGGTCTCGGCCGGCCGCCAGGTCGAATGCGTCGGCGACAACGCACCGAGCGTCGCCAGCAGGCCGCGCAGATGCTGGCGTCCCGCTCGCGGCGCAAGGAATTGCTCGTCGGTGACCAGCCCGATCGCGTCGCCCTGCGTCGAGACCAGATGGGCGAGCGCCGCTGCGGTGACGATGGCGTAGCGGAATTTCGAGATCGCGCCGGCGGGAAAGCGCATCGACGCGCTGGTATCGATGACGATGGCCGCGGCCATGTTGGTCGTCTCGCGGAACTGCTTCGTGTAGACGCGGTCGGTGCGCGCCACCAGCTTCCAGTCCACATACTTGAGGTCGTCGCCCGGCCGGTAGTGACGGTACTGAGTGAACTCGGCGCTGTAGCCATGGAAAGGGCTGCGGTGCAGTCCCGACACGAGCCCCTCGACCAGAATGCGCGCGACGAGCTCGAGGTCGGTGACGCGCGCGAGCAGCGCCGGATCGAGCGCGTCAGGACCAACGCTCACGGCGCAGGCACCGCCTCGAGCAGACGGCCGACAATCTGGTCCGCGTCAGCGCCGTCCGCCTCGGCCTGAAAATTCAGCAGCACTCGATGTCGAAGCACTGGAAGCGCCACGGCGCGGACATCGTCCGGCGACGCCACGCTGCGTCCGTCGAGCAGCGCTCGCGCCTTGGCGCCGAGCACGAGTGCCTGGCCGGCGCGCGGCCCGGCGCCCCATTTGACCCATTGCCGAACGATGGGCGGCACGTGATCGTCGCTCCCGCCTGCCGGACGGGTCGCGCGGACGAGGCGAAGCGCGTAGTCGATGACGTTCGAGGCGGCGGGCACGTCGCGCACCAGGTGACGCGCGGCCTCGATGTCGGCTGCCCTGGCGACCGGGACGATCTCGGGCTCATCGTCGGTGGTCGTCGAGGCCAGGATGCGGTGCTCCTCTGCGGCGGACGGGTACTCGATGACGACGTTGAACATGAAACGATCGAGCTGCGCCTCCGGGAGCGGGTACGTCCCTTCCTGCTCGATCGGGTTCTGCGTGGCGAGCACGAACAGCGGCCTCTCGAGCTCGTAGCGGACGCCGTTCACGGTCACCTGGTATTCCTGCATGGCCTCGAGCAGCGCGGCCTGCGTTTTTGGCGGCGTGCGGTTGATTTCGTCGGCGAGGATCACGTTGGCGAATACCGGTCCCTGAATAAAGCGGATCTCGCGGCGGCCCGTCGCGCGATCCTCCTCGATGACCTCGGTGCCGATGATGTCGGACGGCATCAGGTCTGGCGTGAACTGGATGCGGTTGAACTTGAGGTGGACCGCTCGAGCGAGCGTCTTGATGAGCAGCGTCTTCGCCAGGCCCGGCACGCCGCGCAGCAGGCAGTGCCCGCCGGCGAAAAAAGCGATGAGGATTTCGTGGATGACGCTCTGCTGGCCGATGATGGCGCGCCCGAGCTCCTCGCGGAGGCGCGCCGCGAGGCGCTGGGCCTCTTCGAACGACATGGACAGGAGGTTACCTCTTCGGCAGGAATCGTTTGTCGACGCTGGCAATGACGACGTAGTTGGGATCCACCATCTCGACCAGATGGATCCTGGCCACCTTCGAGAGCAGCTCGTACGCGTCGAGCTCGGAGAGCGTGTAGTCCGTGTGGATCCATCCCACAAGCTCCGTGAACGCGATGCGCAACGCGTCATCGAGGGGCCGGTACGCGCCGACGGCCATGAGCGCCGTGTCGCTCTCGAATCGCGGCCAGGCGATCTTCTTGCCCTTGATCACGTCGACCCGGAGCCTGACGCGCAGCGGCACCTCCACTGCGGTGCCGGCGACTTCGCCGTCGCCCTGGACGGCGTGGCCGTCGCCGAGGTAGAGCAGCGCGCCGGGCGCGTTGACGGGCAGATAGAGCGTGAAGCCGGGACGCACCTCAGGCGCGTCCATGTTGCCACCGAATTCCGCGGGGACAACCGAGCTTCGCGCCTCGCCGCCGGCGGGCGCAACGCCGATGCAACCGAGAAACGGCTGCATCGGAATGGCCACCGAGAAGCTCGAATCAGTGGCGTGGTAGGTCGCGGTATTGGCGCGCTGGTCGATGTCGTAGAACCAGATCTTCTCGGGAAGCGGACGGTTGAGCATCGGCGTGTAGCTCGTCGTGTTCAACGCGCCGAAGCCGGGCGCGAGCGCTCCAACACCGCGCGGGGAGTCGACAACGAGGTCGAGGATGCGCACGGCGAGCGTATCGCCTGGCTCCGCGCCTTCGACGGCGAAGGGACCGGTCAGAGGATTGTCTCCTTTCACCATGGCCATCGTGTCGCCGGGCTTCGTGATGACGTTCCCGAACGCGTCGAAGGTCTTCGTCTCGAGCGTGTCGCCCGATTTGAGCGTCGCGACCGGAGGCACGGTCGCGTAGACGAACTTGAGGTCCTTCGCGGACGGCTCGTATCGCACGACCCGCTGCGCGGCGGCGTGGGGGACCGAGGCGAGCGCGATTGCGAACGTCAGCAGCGCATGGCGCATGTGACTCCTGTCTGGAAGCAGTCTCATAAACGGGCTGAAGACTCTGAGGCGGGCCGAAGACTCATGGTCGCGTGCAGTTGCCTACGCCCTCGAATCCTAAACAACTTGTACAGCCCATGAGGATCTTGTTTTTTTTGGGGCGAGGCAACT